>NZ_JAIQXR010000003.1:0-315295 GCF_020166615.1 Sphingobium sp. 3R8 | reverse complement strand
AACGGCATCAACCAGCGCGATCCAGTCACCCTCCTCCGCGACATTCAGCCGCGCGAACATCGCATCCCCGCCGATGTCGGCCGCCAGCGCGGCGCCTTCCGCCTCCAGCAGATCGGCGACGACGACGATCGCGCCCTCCCTGGCGAAAAGGCGGCAGGTCGCCTCGCCCATGCCCCGCGCGCCACCGGTGACGATCGCCACCTTGCCCTGCATCCGTCCCGTCATGTCCGCTCTCCCATCGCTGCCATCTTTGGCCTTGATATCGCGCTGCCTAGCCGATCGCCCAAGATATGCGCAAGAATTAATTGATATAATGCGTGATAAAAATATCATTATAATACGCAATATTGATTAATATGAATATATATTCATATATATGCTTCTTTTCATGAGGTTCGCAAGATCATGCCGATCGCCTGCATGGATATGTCCGTCCGGGCACCCGCGGCATGAGCCGTGCATCGACTATCCGCGGCCCTGTGAACCGGACAGGGGTAGCGAGCATGTGGCGCCGCCTATCTGGCGCCCGCCACCGGGAAATCGCAGATGCTGGCAATGCTGTTTCGATTGATGCATGAGGCCGGAACATATTTTCAATATGCGTATTGGGTGATACTAAATTATATGTATATCAACAGCAATATATCAAAAAATGACATAAAATCGGAGCAGAAAGATGGCACCGCCTTACAATCCCTTTGCCCTTTATGATCCGTCGATCCAGGTGGCATCCGACCCGGTGGAGATAGCGGCGCCGGCAATGCTGGTGTGGGACATATTGACCGACATGTCGCGCTATGGCGAATGGAACCCCTTTTGTGTCTGGGCGCAATCGACGCTGGAGATGGGCGCTGCGGTCCATATGCGCTTGGTGAATTATCCCGACCCCGGCAGCCTGGCGCCCAATTGCGAATATATCTGTGCGTTCGAGCCAGGTGCGCTGCTGTCCTGGGAATTGCCGGATACGGAAGCCTGGCCCTATCCGGCGCGGCGAGACCAGATGATTACGCCGCTGGGGCCGGATTCCTGCCGCTACCAGTCGACCGATGCTTTCACCGGTCCCAATGGCATCCATGTCATGCGGTTTTGCGGACCATGGGTGACGCGCGCTTTCAACGATACCGCAAAGGCGTTGAAGCTGCGGGCCGAAGCGATGCATCGCGCCGGAACCTGACGCGGCCCGTCGGTCGCCGATGGCGGAAAGCATCGCTGCCTCTATGGCCGGTGTCGGCCTCGTCTCGTCGTATAGATAGGGAACTATTAACTTTCCTGTCGAAGAAGGGCGGGATGGAGAGAAGGCGGAAGATGGGCGGCAGGCGACCGGCGCGGACTTTGTTCGGCCATGCAGCCGTGTCCGCTTTGCCTGATGCGGTCTATCGCGACCTCGTCTCCACCCTTTTCACCATGACTGCGCCGATCATAGGCTTTGGCATTCTCTATGCGCTGGTGGGGGTGCTCATCTACATCAAGTGGCAGGATGGGTGGATATTCATCCTGACCGCCGCGGCAATCGCCGTAACCGTCGGGCGCGTTCTGCTGATCCGCGCCTATCACGGCGCTGGCGGCGCAGATCAGGACGTCGCGCAACTGTCACGCTGGGAAGGGCGTTACGCCATCCTCGCCTATATTTTCGCGCTGCTGATCGCCGCCCTGAACGTGCGCGCCTTGGTGGCGCACGAACCGATCGTGCATCTTGCGACGGTCAGCCTGGTCTTCACCTTCGGTGCGGGCATCGTGTCGCGCAACGCCAGCCGGCCGACTTTATGCGCGATCAGCGTGTCGCTGGCGGTGCTGCCCGTCGCCGCGGCGATGTTCGCCCATTCCGTCAGCGCCTATGGCGAGAGGTTGCACGCGGAATTTTTCGCGCTCGAAGGCCTGCTCCTCATCATGGTGGGGTCGATGAGTCTCGCGTCGGCGCGCCACCTTTACAGGTCTTCGGTCGAACATCTCACAGCCAAGCATGATCTGGCCAAGCTCGCGCGCTTCGATCCGCTGACGGGCCTGCCGAACCGGCTGCTCCTGCGTGAATCCTTTCAGGCCAGCCTCAAGGTTGCCCATGCGACGAGCCAACTCGCCATTCATTATCTCGACCTGGACGGGTTCAAGGCGATCAACGATCAATATGGCCATCCCGTCGGCGACAGGATGCTGGTGGAGGTCGCCGATCGATTGACCTCGGCCATCCGGACGGAGGATGTCGCAGCGCGGCTGGGCGGCGACGAATTTCTCCTTGTCCAGTCCCATGTGCAACATGTCGATCAGGCCGAACTGCTCGCGCGAAGGGTGATCCGGCAATTGAGCGAGCCCTATGTCATCGGCGGGACGCCGATGCGCATTTCCGTCAGCATCGGCATCGCCCTGGCGCCCCAGCATGGCGTTGACCTGGAAAGGTTGATGGGATGTGCGGACGCGGCCCTTTATCGATCCAAGGCCAAAGGGAAAGCGCAGGTGCAATTTTGCGGTCCCGACGATGTGCGGGATGATGGCCGCGCGGTCGCGTGACAAGCGAATGCTCAGGATCATTGAAAAATTACCGAAAGATTGACGACAAATCCCAATAAACGGGTTTATTTAACAACTTCAATCCCGACGTCGATCGGGACGAGGCACAATTTCAGCGCTTTCCCTGAATTGGCACGCTTTCTGCAAAGTGGTGGGCAGGGCCTGCAAGCAGGTTCCTGCCAGAAAATCAGGGAAGGACATCATCATGAAAACCATCGCATTCATCGCCGCCGTCGCCGTAGCCACCGTCGCCGTTTCGGCCGCCAGCACGCCCGCGTTCGCGCAGGCGCAGGGCAGTTTCGGCGCCGCCAAGGTGACCTACGATGCCAGGACCGATCGCTATTGCTTCAAGGAAACCGTAACCGGTTCGCTGATCCCCGTCATCCGGTGCCGCAGCAAGGGCGAATGGGCGCAGGATGGCCTCACCATCAGCCACAAGCCCGCGGCGCAATTCGCGCAGCGTTGATAGTCGCAAGACCTGCGGGCCGGGTCGAGGTGGGACGCGTCGGGAGTGGTGTGACCGTTCACCTCCTGGACGTGATCCGCATCTCGACCGGCGCGACGAACAGGCCCGGCGCGGGCTTGCGGTACGGACAGGACCGGCGGTGCCCCCTTCGCCGGTTTCCCGGTGTTGGGCCATAGAGGCTGGGTCGTCCGGCCGAAGCTCATTGCCTGGACAGGCTGCCCGGTGGCGCTGTGCATGACCGCGGTCATGATGGTCATAGACGCGCGTTAGCGCCGGCCGGTCTGTCAGTCCCTGCATCATCCCTTGCTGCGGCGGGGGCGGAGCGCGTCGCGCATGGCGATGTTGGAATTGATCCGGGTCACGCCGGGCAGGCGTGACAGGATTTCGCCATGGATGCGCTCATAGGCGTCGACGCTGTCCGCCTCCACCCGCAACCAATAGTCGACCGCACCTGTCATCAGGAAGCATTCGCGGATTTCGGGACATTGCCGTACCGCATGTTCGAACCGGGCGAGAAAATCGTCGGTCTGCCGGTCCAGCGTCACCTGGACCAGCACATTGACCATGGCGGTTTCGTCGCGCCCGCCAGCGACGAGTGTATAGCCGCGGATATAACCACCGGCCTCCAACTGTTTGATGCGCCGGTGGCAGGCGGATGGAGACAGGCCGATCTGCGCGGCGATATCCGCATTGGAGCGTCGGGCGTCGAGTTTCAGCAAGCGCAATATGGCGCGATCGCTATTGTCCAGGGTGGCGGTCATTCGTTCGAATCCAACGGAATATTCGTTACTTCATGCCAAAATGTTCGAATAATGTCCTGCATATAAAATGGATATTCGAAGAAACGTGATCTACTATGGTCTCGTCGAAAGGATATGGCATGGACGGTGGGACGGCGGCGACCCTGCGCATCGATCTGGGCGCGCTGGTGGCCAATTATGCATTGATTGCGAGTCAGGTCGCGCCCGCCAGCGTGGCCGGCGTGGTGAAGGCGGACGCTTATGGCCTGGGCGCGGTTCCGGTGTCGCTTGCCCTGCTGGCGGCGGGGTGCCGCCACTTCTTCGTGGCGCATCTGTGCGAGGCGGCGGCGTTGAAGCCGCATCTGCCGGCGGATGTTCCGCTTTATGTCCTCAATGGATTGCCGCCCGGCGCCGAAGCTGCCTGTGCCGCGCTCGGCGCCGTGCCGGTGCTCAATTCACTGGCGCAGATCGATGGCTGGGCCGCGGCCGCCCGCACGCTGGGCCGCGCGCTGCCCGGTGTCGTCCAGGTCGATAGCGGCATGTCGCGCCTGGGCCTCACGCCGGGCGAACTGACGATCCTGCGCGACCAGCCCCACCTGCTGGACGGCATCGACCTGCGCCTGGTCATGAGCCATCTCGCCTGCGCCGACCAGCCGGATGACGCCTTCAATCGGGAGCAGCGAGACAGGTTCGACGCGATCGCCAGCCAGTTTCCCGGCGTGCCGCGGTCGCTCGACAATTCGGGCGGGGCGATGGCGACGGGCGTGCGGCATGGCGATCTGGTCCGCGCCGGCATCGCCCTCTATGGCGGCGCGGCGCATGGCGATCCCGCTCCCAATCCTATGCGGGCTGTGATCGCGCTCGACGCCTATATCGTGCAATTGCGGACCGTGCCGGCGGGCGCGGGCGTCGGCTATGGCCTGACCCATCGCTGCGATCGTCCGTCGCATATCGCGACCATTTCGGTGGGCTATGCCGATGGCTGGCCCCGTCACCTCAGCAGTCGCGGCAGCGCCTATATCGGCGGCGTCCGCGCGCCGATTGTCGGGCGGGTGTCGATGGACAGCATGGCGATCGACGTCACCGATATCGCCGATTATCTGCTCTACCCCGGCGCGCCGGTCGAACTGATCGGCCCGCACCAGACGATCGACGTGGTCGCGGCGCAGGCGGATACGATCAGCTACGAGATATTGACCCGGCTCGGCCATCGCTATGCGCGCAGCTATCTGCCCGCGCCGGCTGCCGTCGCCGACCAGAGGAGCGGCAAGGCATGAAGATCGTCATATTGGGTGGCGGCGTGATCGGCGTCACATCCGCCTGGTATCTGGCGCAGGCGGGGCATGAGGTGGTCGTCGTCGATCGCCAGACCGGCGTGGCACAGGAAACCAGCTTCGCCAATGCGGGCGAGATTTCCCCCGGCTACGCCTCGCCCTGGGCGGCGCCCGGCATCCCGGCCAAGGCGCTGCGCTGGCTGTTCATGCGCCATGCGCCGCTGATCCTGCGGCCCAATGTGGACATGGCGATGCTGCGTTGGATTGTCGCGATGCTGGGCAACTGCAACGCGCGGGATTATCGCATCAACAAGGGGCGCATGGTCCGGCTGGCGGAATATAGCCGCGACCGGCTGATCGCGCTGCGCGCGGAAACCGGCATCGCCTATGACGAACGCAGCCGGGGCACGCTCCAGCTATTCCGGGAACAAAAGCAGCTCGACGGCATCGCCAAGGATATCGAGGTGCTGCGCGCCGACAACGTCCCGTTCGAAGTGCTGGACCGCGCCGGTTGCCTGGCCGCCGAACCGGGGCTGGCGGCCAGCGGGTCGCCGATCGTCGGCGGGCTGCGCCTGCCCAATGACGAAACCGGCGATTGCTTCAAATTCACCAACGCGCTGGCGGACATGGCCAGGGCGCGCGGCGTGCAATTCCTGCTGGGCCGCAATATTCAGGCGCTGGCGACGGACGCCGGCCGCATCAGCCATGTCGTCACCGATCAGGGCATGGTCAGCGGCGACGCCTATCTGGTCGCGATGGGCAGCTTCTCGCCCTTGCTGGTCGCGCCGCTCGGCCTGCGCCTGCCGGTCTATCCGGTAAAGGGCTATTCGATCACCGTGCCGATCGTGCAGCCGGACGCCGCGCCGGTATCGACCCTGCTCGACGAAAGCTACAAAGTGGCGATCACCCGGCTGGGCGACCGCATCCGCGTGGGCGGCATGGCCGAACTGTCGGGCTATACCAACGACCTGCCGCAGGCGCGCCGCGACACGCTGGACCATAGTGTCGGTACGCTCTTTCCCGGCGCTGGCGACCTTTCGCGGGCGACATTCTGGAGCGGACTGCGGCCGATGACGCCGGACTCGACCCCGGTGGTGGGTGCGACGACGATCGACAATCTGTTCCTCAACACCGGCCACGGCACGCTGGGCTGGACCATGGCCTGCGGATCGGGGCGGGTGATCGCCGACATCATCGGCGGGGCCAGGCCGGACATCGAAACCACCGACCTGGCGCTCTCGCGCTATCGGCGCTGAATTCACGGAGACAGAGCATGACCATCACCCGCATCGAAACCGGCCCGCGTATGAGCGAAGCGGTCATCCATGGCGATACCGTCTATCTGGCCGGCCAGGTCGGCGAAGGCGACAGCGTGACCGCCCAGACCCGGTTCGCGCTGGACGAGATCGACCGCCTGCTGGCCCTCGCCGGCAGCAGCAAGGCGCATATCCTGCGTGCGACCATCTGGCTGGCCGACATGGCCGACTTCGCCGAAATGAACGCCGTCTGGGACGCCTGGATCGCCGACGTCGCCGCCCCGGCCCGCGCCACCGGCGAAGCCAGGCTCGCGACCGCAGATTATAAGGTCGAAATCATCATCACCGCTGCACGCGCCTGATAATGGCTGAACGGCGCGCCGCGCCGTTCAACTCCCGTCGGAAATCAGCGTGCCGCCGTCCACCACCAGATTCTGGCCGGTGACAAAGGCCCCGGCGGGCGCGGCCCGGAACAGGGCGGCGCCCGCCACCTCATCCACCTCGCCGGGGCGGCGCAGCGGCGTCATCGCCATGCGCCGCTGCATGAAGGCTGTGTCCGCGATCAGCGGCGCGGACAATGCGGTGCGAATGAAGCCGGGTGAGATGGCGTTCACCCGCACGTTGCGCGGTCCCCATTCCACCGCCAGGTTGCGGGCCAGTTGCGCCACCCCCGCCTTGGCCAGCGCATAGGCGTTGATCGCGCCATTGCCGCGCAGGCCCGACAGGCTGGACAGCAGGATGGCCGTTCCGCCGCCGCGCGCGGCGATATGGGGCAGGGCCAGATTGCATAGCCGTACCTGGCTGCGCAGGTTGATCGCCATGACATGGTCGTAATCGTCCATGTCGATGCTGGCGAATGGACCGGGTCGCCCGGTGATCCCGGCGTTGCAGACCAGGATGTCCAGCCCGCCATGATGCCGGACCGTGCCGTCGACCAATGCGGCAAGCTGCGTGTCGTCGGCCAGGTCGGCGGGGATGGCCAGCATGTCGCGTTCGCGCCCGACGCGCGCGCAATCCTCCGCATTCTCGCTGGAGAGGGTGACCTGCGCGCCATGGTCCTGCAACGCGCGGGCGATGGCCAGTCCGATGCCGCGCGTCGATCCGGTGACGATCGCCACCTTGCTGCTCAGGTCGAACAGTTTCATCGGGCCGCTTGCGTCTGATTTTCCGGCTTGTCCTCCGCCAGCGGCTGCCCGTCATGCAGATAGGCCGGCGCCTCGATCAGGATGAAGGCGATGCGGCAAGGCTTGTCGGTGACGTTGCGCCAGAGATGGTTGGTGCCGCGCTGGATGATGATGCCGCCTTCACGCACCGTGGTCACTCGGCCGTCGTCCAGCTCCAGCTCGACTTCGCCCGCCATGACGATGCCATAGTCGATGCTGTTGGTGCGATGCATCGGCGATTGCTTGCCCGGCAGCATGTCCACGATCCGGATCACCGATCCCTTGTTGAGCGTCAGCCCCGCGTCGCGCGCGCGCCCGTCCGTCTCGTCATTATTGTCGGCCGGGACGGTCTCGGTGGTCCAGATCAACAGGAAGGACGCGTCGCCCGACGGGATCATCTTCGTCGGGGTCACATCTTCCGACTTGAAGATGGCGCGGCCATCGGCGTCATGGCCGGTGACGACGCGCTGCACGGAGGGCAGGCCGGAATCGCTCAGGTCAGTCATGGTCAGGCTCCTTGATAGGCGATGACGCGCTGGTCGATCGCGCCGAAGGGCGCGCGCCCGTCCTCGGTGCGCGCCTCCATGCGGACGCGGTCGCCAAAGCACATGAAAGCGGTGCGCGGCGCGCCCTCGTCCACGATCTCGATCCCGCGCCGTTCGGCGATACAGGACGAGCCGACTTCGCGAAAATCGGGATTGGACACGGTGCCGGACCCGATCACCGTCCCGGCGGGCAGATGGCGGGTGCGGGCGGCATGGGCGACCAGTTCGTGGAAGCCAAAGCCCATCGGCGCGCCATTGGCGGCGCCGAAGCGCACGCCGTTCCAGTCCACCAGCAAATCCATGCATACGCGCCCGTCGCGCCATTGGTCGCCCAGTTCGTCCGGCGTCACGGCGAAGGGCGCCATCGAACAGGCGGGCTTGGCCTGGACCCAGCCGAAGCCGGTCTTCATCTCCGGCCCCGCCAGTGCGCGCAGCGACCAGTCGTTGATCTGCACGACCAGGCGGATATGCGCCATCGCGGCGTCCGCATCGATGCCCATCGGCACATCGTCGACGATGACGCCATATTCGCCCTCGAAATCGATGCCCAGCGCTTCGTCGGGCATGGGGATGTCGTCGGTGGGGCCGTAAAAGCGATCCGAAAGACCCTGATACATCAGCGGCCGGCCGGTCTTTTCCGGGGTGATCCCCAGCACCTTGTCCATCAGCGCGCCATGGCTTTCGAATGCCGACCCGTCCAGCCATTGCCAGGCGCGGGGCAGGGGCGCGGCCAGTGCGTCGGGCTTCAACGCATCGGGAAAGGCGTCGATCGCCAGCGCCTCCGCGGCGAAGACGTCCCAATGCTCGATCGCCTCCTGCAAGGTGCGGACCGGCGCGGGCGCGCAATGGCCGCCATCGGGCGACAGGATCACCAACTGCCCGTCCCTGCTGCCATCCTTGCGCGTCGCCAGTCGCATAGTCTCTCCCTCTCATATCTCTTGGGTTCAGGCGATGCGGCCGCACGCCCTGTCCGTCAAAGCCAATCTATCGATAGCCGGCTTCCATAATTTCGATTTGATCTGGACCGGGTCGGGCGGTCTTTGGCGGAATGAGGATGCGCGCCCGCCCGGCTGGCGCGGCGGATCAAGACGCGGATCAACGATAAGGACGCAGGCATGTTCGAACCCTTCCCCGGCAATTATGTCTGGAATCTCGCGACCAACCTGGCGCTGGTGTGCGGCGGCAATCATGGCGAGATTGACGAGGCGAACCGGCCGATCATGGATGCGGCCAAAGGCGGCGCGGACGCGGGCAGCGCCCGGATGTTCGATAGCTGGCTGCGCGTCGCGGACCAGGTTGCGGCCAATGCGGCGGCGGACGAGGCCGCGGGCTATGCCCTGTCCGCCGGCAGCAAATATCTGCGCGCATCGGGCTATTATCTGGCGGCCGAACGGATGCAGAGCCGCGACTATGCGCCGCGCTGGGCCGCCTATGACCGCGGGCTGGCGCTATATGCCAAGGGCGTGGCGCTGCGCGGCCTGCATGTCGATTTCGTCGAAATCCCCTATGAAGGCAGCGCCTTTCCCGCCCTCTTCGTCCATGACGGGTCGGGCACGCCGCGCCCGGCGCTGGTGTCGGTCAATGGCCTGGATTCGATGAAGGAGCAGGTCAATATGGCGGGCCATGGCGCCGCCAATCTGGAACGCGGGATCAACACGCTGTTCATCGACCAGCCGGGTACCGGGGAGGCGCTGCGCAAGCGCGGCCTGACCGCCGTCTATGATGCGGAACGCTGGGGATCGCCCGCCTTCGACTATCTGCTGACCCGGCCGGATGTGATCGCGTCGAAGATCGGCATATTCGGCCTGTCCTTCGGCGGCTATCACGCCCCGCGCATCGCCGCCAACGACCCGCGCTATGCGCTGTGTGCGGTGATGGGCGCGAACCATGTCTGGGGCCGGCGCCAGCGCGAGCGGCTGGCCAATGAAGGCGAAAATCCAGTGCCCCATTATTGGGACCATGTGATGTGGGTGTTCGGCTTCGACGCCGACAATGGCGGGCGCGAAGCCTTCCTGGCTTATGCCGACCAGATCACGCTCGACGGACAGGTCGAGAAAATACGGGTGCCGTTCCTGGTCACCCATGGCGAGAATGACCGGCAGATCCCCGCCTTCAACGCGCAACTGAGCTACGATCAGGCGATCAACAGCCCCAAACGGACGCTGCGTATGTTCACCAAGGCGGATTTCGAGGTCGAACATTGCGGCGCTGACAATGGCACCGGGATGCGCGACTATATCGCCGACTGGTGCGCGGAGACATTCGCCGCCATGCCGGGATAAAGACAAGGACAGAGGAGGAGAGGATGGCGGACTATCCGCAACGCTGCTGGTATATGGCGGGTTGGGCGGACGAACTGGGGGAGGGCGGTTTCTCGCGCGAGATCCGCGGCGAACGCCTGTTCGTGTTTCGCACCGCAGACGGCGTGGCGGCGCTGCGCGACCGCTGCCCACACCGTTTCGCGCCGCTCTCGCTGGGGACGCGCGATGGCGACAGGGTGGTCTGCGGCTATCACGGCCTGGCCTTCGCGCCCGACGGACGCTGCGTACATAATCCCTTCGCCGACCGGATTCCCGCCGGCGCGTCCGTCCCCGCCTTTCATCTGGTCGAGCGCGACGGCATCCTCTGGCTCTGGGGCGGTGATCGGCAGGATGCGGACGAAACGCTGATCCCGGACTTCGGCTTCATCCCCGACACGCCCGCCAGCCGCACTGTGCGCGGCTACACGCTGATGCAGGCGCAATATGAATATGGCACCGACAATCTCCTCGACCTCAGCCATATCGAATTCGTCCATAAGGGGACGTTCGCCGGGCAGGGGGTGATCTTCGCCGGGCGGCACAAGGCGCATATGCAGGGCGATACGCTGCACAGCGACTGGTGGATGCCCGGCATCGCGCCGCCGTCGGTCGCGCGCGGCCATGTGCCTGACGATGCGGTGGTCGACCATTGGCTGGAGATGCGCTGGAACGCCCCCGCCTCGATGCGGCTGATGGTCGGCGTCTGCCCGCATGGCGGCCCACGCGACACCGGGTTCGAAGTACCTCAGGCGCATATCCTGACCCCCGCCAACGATCATCAGAGCCATTATTTCTGGTCCTCTACCCGCTATGATGCGCTGGATTCGCCCGAAACCGACGCCGCGCTGCTCCGCCTGTTCGGCGAAGCCTTCGATCAGGAGGACAAGCCGATGATCGAGGCCGCCTATGCCAATATGGCCGGTCGCGACTTCTGGGCGGAAAAGCCGCTGTCGCTGGGCATCGACCAGGGCGGCACGCGGGCGCGGCGGCTGGTGGAGGCGATGATCGCGCGGGAGAAGGTGGATGGCTGACTTCACCTTCCACCATGGCGGCGTCAGCGTGCCCAGCCTGGACGAAGCGATCGACTGGTATGGCGGCGTGCTGGGCTTCACGGTCGAAAAACGCTTCTCCATCGCCGCGGCGCGGGCGCAGGCGGCGATGCTGCGCAAGGGGCCACTGCGCTTCGAACTGTTCGAGGTGGAGGGCGCGGCGCCCCTGCCGCACGATCGGCGGCACCCGCCGTCCGATCTCAAGACCCATGGCAACAAGCATGTCGCCTTTTGCGTCGCGGACCTGGAGGATTTCCTGATCGAGATGGCGGCCAAGCAGGCCGACATCGCCTTCGTCGTGCGCGAGGCGTTCGGAAAGGGCTGCTTCCTGCGGGATTGCGCGGGCAATCTCATCGAATTTGTCGAGGAACCCGATGGCTGAACCGCGCTTGCGTTACGGTCAATAGGTCGGTTCGATGCTTTCGGTTTGACCCCGTCCCGGCGCTCGGCCTTATGCTGCCTGCATAACAAGGAGAGGCCGACAATATGGCTGACGAGCAAGCCGCATGACAGACCATAGCGCCGCCACGGACGGCGATCCCGCGCCGGGCTTTCTGACCGGCTTTTCGCTGTTGCTGCCGATCACCCTGTCGACCATGGCGATCGTCCTGCTCGCGCCGATCCTGCCGCAACTGCTGGCCGATTTCAGCACGGTGCCGGCCCATGAATATTGGGTGCCGATGATCCTGACGATCCCGGCACTGTGCGTCGCCTTCTTCTCGCCGCTGGCGGGGATGCTCGGCGATCGCTTCGGCCGCCGCCGCCTGCTGCTGCTTGCTTTTCTGCTCTATGCGCTGGTGGGGATCGCGCCGATCTTCCTGCACAGCCTGCCCGCCATCCTGCTCTCGCGCGTCGGCGTGGGCCTCGCCGAAGCCGCGATCATGGTGCTGTCGACCACCATGATCGGCGATTATTACAAGGGTGCGGCGCGCGATAAATGGCTGGCGGCGCAAACCGCTTTCGCCTCGCTCTCTGCGCTGCTCTTCTTCAATCTGGGCGGGCAATTGGGCGCTTTTGGCTGGCGCACCCCCTTCTGGGCCTATGCTTCCGCGCTTGTCATGTTCGCGTTGGTGCTGCGCTTCACCTGGGAACCGCGTGGCGATGCGGCTGCGCGGGCGACGGTGGTGGGCGATGGCAACGGCTGGGCCGGCTTCCCCTGGCGGCGGATGGCGATGATTCTCGCCATCACCGTCTACGGCTCGGTCTTCTTCTACACGGTGCAGATCCAGGCGTCGTCGGGGCTGCACGCGCTGGGCCTCAGCGATCCGGCGCGCATCGGCTTCCTCACGTCGGTCGCCAGCATTGGCGTGCCGTTAGGCACCTTCCTCTATTCGCGCATCGGGCGCTGGCCGATCGGGCGGCTGTTGCTGCTCGAATTTGCGCTGCTGGCCGCGGGCTTTTGCGTCATGGGACTGGCCCATGCGCCTGCCGGCTTCCTGATCGGCTGCTTCCTCAACCAGCTCGGTGCCGGCCTGCTGCTGCCGACGCTGCTGGTCTGGGCGATGAGTCTGCTGTCTTTCGAGATACGGGGGCGGGGCGCGGGCCTGTGGCAGAGCGCCTTCGCCTTCGGTCAGTTTCTCAGCCCCGTCATCGTGACATTGCTGTCGAAACAGGCGGGAAGTCTCGCCGGGGCCTTTGTCCTGCTGTCGCTGGGCGCATTGGCGGGGGCGGGGGCCGCGCTGGTCGCGCCCTTCCGGCGCGGCGAGCAGCCGGTGGGCGGAGCGATCGTCCATGGCTGACCGGCTGGCGGGCAAGCTGGCGGTCGTCGCTGGCGCGGGCAACGGCATCGGCCAGGGTTGCGCCCGGCTGTTCGCGGCGGAGGGCGCGACCGTGATCGGCGTCGATCGCAGCGGCGCCGACGAAGTCTGCGACCTGCTGGACGAAGGGGCGACCAACGCGCTGTTCCAGCGCATCGGCGCGGAACATGGCCGCATCGACATCCTGGTCAACGCCGCCGCCTTCGCGCATTTCGACTGGATCGAAGCGCTATCCTACGCCGACTGGAAAGCGACGCTGACGGGCGAACTGGACATCGTCTTCCGCGCCACCCGCGCCGCCTGGCCCTGGCTCAAGGCCAGCGGGCGCGCGTCGCTCATCAATTTCGGTTCGGCCAATGCGCGCCATGCGCTGGAAGGATCGCCCGCCCTGGCGCATTGCGCGGGCAAGGGCGGCGTACTGGCCATGACCCGCCAACTCGCGATGGAAGGCGCGCCGCACGGCATCCGCGCCAACAGCATCGCGCCGGGCTTCATCCGCACCGCCGCGACGGCGCGGCACCTGGCCGCAGACCCGGCGTTTGAGGCGAAGGTTCTTGGCAAGAATATGCTGCAATATCTGGGCGAGCCGGACGATATCGGCTGGTGCGCGGTATGGCTGGCGTCGGACGAGGCGCGCTATGTCACCGGCGCCGACATCGCCGTCGATGCCGGGGCGACCGCCTGGTAGCGGATTGATCCCGGCACCCCGTCAATATTCCTCGGCCAGCCGGTGTAACCCCGCGCCGATCGCTGCGCCGATCGCATCGGGCGAGTCGCCGTCCAGTTGCATCCGGCCGACCTTGATGCTGGTGTCGATCACATGGCGGCACCGGTCGAAGCGGCGCGCCTGATAGGCGGCCAGGCCGGCTCCGACGGTGTCGGCCCGGTCCAGTTCCTCGGCCAGCACCAGCGCGCTTTCCACCGCCATCCCTGCGCCGCACGCCATGTGCGGCGTGGTGGCATGAACGGCGTCGCCCAGCAGTACGATCGCGCCGTCATGCCACGGCCCCGGCTGCAAGGCCGCGGCGAGCGGGCGATAGTTGATCCAGTCGTCGCGCGTCATATGGTCGCGAACCCATCCGGCATTGCCGCCGAAATCGGCCAGATTGTCGCGCAACTGGACGAACAGCTCCTCGTCGGTGAAATGTTGCGCGCGATGGACGTGCGGGGTCAGCATCCACAGATAGACCATCTCTGCGCCGCACCGGTTGATGCCAGCGGGCACCCGGTGTCCGAAATAAAATTCGCCCTTGGTGAGCGTCGGCGGGCGACGGATGGACAGGCGCCAGCATCCCTGGCCGGTCGGCTGCGCTTCGCCCATGTGCGGGAAGGCCAGCCGCCGCACGCCCGAATAGATGCTGTCCGCGCCAACGACCAAGTCGAAATCCGCCTGTGCGCCATCGGTGAAGGTCACGTCCACGCCGCCGTCGTCCCGATGGGCCAGCGCACGGACGCTCAGGCCCAGTCGGATGGCGATCGGCAGCGCCCGCACCCGCGTCTGCATGATGCGGTGCAATACCGGGCGCATGATCCCGCCGGTCGCGGGCAAGCCTTCCTCCAGCGCCGGCTCGTCCAGATCGTGCAGGCGCGTGCCGTCATAGCGAAAGATCGTCGCTCCCTCCGCGATCGCGCCCTGTTCCTTGATCGCGTCCAGCAGGCCCAGCCGCCGATAGGCGCGCAATGTAGGGCCGGTGATCGTGATGCCTGCGCCATAGACGCGCCATTGCGGGTCGATATCGATCAGCGTGACCTGCCCGCCCTGTTCGGCAAAGCGGATCGCGGCCGCCATGCCGCCGATGCCGCCGCCCACGATCAGGATGCGCTTGCCCGAAACCCAACCCGAAACCATGCCCGAAATCATGAATGCCACCCTCTCCGCGCCATCTTCTCCGTTCTGGCTATCGGTCGGGCGCGGGCGGGCGGAAAACGCTTTGCCTCAATAGTTGCTATCGGGAGTGTGGATAGCAGCGGCGATCGTTTCGGATTCGTCCGCGTGGCGCAGATAGGTCGAATCCAGCAAATCAATGTGACTTTTTCGCCCCGCAGGCCAGAATTGGCCAAAATCAAATCATAGGGGAGAGAGACATGCGTAGTTTGTTGCTGGCCACCACCGCGATCGCCGGCATGATGGCGACCGCGCCGACGCCGGGCCTGACGCAGACCGCCGATCAGGGCGCGCAGGCTTCGGCCGGGCTGGACGAAATCGTCGTCACCGCGCAGCGCAAGTCGGAAAGCGCGCAGAAGGCCGCGATCGCGATCGACGCCGTCACCGGCGACACGCTGGTCCAGCAGGGCATCAGCAAGGCGGAGGATATCACGAAGAGCGTTCCGGCGATCACCATCACCAATGGGGGCGGGTCCAACACGTCCATCTTCATCCGCGGCGTCGGCAACATCACGTCGAGCAGCTATAACGACCCCGCCGTCACCCCCAGCTATGACGGCGTCGTGCTGGGCCGGGCCGCGGGCGCTTTCGGTTCCGCCTTCTACGACCTCGCCCGTGTCGAGGTGCTGAAAGGGCCGCAGGGCATCCTTTATGGCCGCAACGCCACCGGCGGCGCGGTCAACATCATCCCCGCGCGTCCCGAGCTGGGCAGGAATGGCGCGGGCTTCAACGTCTCCTTCGGCAATTATGACGCGGTCAATGTCGACGGCTATCTGAACCTGGCCACCAGCGACACCAGCGCCCTGCGCCTCGCCGCCACGCGCCAGGTGCATGACGGCTATAACCGCGACGGCAGCGACGACCTGAAGCGCACCGGCCTGCGCGGCCAGTTCCTGATCGAACCCAGCGACGATATTTCACTGCGCGTCGGCGCGGACTGGACCAAGGTGGGCGGCGTCGGTCCCGGCGGCAGCTATATCGGCGCCTACACGCCCGGCCCGTCGGGCTACACTTTCACCCCCAGTGGTTTCGACGGGTCGGAGGGGTTCAACACCGACGCCGCCAACGCCTATCGCCAGACGCTGATCGGCGCGCCGGGCTTCGGTTTCCTCAACGCCATGAACCAGGACGCCTCGACTGACTTCACCTATTGGGGCATCAATGCGGAACTGAACTGGAAGACCGACATCGGCACCTTCACGCTGGTGCCCGCCTTTCGCAAGTCCACGGGCGAAAGCTATTTCTACGGCCCCGCCTTCAATACCGCCTATAACGCCGAAACCGACAAGCAATACAGCCTCGAGGCCCGCCTGGCCGGTTCCGTCGGCATGATGGACTATGTTCTCGGCGGCTTCTATTTCAACGAGACGATCGACGCGCAGAATGAATATAATCAGGAATTCGTGCTGCCGATCCAGTCCTACACGCACAAGACCAAAAGCTGGGCCGCCTTCGGTCAATTGACCGCCCATGTCAGCGATCGATTCCGTCTTGTCGGCGGCGCGCGCTATACCCGCGACAAGAAGTCGATGGACGGCATCATCAACAATTTCATCACCTTCTGCGGCGGCCTGCCGCCCGCCAACATCACCCCGCCGGCGTCCTTCGCCGCCGGATGCGCCGCGCCCAATGGCTTGCCGCGCTATCCCAATCTCCTGACCACCGGCGACACGGTCAACTGGCTGGCCAGCAACGGCTGGATCGCAGCGGGCAGCACCGACCAGGCCAATCCGCAGGTTTTCCCGCTGCTGAACGGTGTCGGCACCATCCTGAAAACCTATAATCCGGTGGTGGACAGCGGCACCTATTCACGGGTGACGTGGAAAGCCTCGGCGGAATTCGATCTCGGCCCGGCGAACCTGCTCTACGCCACGGTCGAAACCGGCTATCGCGCCGGCGGTTTCCAGCTGGCGGAGGGCAAGTCGAGCTATGATCCCGAATTCATCACCGCCTATACGGTGGGATCGAAGAACCGCTTCTTCAACAACCGCGTGCAGCTCAACGTCGAGGGCTTCTATTGGAAATATAAAGACCAGCAGATCACCTATTTCACCGTCGACACCAGTGGCACGCTCATCAATTCCAACGAAAATGCGGGCAAGTCGACGATCAAGGGCTTCGACGTCGATGCCATCGTGAAGGCGACGCCGACCACGACGCTCAACGCCAAGGTGCAATATCTCAAGGCCACCTATGACGACCTGCATCTCTACACCGCCTCGCCCCGCGACAATATCGCCTGTCCCTTCACCCTGACCGGCGCGACCGCAGGCGGTGCGCCGGTGAAGGACTTCAACTGTTCGGGCAAACCCTTGCTCTACTCACCCAAATGGACCGTCAATCTGGGCGCGGAACAGGTGGTGCCGCTGGGCCGTTCGCTCGAACTGGTCGGCAATGTCGCCACCGCCTGGCGTGACGACCAGTGGGGGGCGTTCGAATATCTCGATTTCGAACATATCCGCGCCTATTGGCAGACCGACCTCAACCTGACGCTGCGCGCGTCTGACGGCGGCTGGTCGCTGGGCGCGTTCCTCTACAATCTGGAAAACAAGCGCCGCATCGCCACGCCGCAACGCTCGCCGATCGGCATGGCGGTCGCCCGCTATACCGCGCCGCAGACCTATGGGGTGCGCTTCTCGGCGAACTTCTGACATCAAACGGCATAAGAGGAAAAGGGCAGGGCCTGTGGTCCTGCTCTTAGCCCATTGGAAAGTTAGCCCATTGGAAAGGAAGCAGGATGCAGGTTGATCGACGGTCATTCATGGGTGGCGCCGGTGCATTGGGCGCGCTGGCGGTAGCGGGCGAGGCCACGGCCGCGCCCAGGGCGGGGCGCCCCAACATCCTCTTCATCATGGCCGACGATCTGGGCTATGCCGACCTGTCCTGCACCGGATCGCACCATATCCGCACCCCCGCGATCGACAGCATCGGCGCGAAGGGCATCATGCTGCGGCAGGGCTATGCCAATAGTTCGATCTGCTCGCCGACCCGCACCGCGCTGCTGACCGGCTGCTATCAATATCGCTTCCCCATAGGAATCGAAGAACCGCTTGGTCCCGCTGCGCCGGCGGGGATCGGTGTCCCGCTCGACCGCCCGACCATCGCTTCGGTGCTGCGCACGCAGGGCTATCGCACCAAGCTGGTGGGCAAATGGCATCTGGGCGAACCGCCCAAACATAGCCCGCTACATCATGGCTATGACGAATTTTTCGGTATCGTCGAAGGCGCGGCCGATTATTTCCGCCATCATATGGTGATGGGCGGCAAGGATGTCGGCATCGGCCTGGCGCAGGGTGACACGCCGATCGAACGCAATGGCTATCTCACCGACCTGTTCGGGGACGAGGCGGTCAAAACGATCGAGGCGGAAAGCGACAAGCCCTTCTTCCTCAGCCTGCATTTCAACGCGCCCCACTGGCCATGGGAAGGGCGCGAGGATGCGGCCGTCGCGCCGACGCTCGGCGCATCCTTCCATTATAATGGCGGCAGCCTCGCCAAATATAGGGAAATGGTGGAGGCGATGGACCAGAATGTCGCCAAGTTGCTGGCCGCGCTGGACCGCAGCGGCAAGGCCGACAACACGATCGTCATTTTCACCAGCGATAATGGCGGCGAGCGTTTTTCGGAAACCTGGCCTTTTACCGGGGTGAAGGGGGAATTGCTGGAAGGCGGCATCCGCGTCCCGCTGATGCTGCGCTGGCCGGCCGCGATCGCCGCCGGCTGGCAATCCGATCAGGTCATGATCTCGATGGACTTCCTGCCTACGCTGCTGGCGATGGCGGGCGGCGATGTGGCGAAGGCCGGCACGTTCGACGGGGTCGACCTGTCGGCGCAACTCAAGGGGCAGGCATCGCCGCTCACCCGCTCGCTCTACTGGCGATACAAGGGCAATGGCCAGGCCGCGCTGCGTACAGGCGACTGGAAATATCTCAAACTGGGCGGGAAGGAGCATCTCTTCGATCTGGCCGCGGATGAACGGGAGCGCGCAGACCATGCCAGCGACGATCCGGCCCGGCTTCAGGCGATGCGGCTGCAATGGGACGCATGGAACGCACAGATGCTGCCCTATCCGCTGGGCAGCTTCAGCGAGGATGTGCGGGACCATTATGCGGATCGGTATTAAGCCATGACCATCATCGTGACGGGCGCAGGCGGTTTCGTCGGCCGACAGCTGGTACAGCGGCTGCTGGCGGCTGGCGAGGCTGTCGTCGGCATGGACGCCGCGCCGGGCGGTATCCCGGCTGGCGCGCGCGCGGTCGTGGGCGACCTGTGTTCTGCGGCGGTCCGGGCGGAGGCGTTGCGCGACGGATGCCGCGCGGTCGTCCATCTCGCCACCGTGCCGGGCGGCGCGGCGGAGGCCGATTCTGCCGCCTCGCGCCGGGTCAATATCGACGCCATGTACGACCTGCTGGGTGACGCCAAGGCCGCGGGCGACCGGCCGCGCATCGTCTACGCCAGTTCGATCGCGGTATTCGGCGACCCGCTACCCGTGTCGGGCGTGGACGACCACACACCGCTCGCGCCGCGCATGATCTATGGCGGGCACAAGGCGATGATGGAGGTCGCCGTCGCGATGATGCATCATCGCGGCGAGATCGAGGGCGTCAGCGTCCGCCTGCCCGGCATTCTAGCCCGGCCCAAGGGGCCATCGGGCATGAAGTCCGCTTTCATGAGCGATCTGTTCCATGCCTTGCGGGCGGGAGAGAGCTTCCTTTGCCCGGTATCGGCGGAGGCGACGATCTGGGCGCAATCGGTCAGCCGTTGTGCCGACAATCTGGCTCATGCGCTGACGATGGACGCGGCGCTCATGCCGCCGACGCGGGTCGTTACCCTGCCGGCGCAGCGCATCGCGATGGGCGACCTCGCCGCCGAAATCGCCCGCCAATGCGCCGTCTCGACCGACCTGGTCGCCTATCGCCCCGACCCGGCGCTGGAAGCCGCCTTCGGATCGAATCCACCGCTCGCGACGCCGGCTGCCGACCGCGCGGGCTTTGCCCATGACGGCGACCCTGCCACGCTGGTCGCCAACGCGCTGGCGGTCATAGCGGCAGGCTGAAGGAGAGAGACGATGCGGTTCGATCGGCTGGACCTCAACCTGCTGGTGGCGCTCGACGCGCTGCTCAGCGAACGCAGCGTCAGCCTGGCGGCGGATCGCATCTGCCTGTCGCAATCCGCCACCTCGTCGGCGCTGGGGCGACTGCGCGAATATTTCGCCGACGACCTGCTGGTGCAGAAGGGGCGGCAGATGGTCCTGACCGCCCGCGCCGAAGGGCTGGTCGATCCGGTGCGCGCGGTCCTGGAGCAGATCCGCTCGACCATCGCCGTGCCGCCGCCCTTTGATCCCGCGACGTCGGACCGCAGCATTCGCATCATGGCATCGGACTATATCACCGAAGTCCTGCTGGCGTCGGCGATGACCGACCTGCAACGCGAAGCGCCGGGGATGCGTTTCGAAATCCAGTCGCTGACCGAAGTCCTGCTGGAATCGCTGGAGCGCGGCGCGGTCGATCTGCTCGTCACCATCGACTATGCGATCTCCGCCGATCATCCCAGCCAGATCCTGTTCGAGGACGATTATGTCGTCGTCGGCTGGAACGGCAATCCCGCCATGGCCAGGCAGATGACCAAGGAACTCTATTTCGAGCTGGGCCATGTCACCGCCCGCTTCGGCCGCGCGCGCGTGTCCGCGTTCGAAGATTGGTTCGTGCGGCGGCAGAAGCGCCAGCGCCGCATCGAAATCGTGACCCACAGCTTCCTGTCGATGCCCGGCCTCGTCATCGGCTCCAACCGCATCGCCACCATGCACCGGCGACTGGCGACGCGAATGGCGGACTATCTGCCGCTCACTTTGCACGAAGTGCCGATGGACATCCCGCCGATCCGCGAGGCGATCCAGTGGCATATCTCCAGCAACAACGACCCGGCGATCCGCTGGGTGGTGGAACGGATCGTCGCCGGCGCGCAGGCGCCTGCCATGCCAGTCAGGGATGACGGCATCCTCTCGCTCGACGAAGCCCGCATCGCGCGGCAGGAACTGGCCGCCCAGTTCCTGAGCGATTCCACGCCCAAGGGGCGCGGCTGACCGATCAGTCTGCGCTGTCGAACGCGGCGCGCGCCTGTTCGATCGCGGTGCCGCTGGCCTGCACCCAGGCGAGCAGGCGCCGCGCTTCCCCGACCAGCCCGTCACCCAGCGGCGTCAAGGCATAGCCGACCCTGGGCGGCACGTCTGCGCTCACCGATCGCGCCACCAGGCCGTTGCGCTCCAGCTGACGCAGCTTGAGCGTCAGCACCCGCTGCGAAATCTTTCCCTCCGCGCTCAGCCGGTCGAGCAGGCGCCGCAATTCGGCATGGCGGAAGGGCGCGATGGCCAGCAGCAGCAGGATCAGCATCGACCATCGATCGCCCAGCAGCCCGAACACCGTGCGGATCGGCGCATCGCGCTCCGCCCCATGCTCCGCCATGTCGCGGGCTAGCATGGTCAGGCCGTCGCGGCAGGCGGGATCGAAATCGTCGAAATCGGACATCGGTCAACAGATTATGACGGCACAAAAAAGTGCCGTCTTCTCCCCTCTGCCGACCATATTATGATGCTTTTCCAGAAGATCAATCACAGGAGAGGGCGATGGGGTCCGATGCGATCCGTCTGGACGGAAAAGTGGCGATCGTCACCGGCGGGGCCGGCGGCATAGGGGCGGCGACGGCGCGGCTGATGACCGATCGCGGCGCGCGTGTCGTGATCGCGGACATCGCGCAGGACGCGGCGCAGGCGCTGGCCAACAGCCTGCCCGGCGCCATCGCGATCCCGCTGGATCTGGAAAGCGAAGAGTCGATCGAGGCGCTGGTCGCCGCCGTGGTCGCCCAATGCGGCCGGCTCGACATTCTGCACAATAATGCCGCCTTGCTCGGCCCCGACATCGCCCGGCTGGATGGCGATATCGAACATATGGGCACAGCCCTGTGGGACCGCAGCTATGCCGTCAATGTGCGCGGCACCATGATCGCCTGCCGCGCCGCCCTGCCGCATCTGCGCGCCACGCGCGGCAATATCGTCAACACCGTTAGCAACCTGGCGCTCCAGGGCCATCTGATCCAGGCGGCCTATAGCTCGTCCAAGGCGGCCATCATCCAGATGACCCGATCGATCGCCGCCAGCCATGGCGCGCATGGCGTGCGCTGCAATGCGGTCGCGCCGGGCATGACGATGACGCCCGCGCTGCGCGACGCCTTCCCGCCGGCATTGCGCGCTGCGGTGGAAGCGGAAACGCTGCGCGACCGTCTGGGCGCGCCGGAGGATATTGCCGAGGCGGTCGCCTTCCTCGCCTCCGACGCCGCGCGCAACATCACCGGGCAGTTGCTGGTCGCCGATGGCGGCTGCGCCTCCCATGTGCCGGGCATCGCCCAATTCCGCGCCTTTCTCGGAGATCACGCATGAGCATCCACGACATCGTCGTCATGGGCGGCGGCCATAATGGCCTGACCGCGGCCGCCTATATGGCCAAGGCGGGCAAGAAGGTGCTGGTCCTCGAACGCAAGCCGCATTTCGGTGGCGGCGTATCGACGCGGGAACTGATCGCGCCCGGCTACTGGCATGACGAACACAGCAATGTGCATATCATGATCCAGGGCAATCCCATGATCCGCGAGGATGAACTGGGCCTGCTGTCGAAATTCGGGCTGGAATATATCTATCCCGAACTGCCCCACGTCAGCATCTGGGACGACGGCACGGTGATGCGGACCTGGAAGGATCTCGACCGCACCTGTCAGGAGGTCGCCCAATATAGCCCGCGCGACGCCGAAGCCTATCGCAGGTTCGTCGGCATCAGCCAGAGCGTGCTGCCGATGTTCATGTCGGGCCTTTACGCGCCGCCCTTCCCGATGGGCGCCTTCGTCGCGATGATGGACCAGTCGGACGAGGGCCGCTTCCTGCTCGACGTGATGCAGCGCTCCGCGCTCGACGTCGCCAACCAATATTTCGAAAGCGACCGGCTCAAGATCCACATCGTCCGCCTCATCACCGAAAATCTCCAGATGCCGGACGAACTGGGCACCGGCATGGGCGTGCTGCTGATGCCCGGCATCATCCACACCTATGGCGTGTCGATGCCCAGGGGCGGATCGGGCGAACTCAGCAAGGCGCTGGTCCGCGCGATCGAACATATGGGCGGCGAAGTCCGCTGCGATGCGGAGGTGAAGCGGGTCATCGTTTCGTCGGGCAAGGCGGTCGGGCTGGAGATGGCCGACGGCGAAACCATCATGGCGAAGGACGGCGTGATCGGCGCGATCCATCCGCATGTGCTGCGCCGCTTCGTCAGCGAGACGCCCGAACCCGTGCTGCAACGGGCCGAGCGGGTCACGCCGTCCACCTTCTCGATCAACCTGCTGCACATGGCGTTGAAGGAGAAGGCCAAGCTGCGCTGGGCCGAAGGGGAGGGCGGGGTGATGACCGAACTGCTCCAGACCCACACCATGCGCGACATGCTGCTCGATTATGACCAACTGCGCCGGGGCGTGGTGCCGCCCCGCCGCCTGATCGCGGGCGGCGACAATACGTCCAACGATCCCAGCCGCGCGCCCGCAGGTGGCGGCGTCTTCTACGGCGTGACCTTCGCGCCCTACGACCTGCACGAAGGCGGCCCGACCGCCTGGGATCGGATGAAGGAGGAGATCGCCCAGGAAAGCTTGGCGCAATATCGCCTCTTCTACAGCAACCTGGACGAGGATAATATCATCGGCACGCTGGTCCGCTCGCCGCTGGACCATGAACGCGACAGCCCGGCCAGCTTCGTCAAGGGCGACATCCATGGCTGCGCGCCCTTCATGTACCAGACGGTCGGGCATCGCCCCACGCCGGATCTGGGCCATTTCCGGGTGCCGGGCATCGAAAGCCTCTATCTGGTCGGCCCCTTCATGCATCCGGGCGGCGGCGTCTTCGGCGCGGGCCGTGCGACCGCGATCCAGATGATGGACGACATGGGTATCGATTATGACAAGGTCTGCGCAGGAGCCGTGCAATGACGAACGCAACCAGCAAGGCCCCCGTCATGAAAATCCTCGACGCGCAGGACAAGGAATTGATGACCGCCCGCAAGATCGAGCGGGAGGGCGACGCCCTCATCATCCGCGGCAAGATTTTCGGCGCGATGCCGATGGTCGCCAAACTGACCCCGGCACAGGCGCGCGCCGCGCTCAGGCTGCTCGACTGGCGCACGATCCTGTTCTTGCTGACGATATTGTTCCGCAAGGGTTGAACCCTTGGGCGGCTGCTATTGGCGGGGCCGATAGCAGCCTCCCATGAAATGCGTTTCCGGGCGACAGCCCCCGTCCGCATAGTGACGATCAGGATGAGGGAGTTGTCATGAGCATATTGGGCGTCGAAAGCGCGATTTTCGGGGTGGCGGACCTGGCGGAACATACGCGGTTCTGGACCGATTTCGGCCTGCCGGTGGAGATGGCGAGCGAAGATGAAGCGACATTTCGCCTGGCATCCGGCTCGCGCGTCATCCTCTACCGCCATGGCGATCCGCGCCTGCCCGCGCCCGATCCCTTCCCCGGCGACGGATTGAAGGAAACCATATGGGGCGTCGAAAGTGCGCAGGCGCTGGAGCAGGTCGCCGCCAGCCTCGCCACCGAAGTCGATGTCCGCCGCGACGCCGACGGGACGGTCCATTGCACCTGCCCCGACGGCCAGCCGATCGGCCTGCGGGTATGGGCGAAGCGCCCGGTGGTCAGTGAAGCCAGCCCGGTCAACACGCCCGGCCACTATCCCCGCTTCAACCAGCATCGCATCTGGCGCCGCCGCGCCCTTCCCAAGACGATCAACCATGTCGTCTTCTTCTCGCCCGACTATGTCGGCAGTTTCGAATTTTACGAACGCCATATGGGTTTCCGCTATGTCGACCATAGCAAGGGCACCGGCATCTTTTCCCGTGCGCCCGGCACCTTCGAACATCATTCCATCTTCTGGGTGAATTGCGACCTGCCGATCGCGCCCGATCATTTCAAGTTCATGCACATCGCCTTCGGCATGGACGATATCGACGAAGTCATGCTCGGCGCCAACATCATGGAAGCCAGGGGCTGGAAGAACCAGACGATGAACAGCAGCGGCGGGATTTCGCGCCACCGCATTTCGTCGGCCATCTATTATTATTGCGACATGCCGGGGAAGGCGGGGGAGGCGGAATATCACGCCGACACCGATTATCTGGATGATAGTTGGGTGCCGCGCGCCTGGGATTTTCGTTTCGGCTCGCTGCTCTGGTCGAACAATGCCCCGCCCATCTTCCGCGGCGACAACATCCCGTGGGACATGGCTTTCGACGCGGACCGCGCCAGTTTCGAACCCTTTCGCAAGACCGGCCCCGGGCGACTGCCGGTCACCGGCAAGCTCGCCGAAATCAGCGAGGCGGACGAACATGCGCTGTGACGAGCCTGCGCGCTGCTCATGATGCCCGATCGCCGAGCCGCAGACGCGCCGATCTTCTTTGCGCTTCTGCAAGTCGTCGGCTGTTTCGGCCGACTTCGGAATGGTCTAGGCATCCGCCATGCGCAGCGACCCACCCCATCGCCGGATCGGCATCATCGGCACCGGCCGCGTCGCCCGCGCCATGGCGCGGGCCTTGCAAGCCCGGACGGCCGATCCGATGCTGGTCTGGGGCCGCGACCCGGTCCGGCGCGACGCCATGGTCGCCGGGATCGGCCACGCACAGGCCGCGCATGAACTGACGACGATCGCGTCCGCCTGCGACCTGATCCTGATCGCCGTGTCGGACGACGCCATTCCCGATCTGGTCGAGGCCCTGGCGCAGCAACTGTCCGAAGACGCCACGCCTTTCATCCTCCATCTCAGCGGCGGCAGCGGCGCGGCGCTCCTTGCGCCACTGGCGCAGCGCGGCGCCCTGACTGCGGCGGTGCATCCGGCCATGACCTTCACCGGCGATCCCGAACGGGAAGTCGCCCGCATGGTCGGCGCCCGCTTCGTCGTCACCGCAGACACGCACCCGGCGGTCCTGGCCGCACAGGCTCTGGTCGCCCTGCTTGGCGGCGTCGCGGAGCAGGTGGGGGAGGCGCAGCGCCCGCTCTACCACGCCGCGCTTTGCCATGCCGCCAACCATCTGGTGACGCTGATCGCCGGCGCGGGCGACGCGCTGACGGCGGCCGGCATCGCCGACCCCGGCGCGCTCCTCGGTCCGCTCGTTCGCGCGGCGCTCGACAACGGCCTCGACCGGGGTATGGCCGCCTTGTCCGGGCCGTTGCTGCGGGGCGACGGCGACACCATCGCCAGTCATCTGGTCGCGCTGTCGGCTGACAGCCCGCACCTGCTCCCCGCCTATCGTGCCATGGCGATAGCGACGCTCGACGCGCTGGAGCGGTCCGGCGCACAGCCCGCGACCATGTTACGACAGGAACTGGCCTCCGCCACATAAGTAGCGCGCGCCTGCATCCTCTCTTGAAGGACGCGTCGCTGCCAAGCTATGCCTTGCGGGACACAGGGAAGGATGATGCGTGGCCAAATCGCCGACGAACATGCAGGGCAAGGCGGGCGGACGGGCTGGTGAAGCGGAGGAGACTCGCCTCAACATATTGGACGTCGCCACGCTGGAGTTCGCCGACAAGGGGTTGAGCGGCGCGCGCATAGACGAGATCGCTGATCGCACCGATGCGTCCAAGCGGATGATCTATTATTATTTCGGCAGCAAGGAAGGCTTGTACCGCGCCGTGCTGGAGCGCGCTTACACCGCGGTGCGGGAGATCGATGCGGATAATACGCGCAGCGACCTGGCCCCCGATGCGGCCTTGCGCGATGTGGTCGGCGCGACCTTCGACTATCACCACCAGCATCCCGAATTCGTGCGGCTGGTGATGAACGAGAATATCTTGCGCGGCGCGCATATCGGCGAGATTCCCGGCATCCGCGAACGCAATCGCAAGGTGGTGGAACAGTTGCGCAACATCCTGGCGCGCGGCGTCGCCAGCGCCCATTTCCGCGAAGGCATCGACCCGCTGGAACTGCATATGACGATCAGCGCGCTCTGCTTCTACAATGTCTCGAATCGCTATACCGTCTCCTACGGTTTCGAACGCGACGTCACTGCGCCCAAGGTGCTGGCGCGGCGGCGCACCAATGTCATCGACATCATCGAAAGCTGGTGCCGGGCCTGAGTGTGGCTTGCCGCCGTCTGAAACTGACATGCTGAACGGTATCGAGAGCGGGCTGCGTCTAACCGGACGCAAGACGCACGCTCCAGTTTTTTCGCATCGTTTTTAGCGGGAAACCGGTTCGCACTTTTCGGCACGATGCTTTAGCTGCGCTGCAATGCGTCAGGCGGGATAACACAGCGTCGATTGCCGCTCTCCCCACAGGCGGCCATGGTTCAGTCTCGCTCCATGATGATGCGCATCGTCATCGGGCTTGCCATCGCAATCCCCGATGATATCAATGTACGAAATAGTTAGCACAAGAATCATGAACGGGAGAGGATTATGCTTAGGCGGATCACGCTATCTTTGGGTCTGGCGCTATTGGCGGCGCAGGGTCCGCTCCTTGCCCAGCCATCATCCCCCGCCACCGCGCCTGAACCGGCGCTGGGCGATCCGATGCCCGACCGTATTCTGACCCTGGCCAACGGCGTCACGGTCAATGCGGACATCGTCTATTCCGTCATTCCCGGCTACCGTCCGATCACGCTCGACCTTTACCGCCCGTCCGCCGCCAGTGGCCCGCTGCCGCTCGTCCTCTACATCCATGGCGGCGGCTGGGCGAACGGCCATACGCGCCAGTCCGGCGCATTCAGCGATTTCCCCGCGGTCCTGGCCGACCTGTCGGCGCGGGGTTATATCGTCGCCTCGCTCGAATATCGCCTGTCGAAGGAAGCGCCGTTCCCCGCCGCGATCGACGATGTCCGCACCGCCATTCGCTTTCTGCGCGCCAATGCCGCGCGCTTCGGGCTGGACGGGGGCAAGGTGGCCGTCTGGGGCGGATCGGCTGGCGGCCAGCTCGCGGCGCTTGCTGCGCTCCAGTGCGGCAGCGCGCCGACCGGCGAGGACAAGAGCAACCCCGGCCAGAGCGACTGCGTGCAAGCCGGGGCGGGCTGGTACGGCGTCTATGATTTCGCCACTATGCCGCAGGCGATCGCCGGCGCGGAAAACGCCTATCTCGACTGCGTGAAGCCCGATTGCCCGGCCGATCGCGTCAGGGCCGCCAGTCCCGCGGCCCATGTCGACGCCAAAGACCCGCCGATGCTGCTGATCCACGGCACCGACGACAAGGTCGTGCCCGCCGCCCAGTCGCAGCAGCTCGCCGCGACGCTGAAGGCGGCCCATGTCCCCGTCACGCTGGAGATCATCCCCGGCGTCGGCCATAGCTGGATCGGCGCGGATGCGGCGGCGACCCGCGCCGCCTCGCTGCGCGCGCTCGACCTCACCTTCCGCTTCTTCGACACGCAACTGAAGGGCAAGAAATAATGCGCCGCTTGCTGCTGGCCCTGGGGCTCCTGCTTTCCGCGCCCGCTTCGGCCCAGATCGTCGATCGGTCCGCCGGCGACCCCATCCGCACGACCGACGGTCTGGTCGCGGGCAAGACGTTGGCGTCGGGCGTGCGCGCCTGGCTGGGCGTCCCCTTCGCCGCGCCGCCGGTGCGTGATCTGCGCTGGCGCGCGCCGCAGCCGCACGCGCGCTGGGACGGCGTCTGGAACGCCGATCGCTTTGCGCCGGAATGCATCCAGCCGCTGCGCGCCCGCAATATCAACCATTATTTCGGGGAGGAAGCGACCAGCGAGGATTGTCTTTACCTCAACATCTGGGCGCCGCCCGGCCCCGCGCCCGCAGGCGGCTATCCGGTCGTCGCCTGGATCTATGGCGGCGGCTTCAACATCGGTTCGGCCTCCATGGGCAATTATGCGGGCGACGCCCTTGCGGCCAAGGGCGTCGTCTATGTCGCCATCGCCTATCGTGTCGGGCCGTTGGGCTTTCTGGCCCACCCCGCACTCAGCGCCGAAAATGGCGGCAAGTCGGGCAATTACGGCCTGAAGGATCAGGTCGCCGCGCTCCAGTGGATCAAGGCCAATGTCGCCGGTTTCGGCGGCGATCCGGGCAATGTGACGATCGCGGGCCAGTCCGCCGGATCGATGTCGGTCTCGTTGTTGCAAGCCAGCCCGGCGACCAAAGGCCTGTTCCAGCGCGCCGTCGGCATGAGTGGCGGCGCATTTGGTGGCATCGGCACGCCTGTCTCGCTCAAGGACGCCGAAGCCGAAGGCCTCGCGCTGCAACAGGCGCTGGGCGCGCAGTCGATCGAACAGATGCGCGACCTGCCCGCCGACCAGTTGATCGCCCGCGCCGCGCCGGTGCGCCGCCGTCCGATCGTGATCGACGGCGATGTGGTGGCGGAAACCCCCGCCAGCGCCTTTGCCGCCGGACGCCAGCATGACGTGCCGCTGCTGCTTGGCTTCACCCGCGACGAAAGCTTCCGGTCGCTGGGGCCGGTCGCCACCGTAGCGGACTATGAATCCGCCGTCCGCCGCGCCTTTCCGGCCAATGCCACGACGATCCTGCAACGCTATCCCGCGCGCACGCCGGACGAAGCGCGACGGCAGGCGCGCGACATCGAACGCGACTCCACCCTCAACGCCCAGATGGCGCAATGGGCGCTGGCGCAGGCCGCTACCGGCAAGGCGCCGGTCCACGCCTGGTTCTTCACCCGCGTTCATCCCTATCGCCCCGGCGTTTCCTTCGCCGACCATGATCCCACGACCGTGGGCGCCTATCATTCGGCGGACATCCCTTATTGGCTCGGCACGCTGGACAGCCTCAACCGCTTCCGCATCACCCGCGACTGGACCGCGGTGGACCAGAGCCTGTCCACCGAGATGATGGATCGCCTGATCGCCTTCGCCCGCACGGGCGACCCCGGCCCGAACTGGCCCGCCTTCACGCGCGCCAGGTCCAAGGCGCTGGAACTGGGCGACACGCGCGCCGTCATCCCCTGGCCGCATTTCGCCGACTGGCCGTTGTTCGGCGACGCCCCGCCGCCGGCCGATCGTCCGCGGATCAGGGACTGATGGCGATGATCAACCGACGGTATGTGCTCACCGGCCTAGGCGGGGTGATCGCAGCATCCGCTCTGCCGGCGAGCGCATGGGCGGCGACCGACGCGCCGGGCCTGGATTTCGTCTATGAAGCCATCGTCACGCTGGAACCCACGCAGGAGTTCGGCCCGACCCCGCTCGGCACCCGCAGGCGCATCCCCATCACCGGCGGCACCTTCGCCGGTCCCCGCATCCGGGGCGTCGTACTGGCGGGCGGCGCGGACTGGCAGTTGCAGCGCGCCGACAACTGGACCGTGATAGAGGCGGATTATATGATGCGCACCGATGACGGCACGCCGATCCACGTCCGCAATGTCGGCCTGACCAACAGCCGCGTCTCCGCCGCCCCCAGTCGCTATCTGCGCACCGTCCCCAGCTTCGAAGCGCCCACCGGCCCGCACGACTGGCTCAACCAGGCGATCTTCATCGGCACGCTCGGCCCGCCGCCCGAAGACGCGCCCAAGCCGTCTGTACGCATCCGCGTCTATCGCGTCACATGAGGCGGGGTTCGATCCTCGCCGGTGCGGCGCTGCTGGCGCTGGCGGGCTGCGCGACGACATCGCCCGCGCCACCATCCACCACCGCCTGCGCCCCAACCGCGCAGTTCAGCTTCGTCTGCGGCGCAAACAAGCCCGAAGACCTTGCCCATATCCCGGCAACCCCCTGGGTGATCGCCAGCGGATTTGCGACCGGATCGGGGCTGAAACTGATCGACAGCCGCACCCGCCGCGCCAGCCTCTGGTTCACCGCCTCATCCGATCAGGTCACGCCCGAACCCCGCTATCCCGATTGCGCCACGCCGCCCGATCCCGCGCTGTTCACCGCCCGCGGCCTCAGTCTGCGCATGACTGAAGCGGGGCAGGGGCGGCTGCTGGTCGTCAATCATGGCGGGCGCGAAGCGATCGAGGTTTTCGCGATCGACGCGCGCGGGCTGGGTGCGCCGACCCTGCGCTGGCAGGGTTGTCTCGCCATGCCGCCGGGCCATGTCGCCAATGCCGTCGCCTCCTATGCCGACGGCACGGTCATCGCCACGGTGCTGACGCGCCCCGGCACCAGCATCACCGATTTCGTCCTTGGTCGCATCACCGGCGGCGTCTATGAACGCGGCCCGCAGGACAGCGCCTTCCGCCTGCTGCCCGGCACGCAGTTGCCCGGCAATAACGGGCTGGAAACGGCGCGTGACGATAGCGGCTTCTATGTCATCGCCTTCGGCCTGCGCGATGTGGTCGCCTATGCGCGCCACGATACGCGCCAGCCGCTCTGGCGCGCGCAGGCGCCCGAATTCATGCCCGACAATATCCATTGGGACGGCGACCGGCTGCTGCTCGCCGGCATGGTGCGCGACGAACCGGCCTGCGGCGGCCTGCGTAAAATCGTCAATGGCGTGGCCGATGGCATGTTGTGCCATCGCGGCTATGCCGTGGCACAGCTCGACCCGGAAACCCGCCGCTTTTCTCTGGTCGCCTATGGCCCGCCCGACCCGGTCTTCAACGGCGTATCGGCGGCGGTGATGCTGGGCGACGATCTGTGGCTCGGCTCCTATCAGGCGGACCGGATCGCGATCCGGCGCCTGTCCTATCTGTTGCTGCAAATTTGTATGAACTAGTTCGTACATTTCTCTTGCCGAAACATCCGGCTTGGCATAGAAGCGAATCTGCAAGATCGGGAAACATATCCCGACTGATGGGGAGGATCGGCCAGTGACGGCCCAGTGCAGCATCTATCGTCCGAACGCCCGTCCGTCCGACACTGCGGTCATGGCCCCTTGCGCATCGACGCCGGCATGAGGGCGTCCGCACATTCCGACGGACTGCTCCGCCCCACCCGCGCGCGCATCGGCGTGCTGGCGCTCATCAGCGTCGCCACCTTGCTCAACTATATGGACCGTGCCGTCATGGGCGTCGCCGCCCCCTCGCTGACCGCGGAACTCCATATCTCGCCGGAAATGATGGGCTTCATCTTCTCTGCCTTCTCCTGGACCTATGCCGCGTCGCAAATCCCCGGCGGCCTGCTGCTCGACCGGCTCGGCACGCGCATCACCTATGCCGGATCGCTGATCCTCTGGTCCTTTTTCACTTTGCTCCACGGCATAGCCGGCAATGTGGCGATGTTGTTCGGCTTCCGCCTGGCGCTGGGCATGGCGGAAGCACCTTGCTACCCGTGCAACAGCCGCATTCTCAGCAGTTGGTTCCCGCAGGATGAACGGGCGCGGGCCAACTCCGTCTATGCCGTGGGGCAATATGCGGGTCTCGCCTTCTTCAGCCCCGTCCTCTTCTGGGTGGTGGGCAGCTTCGGCTGGCGCGCCCTGTTCCTGATCGCCGGCGCGCTCGGCATGGCGTTCGGCCTGCTCATGTATGCCCGTTATCGCGATCCGGCCGACAGCCGCCGCGTCAACGCCGCCGAACTCGCCTATATCAAGGCGGGCGGGGGCGTGGCCATCGCTGGCAAGGACGAAAAAATCCCCTTCTCCTGGGCCAATGTCCGCAAACTGATGGGCAAGCGCCAGATATTGGGGGCGTCGATCGGCCAGTTTTGCGGCAATTCGACGCTGGTCTTCTTCCTGACCTGGTTCCCGACCTATCTGGCGACCGAGCGCGGCATGGACTGGCTCAAGTCCGGCACCTTCGCCGTCCTGCCCTATATCGCCGCCTCGGCCGGCGTCTTGCTGGGCGGGCAGGTGTCCGACATGCTGATCCGCCGCACCGGCTCCGCCAATATCGGGCGCAAGCTGCCGATCGTCGCGGGCCTGCTGCTGGCCTCCACCATCGTCGCGGCCAATTTCGTTCAGAGCAACACGCTGGTCATCGCCATCATGTCGATCGCCTTTTTCGGCCAGGGCATGGTCAATCTGGGCTGGACCCTGATTTCCGACGTCGCCCCGCGCCAATATATCGGCCTGACCGGCGGCGTCTTCAATCTCTGCGCCAATCTGGCCGGCATCGTCACGCCGATCGTGGTCGGGCTGATCGTGGGGCAGACCGGCTCCTTCTACTTCGCGCTCGCCTTCATCGGCATACTCGCGCTGGTCGGGGCCGCGGCCTATATTTTCATCGTAGGGGATGTACGCCGGGTCGAACTGGACTGACGAATATAGGGGCAGGAAGGTCACGCAAAAACAGGGGCAAAGCCTCGGGTCGCATCAATTTATGTACGAACTAGTTAGTAATAAAAACGGGAGGATGAAATGAAGACAGGTTTCACCATGCAGCTTCGTCTCGGCGGATCGCTGGCCGCACTGGCGCTCGGCGCCTGCACATCACCGCTCTGGGCGCAGGATCAGGCCGCCCCGGCGCAGCAGGCCGGCGACGCCGCCGCCGCCGACCAGCCGGCCACCGCCGACATCGTCGTCACCGGATCGCTGATCGCCCGCCCGAACAATGTCGCGGTCAGCCCGATCGTCACCGTCTCGGATGAACTGGTGCAGCAGAGCGGCCAGATCACGCTGGAAGACTCGCTGAACCAGTTGCCCGGCTTCACCCCTTCGGGCAATGCCGGCACCGGTGGCCAGGGGGCGGGCGGTCGCGCCACGCTCAACCTGCGCGGCCTTGGGTCCAACCGCAACCTCGTCCTGCTCGACGGCCGCCGCCTGCCGCTGTCCGACATCAACGGCAATGTCGACATCAACATCCTGCCGGAATCGATCATCGGCTCGGTGGACGTCATCACCGGCGGCGCCTCGGCGATCTACGGGTCCGACGCCATGTCGGGCGTCGTCAATTTCAAGACCGACAAATATTTCGACGGCATTCGCGGCGACATCCAGAACGGCAACAGCTTCCGCGGCGACTATGGCAAGTTCAACGCCTCGTTGGCGCTCGGCACCAAATTCGCCGACGATCGTGGCCGCCTGATGCTGGCCTTGAGCTATGGCCAGCGCGATCCGCTCTCCGGTTCGCAGCGCAGCTTCTTCAACGACAAGGTGCCATCGTCCTTCATCGGCACCGGCACCTTCGTCCCCAATGCGCTGAACCTGCCGAACGCAGCCGTGCTCAACGGCCTGTTCGCCAGCTATGGCGCGACCACGCCGATCAACCCGACGCTCAATCTCGGCTTCAACCATGACGGCTCGCTGTTCGCCCAGACCGGCGCGATCAACTATAAGGGGCCGACGACCGGCGCCTATGCCGTGGTCGGCGGCAATGTGCGTATGCCGGTCGGCCCGCAGCTTCAGATCCTCAACGCATTCGAACGCAAATCCGCCTTCGCCAAGGGCGAATATGACCTGACGGACGCGCTGACCGCCTATGGCCAGTTCCTCTATGTCGACTCCACCGTCACCACCGAAAGCGGTGGCAGCCTGACGCAGTTCGCGCCCTTCACCACCATTCCCGTCACCAATCCCTTCATCCCGACCGATCTCGCCACCCTGTTGGCGTCGCGCGCCAACCCGGCCGCGCCCTTCCGCTGGAGCGCCCGCTATGTCGGCATCGGCGACAAGGGCTGGGACGAAAATTACCGGGTTCAGCAATATCTGGGCGGGCTGAAGGGTACGCTGGCCGGATCGTGGAAGTTCGACGCCTTCGCCTCCTATGACGAAACCGTCCACAACCAGTCGATGTTCAACGCGGTTCTGAAATCGCGGGTGCAGACCTTGCTCAACGCGCCCGATGGCGGCGCCTCGCTCTGCGCGGGCGGTTTCAATCCTTTCGGCATCGCCAACGCGACCAGCCTGTCGCGCGAATGCCAGCAATATATGACCGCGACGATCAACAGCCGCGAACGGCTGACGCAGACCCAGGTCCAGGGCCAGGTCAACGGTCCGTTGTTCGACCTGCCGGCCGGCCCGGTCCAGCTCGCGCTGCTCGCCGGTTATCGCGAGAACACGTATAAATATGACCCCAGCTCTGACCTCGTCTCCAACAATGTCGAGGGTGTCGTCGGCTCCAACCCGGCGCGGGGCGAGATCAGCGTCAAGGAATTCGCAGCGCAGATCGACGTCCCGCTGCTGTCCGACACGCCCTTCTTCCACGAACTGGGCGTCGGCGCGGCCTTCCGCTATTCGGACTATAAGCCCAGCGGCAGCGTGAAAAGCTATGAATTCGACGCCCGTTGGCAACCGGTCCAGTCGCTGCTGATCCGCGGCAGCTACCAGCGCGCGGTGCGTGCGCCCAATATCGGCGAACTCTTCTCGCCCGTCACCGGCTCGCAGCTCGCCATCGGAACGCCGCCGCTCGCCATCGGCGATCCCTGCGACGTCCGTTCGGCGGCCCGCACCGGCGCCAATGGCGCGCAGGTCCGCGGCCTCTGCCTGGCGCAGGGCATTCCCGCCGCCGCCATCGACGCCTATCAGTTCGCCACCACCGCCACCGGCGGCAATATCCAGGGCAACAGCGCCCTGACCCCGGAAAAGGCGAACACCTTCAACGTCGGCTTCGTCTACAATCCCAAATTCTCGTCGCCCTGGCTGTCGGGCTTCTCCTTCTCGGTCGACTATTATAATATCAAGATCCGCAACGTCATCTCGACCATCAATGGTCTGACGGTCCTCGCCAAATGCTATAATCTCGATGGATCGAACAGCAGCTATTCGAACAGCAACGAATTCTGCCAGCTGGTCCAGCGCGACCCGACCGGTCAGCTCGTCGCCATCGCCCAGCCTTATCTCAACCTCGGCGCGCTCGACACCGATGGCGTCGATGTGCAGGTCAACTGGTCGCTGCGCCTGTCGGACGCCGGCATCGGCGATGGATCGGGGAAGATCTACGCCTCGTCCGCCATCGGCTGGCTGAACCATTATAAGGTCCAGACCCTGCCCGGCTCGGCGGCGCAGGATTTCGTCGGCACCAGCACGCCAGGCCGTCCGCTGCCCAAATGGAAGGCGCTGACCACCGTTGGCTACAGCTCCGACGTGTTCGGCATCGGCCTGCGCTGGCGCTATCAGGGCAAGCTGCGCGACATCAGCGCAATCACCTCGCCCGCGGCCGAACAGGTGGGGGTCAAGCCCTATAATCTGTTCGATATCTTCTCGACCGTCGACATCAACGACAATCTGCAACTGCGCGGCGGCGTCACCAATCTGTTCGACAAGGGCATTCCCTTCGTCGCCAGTTCGCAGAACGGCACGGATGCCGGCACTTACGACATGGTCGGCCGGTCCTTCTATGTCGGCGCGAAGTTCAAATTCTGATCTCCCCCCGGTCCCCGTCATACTCTGACGGGGACCACCCTTTTATTCGGATCGCCATCCCTTGACCCAGTCACGCTCCGTCCCGCGCTACCTTACCGGCCTGATCGGCCGCGACATCCAGGCGTCGCTGACGCCGCGCCTGCACGAAAGCGAAGCGGATGCGCAGGGCATCCGCCTCATCTATCGCCTGTTCGATTTCGCCGCCGACGGCATGACCGGATCGGACCTGCCGCGCCTGCTCGACGCGCTGCACCTCGCCGGTTTCGCGGGCGTCAACGTCACCCATCCCTATAAGCAGGCGGTCATCGCCCATCTAGACGAACTTTCGCCCCAGGCGGCGCAGATCGGTTCCGTCAACACCGTCGTCTTCCGCGACGGGCGGCGCATCGGCTACAACACCGACGTCAGCGGTTTCGCCGAAAATCTCCGCTCCGGCCTGCCACAGGGCGCCGCCATGACCCGCGTCGTCCAGATGGGCGCCGGCGGGGCAGGGGCCGCCACCGCCCATGCGCTGATGGATCTGGGCGTGACGCAACTCACCCTGTTTGATTCCGACACCGGCCGCGCCACCGCGCTCTGCGACGCGCTCTGCGGCGTGCATGGCATCGGCCGGGCGGTCGTCGGCCATGATCTGCCTGCGGCCATCGCGCTGGCCGACGGCATCGTCAACGCCACGCCCATGGGCATGGCCGTGCATCCCGGCTCGGCGATCCCCCGCGACCTGCTCGACGCCCGGCTATGGGTCACCGACATCGTCTATTTCCCGCTCGAAACCCAGTTGCTGCGCGAAGCCCGCGCCGCCGGTTGCACCACGCTCGACGGCAGCGGCATGACGATCTTCCAGGCTGTCGGCGCCTTCCGGCATTTCACCGGCCGCAGCGCCGATCCCGGCCGCATGGGCGGCAGTTTCCGCGCCGCGCTGCAAAGCTGACATAGAGGGAGGATATGCGATCATGAGCCTGCAATGCGGCATCGCCACCGTCTCGCTCAGCGGCACGCTGGAGGAAAAGCTGCGCGCCGCATCCGCCGCGGGCTTCGACGGCGTCGAGATTTTCGAAAACGACCTGATCGCCTCGCCGCTGCGCCCGCGCGAAGTCCGTGCGATGCTCGACGATCTCGGCCTCGCCTGCATGCTCTACCAGCCCTTCCGCGATTTCGAAGGGATGCCCGGCGCCATGCGCCAGCGCGCCTTCGACCGGGCGGCAGCGAAATTCGACCTGATGGGCGAACTGGGCGCCCGTCACATCCTTGTCTGCTCCAACTGCTCGCCGCACGCGCTGGGCGAACGCAACCGCATCATCGCCGACTTCCAGCAACTGGGCGCCGTCGCCGCCACCCGCGACATCATCGTCGGCTATGAAGCGCTCGCCTGGGGCCGCCATGTCTTCGACCATCGCGACGCCTGGGCGATTGTGGAAGCGGTCGATCATCCCAATATCGGCATCATTCTCGACAGCTTCCACTCGTTGTCGCGCGGCATCCCCAGCGAGAGCATCCGCTCCATTCCGGGCGACAAGATCGCCTTCGTCCAATTGGCCGATGCGCCGAAACTCGATATGGACCTGCTCTACTGGAGCCGCCACTTCCGCAACTTTCCGGGGCAAGGCGGTTTGCCGGTTGAAGCCTATGTCGCGGAAATATTGGCGACCGGCTATAGCGGCCCCTTGTCACTCGAAATCTTCAACGATCGGTTCCGCGGCTGGTCGGCCGACCTGATCGCCGCCGACGGACTGCGCGCGCTGCGCCATGTCGAGGATTCCGCCTTGCGCCTGCTCGACCGCCCGACCGTCGCCCCATCGCCGCCGTCCCATGTCCGCCCCGAATTCGTCGAATTCGCCGTCGATGATGCGGATGTCCCGGCGCTTGAAACAATGTTCGGATCGCTCGGCTTCATCCGCACCGGCGTCCACCCGGCCAAGGCGGTCAGCCGCTGGCAGGCCGGGTCGGTCAACCTCGTCATCAACGCCGAACCCCATGGCTTCGGCCATGATTTTCATAGCGTCCACGGCCCGTCCATCTGCGCCGTCGGCCTCGTCGTGCCGGATCGCGATGCGGTCGCCGCGCGCGCCGCGCATCTGGGCATCCGGGCGGTGGACGATAGCGACGCGCCGGGCAACCTCGCCTTCCCGGCGCTGCGCGGCATCGGCGGCAGTCTCGTCTATCTGATCGGGGAGGGAGAGGCCGATGCCATGTGGGCCGGCGAATTCACGCCCACCGGCGCGCCCTATGACGCATCCCCGCTCGCCATCGATCATCTCGCCGCGGTCGTGCGGATCGAGGAATATCTGTCCTGGCAACTCTACTGGCGCTCGCTCTTCGGCTTGCAACAAAGTTTCCAGGCCGATGTCATCGACCCGTCCGGGCTGGTATTGAGCCAGCCGCTCCAGTCGCCGGACGGCGCGCTGCGTGTAACGCTCAATGCCTCCGAGGCGCTCGGCACCTTGTCGTCGCGCTTCGTGGAACATAATCTGGGGGGCGGCTATCAGCATATCGCCCTGTCCACGCCGGATCTGCTGGCGACTGCCGGCCGCATGGCCGTAAAGGGCGCCGATATCCTGCCGATCCCGCCCAATTATCATGACGATATCGCCGCCCGCTTCGGCCTGGACGACCAGCGCATGGCAGCCTTGGCGCAGGCGAATATATTATACGATGCGGATGGCACCGGCGAATATTTGCAACTCTACAGTCGCGCGTTCCGCAAACGCTTCTTTTTCGAATTTGTCGAGCGCGACAGGTATCAGGGCTATGGCGCGCCCAATGCCAGCATTCGCCTCGCCTCGCAGGAACGCTATAAAAAGGCGGCGACCGATCCGGAATGATCGCCCGCGCGGCGCGCCGCCCATCCGGACGGCGCGCTCGTCTGTCAGGACGTGGCGTCGGCCGCCTCGCTCTTGGCCGCCTTGATGCCCAGCTTCCTGCGCGGTGCCTTGGCCGGGCTCTTCGCTTTGACCGGCTCCGCCGCCGCTATGGGCGTTTCGACCGTAGAAATCGTCGGCGCGGCCGCCGCCTTGGGTTTGCGACCGGGCTTCTTGGCGGCCGGTTTCGGCGTCGCCGCGGTCTCGACGTCCGCTTCGGCCGGGACGCGGTCGCTCTTGGGTGCAGCCTTTGCCTTTGCCTTGGGCGTAGCAGCGGCAGGGGCGGGCGTGGCCGCAACGGCGGGCTTCTTGCGGCTGGCCTTGGGCTTGGGCGCCGCTGCCTTCGCTGCGCTTGCCGGCTTTGGCGCGGGCGCGGCCGATGCAGCCTCCGCAGCGGCCGCTGCCGCGCGCGCCTGCGTGCCGCGCTGGCCCAGGCCCAGCTTCTGCGCTACTGCGCGGCGCTGGTCGGAATAGGCCTGCGCCACCATCGGATAGGATGCGGGCAGGCCGTAACGTTCGCGATAATCGGCCGGGGTCAGGCCATGGGTGGCCAGATGCCGCTTGAGCGTCTTGTACGGCCGCCCGTCGATCAGGCTCAGAATATGCTCGCGCGACGCAATGCTCTTGCGCACGCTCACCGCCGGGACATGTTCGACCGTCTCGACCGGCGCAGGCGCAGTCTCCGCGATCAACGCCGCGCGCGTCGACTGGATCAGCCCCGCCAGGTCATCGCTGGCGACTGTGTTGTTGGCGACATAGGCGCTCAACAACTGGACGGTCAGGCTCGGATAGTCGGGCTGTTCGATGTCGGCCATGGGAATATCCTATCCAGAAAAGGGCGGGCCGGGGCGTAGGATTGGCTGGCCCGGTTGCCCTTTTGCCGTCCCCCGGCGCTTTTGTCAAAAGCATGGCTGGCGGCACAGCGTGCAAGGCATCTCGTCGTGGACGAACACTGGTCGAGATGGTCGCTGGGACGGTCGCGATCCCCTGCTAGTCTTGCAACGACTGGACCTCTACTGCAATTGGTCCGACGCCCGTATTTCATCCGTTCAGGCGGCGGCCGGCGATCCGCCCAGCGCCTTGACCAGTGCGATGCTCGCCCGCATCCGTTCGATCTCCGCGGTCAGCAGCGCGCTCTGCGAATCCAGCGCATCGGTCTGGGCGGTGACGACCTCCAGATAGTCGGACGCGCCGTCGCGATAGCGGGTGAAGGCCAGGTCGCTCGTGCGCTGCGCCGCCTGCGCCGCATCGCGCTGGTCGACCAGTTGCACCGACAGGTGGTGCAGCGCCGCAATGCCGTCCTCCACCTGCCGGAACGCGCCCAGCACCGTGTCGCGATAGAGCGCGGCCTGCTCCTCATATTCCGCGCGCGACAATCTGACCTGCGCCCGCCGCTTGCCACCGTCGAACAGGGTCAGCGCCGCGGCCAGCGGCCCCAGGCCCCACACGCTGTTGGGCGTGGTCAGCAACTGGCCGTGCGTGGTCTGCCAACCGCCGCTCAGCCCCAGCGTAAGCGAAGGAAAAAAGGCCGCGCGCGCCACGCCGATCCGGGCGTTGTTGGCGAACATGCGCCGCTCCGCCGCCGCCACATCGGGCCGTCGCTGCAACAGGGTGGACGGCGCACCGGTCGGAATGGCAGGTGCGCTCAGCGTCTGCACACGCGCGGGAATCGAAAAGTCGGAAGCGACCGCCCCGGTCAGCGCCGCCAGTTCATGCTCGGTCGCGGCGCGATCATTCGCCACCGCCGAAATCCGCGCCCTGGCGTTGCTCAATGTCGTGCGCGCACGATTGACGTCGATGCCCGATGCGATGCCGCCGTCATGCCGCGTCCTGGTCAGTTGATAGGCGCGCTCGAATGCATCCACCGACCGGTGCAGCAGGTCCGCCTGCGCATCCAGCCCGCGCAGCCGCGCATAGGCGTCGGCTACCGCCGCCTGCAGGCTCAGCCGCGCCGCCGTCAGGTCGGCCTCGCTCGCCTGCGCGTCCGCCCGCGCCGCCGTCACGCTGTTGCGGATGCGACCCCACATGTCCAGCTCATAGTCGAGCGCTGCGCCGATCGAAAAATCATTGTAAGTCCGCGCATCGCCATTGCCCTGGAATCGGTTGCCCGACACGCGCTGGCGCGCAGCATCGCCGCCCACGCCCACGGTCGGCAGCAGGTCCGACGCCTCGACCCGCGCCACCGCGCGCGCCTGGTCGTAGCGGGCCAGCGCTGCCGCCAGCGTCGGGCTTGCCGCTTGCGCGCGCGTCTCCAGCTCGTTCAGCACCGGGTCGCCGAACGCTTCCCACCACGGCCCGCGCGGGACCGCATCCATCGGCGTGGCGACGGTCCAGCCGGCCATCTCCTTATAGGTTTGCGGCGCGGCGATCTGCGGCGGCTGATAGGCGGGCGCCATGGAACAGCCGCCCAGCAGCGCCAGCCCCAGACGCACCCCCGCGCGCGCCGCGGCCCTAGCCGGCATGAGCCGCACCCTTGCCGCCGCTCTGCACGCTCACCGTGTCGCCCGACTGGATCGAATCCGGCGGAGAATCGATCACCCGCTCGCCGGGCTTGATCCCGCTCGCCACCAGCACCGTCGCGCCTTCGTCGCGGGCGATGCTGATCGGCCGCACGGTCACGCGGCTGTCGCGGCCGACCACGGCGATGGTCGGACCGTCATTGCCATAGAGGATCGCACTACCTGGCAAACTCAATCCATTGCCGCCGCCCTGCCCGACATCGAAGCGGACCTGGGCGAACGCGCCCGGCTTCAACGCGCGGTCGGGATTGGCGGCCTGCAATTCGACCAGCACCGCGCCCGACTGAGCATCGACTGCGCCAGCGCTGCGCGTCAGCGCTGCGGTGAAGCTGCGGCCGGGAAATTCGGGCAGGGTCAGCGTGGCCGGCATCCCGACCTTCACCTGCGACGAATAGCCCTGCGGCACGCGCACATAGATTCGCATCCGGTGGATGTCGGACACGGTGAACAAGGGCTGCGACGCGGCATTGCCCGCCACCACCAGCGCGCCGATCTGCGCCGACCGGCTCGTCACCACCCCGTCGAAGGGCGCGGCGAGGCGGGTGAAGCCCTGCAGCGCGCGCAGCCGCTTCACATTGGCCAGCGCCGCGTTGGACAGCGCCGACTTGGCCGCCAGGTCGCCAGCCTTCTCGTCCGATTCCTGCTGCGACACCGCGTCCTTGGCCAGCATCGCGCTCCACCGCTTGGCCGTCGTCCCCGCCAGCCGCTGGTTCGCCAGCGCGGTCTGGTAATCGGCCTGCGCCTGCGCGAGTTGCTGGTCGATCTCCGGCGCATCGAGCACCGCGAGCGACTGGCCCGCCCGCACATTGTCGCCGATATCGGCCAGCCAGCGGCTGACATAACCGTTGGTCCGCGCATAGATGGCCGCGCTGTTATAGGCCTGGACATTGCCCGGCAGCACCAGCGCCCCGCCCTTGGCGTCGCTCTGTGGCGACACGATCGCGACCGCCGGGATGGACGCCTTTTGTGCTGTGTCGCGCAGATCGTTGGTCGCGTTGATCCGCGTCGCTGCGCCGACCGCCACGACCGCCAGGGCGATCACACCCGCGCCGATGCCCACGCGCTTCAGCATCCGGCTGTCGGGACCGCTCGCGGTCATATCTTGCGAAGGCTGACTGTCATGCATGGCTGGGCTGATATTCCATCTGGGGATCGGTGGCTTTTTGGCGGCGGTGGACGAAGGCGAAGATGACGGGTACGAAGAAGAGGGTGGCGATGGTGGCGCAGACCAGCCCGCCGATCACGGCGCGGCCCAGCGGCGCATTCTGCTCGCCGCCTTCGCCCAGGCCCAGCGCCATCGGACCCATGCCGATGATCATGGCCAGCGCGGTCATCAGCACCGGGCGGAACCGCACAAGCCCCGCCTCCATCGCCGCCTTGGTCGCGTCGCCCAGCTCGGCCAGCTTCTCCCGCGCGAAACTCACGACCAGGATCGAGTTGGCGGTGGCGACACCCATGCACATGATCGCGCCGGTCAGCGCCGGGACCGACAGGGTGGTGCCGGTCACGAACAGCATCCACACGATCCCGGCCAATGCGGCGGGCAGGGCGGTGATGATGACGAAGGGATCGACCCAGCTCTGGAAATTGACGACGATCAGCAGGTAGATCAGCACGATCGCGCCCGCCAGGCCAAAGCCCAGCCCGGAAAAGGCGGTGTTCATCGTCGCATATTGACCGCGCATGGTAACGGTCGCGCCCTTGGGCACTTCGCCCTCCAGCGCCTTGATCGCGGCGTTGATATCGCCCGCCACTGCGCCCAGGTCGCGGCCCTGCACCGTCGCATAAATGTCCAGCACCGGCGCGATATTATAATGCGACACCACCGGCACCGTGCTCGACCGCGCGATCGTGGCCAGGCCGCCCAGCGGCTGCACCGCGCCATTGCTCCCCGCGGCGGCCGATACCGGCACATTGGACAGGTCGCTGATCGACCCCATCAGATATTCGGGCGCCTGCGCCACGACGGGATAGGATACGCCGCTCTTGGGATCGACGAAGAAGACCGGCGCGGTCTGCGCCGTGCCTGCCAGCGAACTGGCCAGGCTGGTCGTCACGTCCCGCTCGGTCAGCCCATATTGGCCCGCGCGCGACCGGTCGACATCGACGTCGAGCTGCGGTGATCGCCCCGGCTGCTGGATGCGCGCATCGGCCAGGCCGGGGATGGTCGCGACCTTCGCCAGCAGCTTCTGCGCATAGGCGCGGTTGGCCGCGGCGTTCTTGCCCGCGATCTGGATGTCGATCGGGGCGGGCGCGCCGAAATTCAGGATCTGGCTGGTGATGTCGGCGGGCAGAAAGGCGAAGCTCGTGCCGGGGAAGCGGCGCGGCAATTCCTCGCGCAGCGTCGCGACGATCTCGTCGGTCGGGCGATGCCCCTTCTTCAGCGCGATCAGCATGTCGCCATCCTGCGGGCCGATCGTACCGCTATTATTGTAGACGGTATTGATCGAGCTGACGGGCAGGCCGATATTGTCGGTGATGGCCTCCAGTTCGGCGGCCGGAACCAGTTGCTCCACCATATGGCTGATCCGCTCGAACCGCGCGGCCGTATCCTCGATCCGGCTGCCCACCGGCACGCGGACATGCATGGCGATCTGGCCCGAATCCACCGCCGGGAAGAAATTGCTGCCCAGCATCGGGAGAAGCCCGAAGGACAGGACGACCAGCCCCATGAACCCCAGCAGGAAGGGCTTGCGCGCATCGAGCGCCCGGCGCAGCAACCCGACATAGCCATGGCGGATCGTCTCGAACTTCTTCTCGAATCCGCGCTGGAACCGCACGAAGATGTTCCGCGATCCGGCGCTGCCGGCCATGTGCGCGTCGCCATGCTCGACATGGGGCTTCAGCAGATACATCGCCATCGTCGGTACCAATGTCCGCGACAGGATGAAGGATGCGATCATCGCGAACACCACCGCCAGCGCCATCGGCACGAACAGGAATCCCGCGACGCCGGGCAGGAAGAACATCGGCACGAACACGATGCAGATGCACAGCAAGGACACGAAGGCCGGCGTCACGATCTGCGCCGCGCCGTCCAATATGGACTCCACGACGCCCTTGCCCTGTTCCAGATGCCAGTTGATATTTTCGATCGTCACCGTGGCGTCGTCGACCAATATGCCGACCGCCAGCGCCAGCCCGCCCAGCGTCATGACGTTCAGCGTCTGGCCGAACATGGCCAGCGCCGCCACGGCCGACAGGATCGCCAACGGGATCGACAAGGCGATGATGACGGTCGACCGCCACGATCCCAGGAACAGCAGGATCATCAGCGACGTCAGCGCCGCGGCCAGCACGCCTTCATGGATCACGCCCTCGACCGCCGCCTTGACGAAGATCGACTGGTCGCCGATCATCAATATCTTCAGGCTCTCGGGTAATGTTTCACTGATCTTGGGCAGGGCTTCCTTCACTCCGTCCACGATCGCCAGCGTCGATGTCGCGCCGTTCTTCAGCGCCGTCAGCAGCACCGACCGCCGCCCCTCGACATGCACCACATTGGTCTGCGGCCCGTTGCCGTCGCGGACATAGGCGATGTCGCGCATATAGATGGTCGCGCCGTTCACCACCTTGACGGGCAGGTCGTTCAGCGCCTCGATCGTGCCGGGCGCATTGTTCAGCCGCACGCTATATTGGGTCGCGCCGATCTTGACGAAACCGGCCGGGTTGATCTGGTTCTGCGCCGCGATCGCCGTGCCGACATCCTGCGCCGTCAGCCCCTTGGACTGGAGCGCGACCGGATTGAGGTCGATCTGGATCTGCCGCTGCTTCCCGCCCGAAGGATAGGGCATGGCGAGGCCCGGAATAGTGATGAGCGGCGGACGGATCTGGTTCTGGCCCAGGTCGAACAATTGCTGCTCGGACAGTCCCTTGCCCGACAGCGCCAGTTGCAGGATCGGCACGGTCGACGCGCTATAGTTCAGGATCAGCGGCGGCGTGATGCCGGGCGGCATCTGGCGCAGCACGGTCTGCGACACCGATGTCACCTGCGCGGTGGCGGTGCGGATGTCTGCGCCCGGCTGGAAATAGATTTTCACGATGCCGATGCCCTGCATCGACTGGCTTTCGATATGCTCGATATCGTTGACCGTCGTGGTCAGCACCCGCTCATAGGGACTGATGATCCGGTTGCCCATATCTTCGGGCGGCAGGCCGGAATATTGCCACGCCACCGCGATCACCGGGATGCGGATATTGGGAAAAATGTCGACGGGGGTGCGGATCGCCGCCATCAGGCCGACGATCGCGATCAATATCGCCATGACGATGAAGGTCAGCGGCCGATGCAGCGCAACCTTGACGATACCGATCAATCCACGACTCCCGCCTTCATCGCGCCGGCGCCCGCCGCCGGATGCTTGATGCCTGCCTCCCCCCATGGAAAGGGTCGCGAGAGGCACAACGGGGGGCGGCGATCAAACCGCCATATCGTTCCCGTCATGCTCTGCGGAGGCGCTGGATTCTAGTTTCGAAACGCCACCCTTGATCCGCGCCTATGCGCAGTTGTCTATTTCGTGTCCAATATATAATAAAGCATGATTGATATCGATGGCGACCTAATCCGATGGACCTGAGACATTTGCGCTATTTTCTCTGCGTGGCCGAAGAAATGCATTTCGGCCGCGCCGCGCAGCGCCTGGGCATGTCGCAACCGCCGCTCAGCCAGCAGATCCGGGCGCTGGAGCAGGAACTGGGCGTCCGCCTGTTCGATCGCACCAGCCGCCGCGTCGCCCTGACCGAAGCGGGCCGCCTGTTCCTGCCCGAAGCGCGCAAGACGCTGGCCCAGGCGGATCATGCGGCGCAGGTCGCGCGTCAGGCACAAAATGGCCATCTGGGCCGGCTCGCCATGGGCTTCACCGCCTCAGCGCCGTTCGTGCCGCAGATCGCCGACGCCCTGTATGATTTCCGTCAAAACTTTCCACAGGTCGACCTCAAACTCCACGAACTCGGCCGCGACGATCAGGTCGCGCGGATCGAGCGCGGCGATCTCGACATCGGTATCATTCGCGGCGTCGAACCGCCTTCGCTCCCGCCGGGCCTCCAGGCCATCTGCCTGCTGGACGAAGAGATGCTGCTGGCCGTACGGCAGGACCATGAACTGGCCCGGCGGACCGCCGATCCCGGCATCGCCGATCTCGCCGGCGTCCCCGTCGTCCTCTACGCCACCACCAGCAGCGCCGACTTCAACGACCATTTCTTCGCCCTGTGCGATCAGGCGGGGTTCAAGCCCGATGTCACGCTGGAAGTCGGTAGCTTCGCGACCTTGCTGGGGTTGGTCTCCGCAGGCTTCGGCGCGACTATTCTCGCCAGGTCGCTGTCTCGCCTGCATGTCGAAAAACTGATCCTGCGCCCGCTCTTCCCGCAGGTCAGGACGCGCCTGTGGATGATCCACAAGGATGATTTGCCGCCGACGGCTCAGGCCTTCCGCGCCGTTATCCTCCAGGCGATATCACGGCATGACGCCAAGCCGAAAGATGCGTGAAAATGCATATAAGTAATTGATAAATAACGGTAATATGGATTTTGTCGATCAACACTTTCGATACGCTCAAAAAATATATATTATTTTCAATATGTTATAAGGCGTCACTGACTGGAAAACACGCTATAATTGTCGCACTCCTTGTCGCATCAGACCCGGCCGGCGCCCTCCAGCGCATCCATCGCCAGCGCCACCGCGCCCAGCGGCCCGGCCTGATCGCCCAGCACAGGCGGACGGACGATCGCGCCCACCGTGTCTTTGGTGACGAAGGACAGATAGCCCGCCAGTTGCGCCACCAGCCTGGTCCGCACGCGGTCGAGCAGGTCGGTCCGCCCCATGCCCACGCCCCCGCCGATCAGCACCTGCCGCGCCGCCGTCGTCAGCAATATCGTGCCGACCATTTGCGCGATATCATGGGCGACGTCGTCCCAGCGCGGATCGTCGGCGGGTATCCGGTCGCCCGGCACGCCGAACCGCCTGGCCAGCGCCGGTCCCGCCACCAGCCCCTCGATACAGTCGCCATGGAACGGGCAGGCGCCTGCAAAGCCGTCGCCCGGCGCCCGGCGGGTGAATATATGCCCCAGTTCCGGATGCATGGCACCATGCAACGGCCGGCCTTGCATCGCAAAACCGGCGCCCAGGCCGGTGCCGATGGTGATGTAGCAGAGGCAATCGGACGGCGTCCCGCCTTCGGCCCCCGCACCCCAGCGCAGCTCCGCCAGCGCCGCGCCATTGACGTCGGTGTCGATCGCGGCGGGGCAGGGCAGCACACCGGCCAGCGCGCCATAGATATCCGCCCCGGTCCAGCCCGGCTTGGGGGTCGGCAGCATATGGCCGAAATCCGCCGCCGCCCGATCCAGCCGCAGCGGCCCGAACGACCCGATGCCGAGCGCTGCAAACGGTTCCGCCTCATGCCAGCGCCGCAGCAGCGCGCCCGCCGCACCCAGCGTTTCGGCGGGGGCGGTGGTCGGGATCGACACCCGCTCGACAATCTCCCGCCCGCGGGCCCTCAGCACGAATATCTTGGTCCCGCCCAGTTCGACACCGGCCAGATAGGGCAGGGCGCTCATGCGGCGGCGCTCTGGAGGAAAGGACGGAAAGACATGATGCGCTATGCCCCGGACAGGAAAATTCCGCCCCTCATAGGCGGGCGCGCACCATCCTTCCAGTTCCTGCCCGACCTCGCGCCATCAAATTGCCGATCGGCATAGAAGCTCACGTCCGTTCCCCGAACGCCGCCGCCAGCGCGCGCAGCAGCCCATGGTCCGCCACGCTCTCGTCCGCCAGGACGAAGCCCAATGTCCGCCGATGGTCGAACCCGGCCAGCGGCACATGCGCCACATCGGCGCTGCGATAGCAGTCGGGCATCACCGTCACCCCCATGCCCGCGCCCACCATCTGCAACGCCCGCTCGTCATTGGTCGTGCGCAGCGAAAAATGCGGCCGCACCCCGCGCTCCAGAAAATGCCGGCTGGTCTGCGACAGCAATTCGCAATGCCGCCGCACGATCATCGTCTCGTCGCGCAGATCTTCGGCATCGACCTGCGCCCGGCCGGCCAGCGGATGATCGGTCGCCATCACCATCGCATAGCCTTCCTCTCCCACCACAAGCTGCGCCAGCGCCTGCGCGCCCGGTCGCAGGATGGTGAGCGCCGCGTCCAGTCGATCGCGCGCCAGCATTGCCGACAATTCGCGCTCGCTGGCAAAGGCGATCTCCACCGGCCCGCCGCCGCCCGCCCGATAGGCCCGCGCCGCCCGCGCCACGGTCGCGCCCGCAATGCTGCTCAGCACCCCGATCCGCACCGGCCGTTCCTGCGCGGTGTCCGCCATCGCCCCCAGCGCGGCATTGAACTCCCGCTCGATCCGCCGGGCATGGGTCAGGAAGCGGGTGCCGGACTCGGTCAATTGCACCCGCTGGTTCGTCCGGCTGAACAGTTGCCGTTGCAGCGCGTTCTCCAGCTTGGCGATCCCGGCCGACAGCGTGGGCTGCGACACGTTGCAATGGACCGCCGCGCGGGAGAAATTGCCCTGGTCCACCACCGCCAGGAAATAGCGGAGAAGATAGCGTTCGATCATAGCTTCCATCTATACACTGATATGCAACTGTCAATTTTCCAGCCGCACCGGCCCGCGCTATGATCGGACCAACAGGAGAGAGACGCCGATGACCGATTTCGATTTTGCGCTGGGCGACAATGCCGACATGATCCGCGACAGCGCGGCCCGCTTCTCGGCCGACCGCATCGCCCCGCTCGCCGCCGAAATCGACGCGAAGGACTGGTTTCCGCGCGAATTATGGCCGGCTATGGGCGAACTCGGCCTGCACGGCATCACCGTGTCGGAAGAAGATGGCGGCCTGGGCCTGGGCTATCTGGAACATGTCGTCGCGCAGGAGGAGGTCGCCCGGGCCTCCGCCTCCATAGGTCTCAGCTATGGCGCCCACTCCAATCTCTGCGTCAACCAGATCCGCCGCTGGGGCAATGCCGAACAGAAGGCGAAATATCTGCCCAAGCTCATCTCCGGCGAGCATGTCGGTTCGCTCGCCATGTCGGAGGCCGGCGCCGGTTCCGACGTCGTCTCGATGAAGCTGAAGGCCGAAAAGAAGGGCGACCGCTACATCCTCAACGGCACCAAGTTCTGGATCACCAACGCCACCTACGCCGACACGCTGGTCGTCTACGCCAAGACCGGCGAGGGGTCGAAAGGCATCACCACCTTCCTGATCGAAAAGGATATGCAGGGCTTCTCCATCGGCCAGAAGATCGACAAGATGGGGATGCGCGGCTCCCCCACTGCCGAACTAGTGTTCGACGATTGCGCCGTGCCGGAGGAGAATATCATGGGGCCGCTCAACGGCGGCGTCGGCATCCTGATGTCGGGCCTCGACTATGAACGCACCGTGCTGGCGGGCATCCAGCTCGGCATCATGCAGGCCTGCCTCGACACCGTCCTGCCCTATATCCGCGAGCGCAAGCAGTTCGGCAAGCCGATCGGCGCCTTCCAGTTGATGCAGGCCAAGGTCGCCGACATGTATGTCGCGCTCAACAGCGCCCGCGCCTATGTCTACGCCGTCGCCCGCGCCTGCGATTCCGGCAAGACGACCCGCTTCGACGCCGCCGGGGCGATCCTGCTGGCGTCGGAAAATGCGATGAAGGTCGCCCTCGAAGCCGTGCAGGCGCTGGGCGGCGCGGGCTATACCAGGGACTGGCCGGTCGAACGCTATATGCGCGACGCCAAGCTGCTGGACATCGGCGCGGGCACCAATGAAATCCGCCGGATGCTAATCGGCCGCGAGTTGATCGGCGCATAATCCTCCCCGAGCTTGCTCGGGGAGGGGGATCGCCCGGCCTAGCCGGGTGGTGGAGGGGCAGGCCCCAAACGCAAGGCAGAAGGCTGAAATGAGCGCACCGATTTTAGACACCAAGCTCGCGTTCGACAGCGAGAGCTTCCGCGCCAACGCCGCGCACAACCGGGCGCTCGCCGAAGAACTGCGCGCCAAAGTCGCCAGCGCCGCCCAGGGCGGCGCCGCCACCGCCCGCGACAAGCATGTCGCGCGCGGCAAGCTGCTCCCCCGCGACCGCGTCGAACGGCTGCTCGATCCCGGCTCGCCCTTCCTCGAAATCGGCCAGCTCGCCGCCAACGGCCTCTATGACGACGAAGTCCCCGGCGCGGGCCTTATCGCCGGCATCGGCCGCGTCTCCGGCCGCCAGGTGATGATCGGCTGCAACGACGCCACGGTGAAGGGCGGCACCTATTACCCCCTCACCGTCAAGAAGCATCTGCGCGCGCAGGAAATCGCGCTCGAAAACAACCTCCCCTGCATCTATCTGGTCGACAGCGGCGGCGCGAACCTGCCCAACCAGGCGGAGGTCTTTCCGGACCGCGATCATTTCGGCCGCATCTTTTACAATCAGGCGAACCTGTCCGCGCGGGGCATCCCCCAGATCGCCTGCGTCATGGGCAGTTGTACCGCAGGCGGCGCCTATGTCCCCGCCATGTCCGACGAAACCGTGATCGTCCGCAACCAGGGCACCATCTTCCTCGCCGGCCCGCCGCTGGTGCAGGCCGCAACGGGCGAAGTCATCACCGCCGAAGATCTAGGCGGCGGCGACCTGCACGGCCGCAAGTCGGGCGTGGTCGATCATGTCGCGCAAAGCGACGATCATGCGCTGACCATCGTCCGCGACATCGTCTCGACGCTCCAGCCCGATCGCCAGTCCGACCTCAACCTGCGCGATCCCCGCCCGCCGAAATATGACGCCGCCGACCTCTACGGCATCATCCCCGACGACGTCCGCGCGCCCTATGACGTGCGCGAAATCATCGCGCGCCTCGTCGACGGCAGCGAGTTCCACGAGTTCAAGGCGCTCTACGGCACCACGCTCGTCTGCGGCTTCGCCCATATCTGGGGGATGCCGGTCGCGATTCTGGCGAACAACGGCGTCCTGTTCAGCGAAAGCGCCCTGAAAGGCGCGCATTTCATCGAACTCGCCTGCCAGCGGCGCATCCCCTTGCTCTTCCTCCAGAATATCTCCGGCTTCATGGTCGGCGGCAAATATGAGGCGGAGGGGATCGCGAAGAACGGCGCCAAGCTCGTCACCGCCGTCGCCACCGCGCAGGTGCCCAAGATCACGGTGCTGATCGGCGGCAGCTTCGGCGCGGGCAATTACGGCATGTGCGGCAGAGCCTATGGCCCGCGCTTCCTCTTCACCTGGCCCAATGCCCGCATCAGCGTGATGGGCGGGGAGCAGGCGGCGTCCGTGCTGGCGACGGTGCATCGCGATGCGAGCCGATGGAGCGCTGAAGAAACCGAAGCGTTCAAAGCCCCGATCCGCCAGCGCTTCGAAGACGAAGGCAATCCCTATTATGCCACCGCGCGCCTGTGGGACGACGGCGTCATCGACCCCGCTCAGACCCGCGATGTGCTGGGCCTCGCCTTCGCCGCCACGCTGAACGCCCCGGTCCCCGACCGCGCGCAGTTCGGCATTTTCAGGATGTGATGGGGGTGGGATATGACAATCGTCATGCTGAACTTGTTTCAGCATCCATCGGGCCGCAAAGGCGGAAGCCCGATCGACGGCGCAAGGTCCGCCCAGTGCGGATTGTCGCTTTCGATCAGGTTGATCTTCCATTGGCGATGCCAGCGCTTGAGCTGCTTTTCCCGCAGGATGGCGCCTTCCATATCACCGAACATTTCGAAGCGCACCAGATGATGAACGGCGTAGCGGGTCGTGAAACCTGGCACGCTACCGCTGCGGTGCTGATAAAGGCGACCGATCAGATCGGACGTCACGCCCACATAGAGCGTGCCATAGGGCGCACTACTCAGAATATAGACGCACGGTTGCTTTTCCATCGCAGTACTGAGCCTGCCGCTAAATGGATGCTGAAACAAGTTCAGCAAGACGGACTGGGAGATCCCTGTGCTTGAATCCCTCCTCATCGCCAATCGCGGCGAAATCGCCTGCCGCATCATCCGCACCGCGCGGGCGATGGGCATCCGCACCGTCGCGGTCTATTCGGACGCGGACGCCAACGCCCTCCATGTCCGCGACGCCGACGAAGCCGTCCATATCGGCCCGTCTCCGGCGCGTGAATCCTACCTTGTCGGCGAAAAGATCATCGCCGCCGCCAAAGCCACCGGCGCGCAGGCGATCCATCCGGGCTACGGCTTCCTGTCCGAAAACGCCGCCTTCGCCCAGTCGGTGATCGACGCCGGCCTCATCTGGGTCGGCCCCGACCCGTCCAGCATTACCGCCATGGGCCTGAAGGACGCCGCCAAGAAACTGATGCAGGCCGCCGGCGTCCCGACCACGCCCGGCTATCTGGGCGAAGACCAGAGCCTCGAACGCCTTGCCGCCGAAGCCGACGCCATCGGCTACCCCGTCCTCATCAAGGCGGTCGCGGGCGGCGGCGGCAAGGGGATGCGCAAGGTCGACAGCGCCGACGCCTTCGCCGACGCGCTTGCCTCCTGCCGGCGCGAGGCCGCGTCCAGCTTCGGCAACGACCATGTCCTCCTCGAAAAATGGATCACCAACCCGCGCCATATCGAGGTGCAGATCTTCGGCGACACCCATGGCAATGTCGTCCATCTGTTCGAACGCGACTGCTCGCTCCAGCGTCGCCACCAGAAGGTGATCGAGGAAGCCCCCGCGCCGGGCATGACCGCCGTCACCCGCGCCGCCATCTGCGACGCCGCGGTGCGGGCGGCCAAAGCGGTCGACTATGTCGGCGCCGGCACGATCGAGTTCATCGCCGACGGATCGGAAGGCCTGCGCGCCGACCGCATCTGGTTCATGGAAATGAACACAAGGCTTCAGGTCGAACATCCGGTGACCGAGGAGATCACGGGTGTCGATCTGGTCGAATGGCAGCTCCGCGTCGCATCGGGCGAACCGCTGCCCAAGGCGCAGGAAGACCTGTCGATCAACGGCTGGGCCATGGAAGCGCGGCTCTATGCGGAAGACCCGGCAAAGGGCTTCCTGCCAAGTCCGGGACGGATCGAACGCTATGTCTTCAACCTTGGAGCACGGGTAGAGACTGGCGTCGATGAAGGCGACATCGTCAGTTCATTCTACGATCCCATGATCGCCAAAGTCATTTGTCATGGATCGGACAGGGAGGAGGCGCGCACTGGCCTGCTGCAATGGATGAACCAGAGTTATATCGGCCCATTGAAGACGAATAAAGCCTTCCTTCACGCCTGCCTTTCGTTGTCAAATTTTCAGGATGGTGTTTTGGATACCGGCTTGATTGAACGCGAAGGCGATGCGCTGACGCAGATTGATTGGCCGTCTTCGCTAGCGATCCTGACCGCAGGTCGGCGCTTCAGGCGCGACTGGCTCACCTATCAGGATTGTAACGACCGCGCGATGAAAGAGGATCTGTTCGGTTTCAGGCTCAATGCCCCGGCGCGACAGACGGTTGACCTGTACGAAATCAACGGCACGCACGTTACCGTAGATGTTGCGAGTGATAATGTTGTCACCGGGCTGTCGTCGGATTTCGAACCGGACGGAACGATTGTTGTCACAGAAGGGGGGCAAAGCTGGTTTTTCAATAGTGCTGCTCCCGCCACTTCAATAACTAGCGCCGCCTCCGACGGCGCGATCCTCTCCCCCATGCCTGGCCGCATCATCGCGGTCGCGGTGGCGGCGGGCGACGTCGTGGCCAAGGGGCAGAAGCTGCTGACATTGGAAGCGATGAAGATGGAGCATAGCCTCGTCGCCCCGTTCGACGGCGTCGTCGCGGAACTCGACGCGGCCGAAGGCCGACAGGTCAGCGAAGGGGCGTTGCTCGCCCGGATCGCCACGGTGGAGGACTGAAAAACCTGCCTTTACGCTGTCCTACAGAAATACGGGTCGCTATAATAAACTGTAATCGCAAGACTTTTGAAAAAATATATAGTGCGCATATGCGCGAAGTTCGGGAAGGGAAGTTACGGGTGGCGGGACGCTATTTCGATCAATGGACCATCGGCGACATGATCGTCCACGACATCCGTCGCACCGTGACGGAAACGGACAATCTCCTCTTCACGACGATGACCCACAATCCCCAGCCGCTGCATCTCGACGCGGAAGCGGCCAAGGCCAGCGAGTTCGGCCAGATCCTCGTCAACGGCACCTTCACCTTCGCGCTGATGGTCGGCCTGTCGGTGGGGGATACGACGCTCGGCACGCTGGTCGCCAATCTCGGTTATGACAAGCTCGTCATGCCCCATCCGGTCTTCATCGGCGACACGATGCGTTGCGAAACCGAAGTGACCGACCTCAAGCCCAGCCGATCCCGCCCCGGCGCGGGCATCGTCACCTTCACCCACCGCCTGCGCAACCAGCGCGACGAAATCGTCTGCCAATGCCTGCGCATGGCCCTGCTCAAACGATCCGACGCATGACGCTGCGCTCGCTGCTCTTCGTGCCGGGGGACCGCCCCGATCGCTTCGCCAAGGCCGCCGCCAGCGGCGCCGACGCGCTGATCCTCGACCTGGAGGATTCGGTCGCACCGGAACGCAAGGCGCAGGCGCGCGCCGCCGTCGCCGACTGGCTGGCGGAGGATCGGAGGATCCCCGGCTTCGTACGCGTCAATCCGCTCGACGGCGACCAGACCGTTGCCGATCTCGCTGCGGTCCTGCCGGGTCGTCCCGACGGCCTGGTCCTGCCCAAGGCGGAGGGCGCGGCCAGCGTCAGGGCCTTGCTGGCGCTGATCGGCGAGAACCCGCCGCCGATCCTGCCGATCGCGACCGAAACTCCCGCCGCGATCTTCCAACTGGGCAGCTACGCCGCGACGACCACGCATCTCGCCGGCCTGACATGGGGCGCCGAAGACCTGCCCGCCGCGATCGGGGCAGCGACCTCGCGCGATGCGGATGGCCGCTACACCGCGCCTTATGAAATGGTCCGCGCGCTCACCCTGTTCGGCGCCCATGCCGCCCATGTGCCCGCGATCGAAACCGTCTTCCCCCGCATCGATGCGCCCGATGCCCTGGCCGATTATGTCGCCCGCGCGCGCCGCGACGGCTTTACCGGCATGATGGCGATCCACCCGGCGCAGGTCGCGACGATCAACACGGGCTTCACCCCGACAGCCGACGAACTGGCCCATGCGCGCGCAATCGTCGCCGCCTTCGCCGCCAATCCCGGCGCGGGCGCGTTGCAATTGGATGGAAAGATGATCGACCGGCCGCACCTCAAACAGGCGCAGCAGATAATCAGTCGCGGCGAACGATAACCTCTACCCCCGCCAAACCGCGCGTCAGGGCGAAGGGCTTGTCGACATTGACGCAGGCCTCCACCACGCCCGGCCAGCCCAGGCATTCCTCACCCAGTCGGTGGGCGAATGTCTCGATCAGCGGAATATGCACTTCCGACAACGCCTCGGCCGCGCGTACGATCCGGCGATAGTCGATGGTTTCGCCGATCCCCTCGACCGCGCCGCCGGACAGCAGCAACTGGACGGTGATGACCAGCGGCTGGCGACGGCCGATCTCATCGGGGTTGATGCCGATATCGGCCAGCAGCGGCAGGTCCTTGACCCGGACCTTGGTGGTGACGGACGCCATATCAGGCTATGCTCCTCTGTGCGGCCAGCACCGTATTGCTCAACAGACAGGCGATGGTCATCGGCCCGACCCCACCGGGCACCGGCGTCACCGCCCTGGCATGGTCCAGTTCATGGGTCGCGCAATCGCCCACGATCCGGCTGTTCCCGTCATGATCCACCACCCGGCTGATGCCGACGTCGATGACGACCGCACCGGGCTTGACCCAATAGCCGCGCACCAGATGCGGCGCGCCCGCCGCCGCCACGATCACGTCGGCGGCGCGCGCGATATCGGGCAGGTTGCGCGTCTCGATATGGGTGACCGTCACCGTCGCTTCCCGCTCCAGCAGCAGCATCGCCACCGGCTTGCCGACGATATTGGACTTGCCGATCACCACGACGTTCAGGCCGCGATAATCGTCGATCACGCTGTCGAGCAGCATCATGATGCCCAGCGGCGTGCAGGGCACCAAACCCTGAGACCCGGTCGACAATCGCCCGACATTGACGGGATGGAAGCCGTCGACATCCTTGGCCGGCGCGATGCGATCCAGCACCCGCCCGGCATCGATACCCGCCGGCAGCGGCAATTGCACCAATATCCCATGCACGCCGGGATCGCGGTTCAACGCATCGATCATGTCGAGCAGCGCCTGTTCGCCGCAATCGGCGGCCATGCGCTGCTCGATCGATCCTATGCCGACCCTGCGACATTCGCTGATCTTGCGCCGGACATAGATGTCGCTCGCGGGATCGGCGCCGACCAGCACGACCGCCAGCGTCGGATCGACGCCGTCTGCCTTCAGCCGCTCGACATCCGCGGCCGTCCGGTCCGACAGCGCGCGCGCCATCGCCCGCCCGTCGATGATGTCGCTCATGGTTCAGCCTCGAAAGACGACGGTGCGCGACTGGTTCATGAACACCCGGTCCTGCAGGTGCAACCGCACCCCCTCGGCCAGCACCCGCCGCTCGATGTCGCGGCCGCGGCGGACCAGTTCGTCGGGCACGTCGGCATGCCCGATCATCTCGACATCCTGATGGATGATCGGGCCTTCGTCCAGGTCGGCGGTCACATAATGGGCGGTCGCGCCGATCATCTTGACGCCGCGTTCATAGGCTTGGTGATAGGGCTTGGCCCCCTTGAAGCCTGGCAGGAAGCTGTGATGAATGTTGATGCAGCGGCCCGACAGGAAGCCGGCCAGGTCGTCGCTCAAAATCTGCATGTAGCGGGCCAGCACCACCAGGTCCGCGCCGGTGTCGGTGACGACCTGCTTGATCTGCGCTTCCTGGGCCGCCTTGGTGTCCTTGGTCACCGGGAAGTGGAAAAAGGGCATGTCGCCGATCAGCGACGTATGCAGCACGTCGCGCGGATGGTTGGAGATGATCCCGACCACGTCCATCGGCAGTTCGCCGATACGCTGGCGATAGAGCAGGTCGCCCAGGCAATGGTCCCATTTGGACACCATCAGCACGACCTTCTTGGGCGTGGCCTGGTCCGCCATCGACCATTCCATGCCTGCTTCCGCGGCGATCGGAGCGAAACCGTCGCGCAGCGCGTCCAGCGTCTCGCCCGCGCCGGGCTTGAACGCGACGCGCATGAAGAAGGTATTGTTCATCGCATCGTCGAACTGCTGCGCATCTACGATGTTGCAGCCATGTCCGGCCAGATAGCCGGCGACCTTCGCCACCAGGCCGGGCTTGTCGTCGCATTGCAATCGCAGCGTATAGATAGTCGTCACGTCAATCCTCCCACTTGTCCGTCTGCGTCAATGCGCGCGGGCATAGTCGTTGATCCAGGCGACCGTCTTTTCCAGGCCGCCAAAGGGATAAAAATGCAGTCTTACGCGCCCATGCTCCTCGCCCAGCGCCCGTTCGAACGTCTCGACCAGCTTGTCGGGACCAGCGGTGCCGAGCAGCTTCGTAATGGAAATACCATATTTTGCGAGCACCGAAGCGGACGCCCCGACGCCGCACCGCGCGGCAAAGCGCATCAGCGTCTTGATGCCGGCCGGTCCCGGCACGCCGATGCGCACCGGCGCATCGATGCCACGCGCGCGCAACTCTGTCAGCCAGGCCAGGACGGCATCGGCGTCGAACACGAATTGCGTCACGATCAGCGGCGCCATGCCGCGGCGCCCGATCTCGGTGCATTTGTCGAGCAGGACCGACCAGCATTGGTCCGGCGTCATGTTGGGATGGCCTTCGGGATGCCCGCCGACGCCGATGGCTTGGATGCCCGCGCGTTCGAACGCACCGCTGGCGATCAGCGCGCTGCTGTCGTCGTAGGGGCCTTCGGCTTCAGACGGGTCGCCGGCGATCACGAAGCAGCGCTGCACGTCCGCTTCCGCCACGGCCGCCGCCAGATACGCCTCGAACTCGGTGGCTGACGTGATCCGCCGCGCCGAAAAATGCGGCATGGGTTCGAAGCCCAGGCTGCGGACCAGCTTGGTCGCGGCGATGCGAGCCGCGAAATCCTCGCCGGGCAGGAAAGTGACGGCCACGGGCGTTTCGGGCGCGATGGACGGCGCTGCATCACGCAGGGAGTCCACGTCCTTCGCCGTCATTTCCAGCGAATAGCCATCGACCATGTTGACGGGTGGCCGTTCCCAGTTCGGATGAATGACCGGCATATCCTATCCCCTTCAACCTTGCCTCTCCCGACTCTTCCTAGAGCATCGGACTAAATTCGCATAGATGAAATATTCATAGATACGAAATTTCATGAAAACGAGATTGAGCGCCGCACGGGCCGGGGGAATGACGAATGGCGCCACCACATATATGCGGCAGCGTAGCAACAATGGTCTGCGTTCTGGGTCAGGGCGTGACGGTGATGATGGCCCGCCGGTAGCTGGTCAGGGCCGGCTTGCCCAGGTCGCGCGCCTCCAGAATGACATGAAAGCGGGTCTTCTCCTCGACTTGGGGCGCAACGAAGCGCGTGTCCAGCGGATCGCCGCGCTGCAATTCGATGCGGGTATTGCGATTGACCGCCTCGGCTTCGCGATATTGCCACCAGCTATAATCGACCCGATCGCCATCGGGATCGCGCGATCCGGCGGCGGACAGATGCACGACGTCGCCGGCCTTGGCCGCCATCTCGACCGGCGCATTGCCGGCGATCCCGTTGAGGACCAGTTGCGGGGCATGATTGGCGCCCTTGTAGTTCGCCTGAAGCGACCATTGGATGCGCGCGGCGAAATCATGCTGGAAGGCGTCGCGCCAGCGCCAGATGGTCGCTTTGTTGGTCTGATGGGTGCGGCCGTCCGCGCCGCTCACGAGATCGCTGGTGTCGGTCCAGACGCCGTCCCACTCTGAAACCTTGCCATAGCGGCCGCCCCAACTGCCATAATCGGGATGGTCCGGGTGGCCCAGGCCGTTCGGGATCAGGTACAGGAAACTGGGCGTGTCGCCTTCCATGATGAACTGATAATCGGGATAGAGCGACCCCAGTGGCCCGATCTGCACATTTTCGCGCAGCCATTCCTTGGACACGGTGGTGAAGTCCGGCCCGTCGAAATAATACATGCGATCGCCCGATATCCCGCCCCAGGTGGACAGGTTATAATGGCGGTGCGCGGTCAGGCTCACGATCCAGAACAGGTCGGGAAACATGCGCCTGACCCAGGGGCCGGCATTGTCCTGATCGGAAATGGAATAGACGCGCAGTTTCGCCACGAACTTCCCCACCTCTTCGGGCGTGCGGGTTTCGCGGACCTTCCATAGCGCCTGCGCCAGATCGACCGCGCCGCCCCAGACCGTGATCCAGACGGGGCGGGGATCGGGCTTGTCGATCGCGGCGATGATCGCTGCGGACCCGGCCGTATCCTTGCCCGCGCCGACCCCGGCCATGCCATATTCCGGGCGTCCGGGCTTGACCGCGGCGCGCAGCGCGTCGGCGCTCGGCCAGCCATCGGCATGAACCTTGAGATTGGGCAGCACCTGCGCATAGGCGTCGATGCGACGCAGGATTTGCTCGGGATGGACGCTATCCTTCAGGTGCCGCGACGTGGATGGCACCAGCGCTTCGATGTCGAAATCATTGGCGTACAGCAGGAAGCGGACCATCGACTCCATATCGTCGGGGTCCGACCCGACATCGGTCAGCACGATGACGCGCGAGCGGGGGAGGTTGTTTTCCGCCAGCGGCGCGGGCCGGGACGGCGCGGCTGACGGCAGGGCGGTCAGCATCAGGGCGCAAAGGATCGCGACCGAACCGAGTTTCATCGATGATCGTCCTCGATGCGGCGGAGGGCGGGGTCCGGCCCCGCCCTCCAGGGTCAGAAGCGGACGCGGACGCCGGCGGACAGGCGACGGCCGGTCTTGCGATATTCCTTCGTCCGATCCGCGCTGACGGAGTAGATGAACTCCTTGGCGTCGTTGAGGTTGAGCGCGTCGGCAAAGACGGTGAAGTTTGGCGTCACCTCATAGGACAGACCGGCATCGAGCTGGCCATAGGCGTCGAAATATTCCGGCTCGCCGTTGCGGCCCACCGCCACCTGCAGGAACTTGTCGCGCCAGGTGTAGGCAACGCGCGCCTGCACGCCATATTTCTCGTAGAAGCCGACAAGGCTGTAACTATATTTGGACAAGCCTTCCAGGCCATAGGAAACGTTGGCGACGGCATTGGTATAGTTGGCGTTGGACTGGGTATAGTTGAAGCTGGTCTGCACGCCCAGGCCGTCGAACGGCGCGGGCAGGCTGGTGAAGGCCTGGCGATAGCCGACTTCGAAACCCTTGACCGTCGCGCCCTTGCCGTTGCCCGGCACCGTTACCTGGAACGTCACCTGATCGACCTTTTGCGGGGTGGTGAAAAGGGCCACGAAGGAATCGATCTTTTTGTAGAAGGCGGCGAAGGACAAGAGGGAGGAATCGGCGAAATACCATTCGACGCCAGCCTCGATCTGCTTGGCGCGGAACGGCTGCAAGTCCGGGTTGCCGCGACTGATCGTCTCATTGCCCGGATTGGTCTGGATCGACTGGCGCGGCGACAGGTCGGTCAGGGTCGGACGCGTCATCACCTTCGATGCGGACAGGCGCAGGATCAGATCATCGGCCGCCTCCAGCTTGATGTTCAGCGACGGCAGCCAGTCGTCATATTTGCCGCGGAAGCTGATGGGCACCACCCCCGATACGACGATGTCGTTCTGGCCGGTGGGATTGCCATTGGCATCCAGGCGCGGCTTGGCGCTCAAAATCGTGCGGGATGCGCCAGACGAGGTGTAATCGGTGTTTTCGTAGCGCAGGCCGGCATTGATGGTCAGCGGCATCGATCCCAGCATTGTCTCGAAATTGGCCATGACATAGCCGATCTTCACCTTCTCATCGATCACCGACGAGGCGGAGGGTGAGAAGACGGCGGGGTTGAACGCCTTGCCATCCTCCGTCGCAAACTGGTCGATCACGCCGACCAGTTGCTGCGGATTGTAGATTACCCAGTCACGGATGATATTGTCGGGCCCGGTGCCCTGGAAGAAATTGCGATTGGTGGAACTGAACAACGAGGTCGGCAACAGCCGGTCGGACCCGCAATAGGCGCATTGCTCGCCAAAGGGCATTTCGTCCGACGTCAGCCGCTTTTTGCGATTGGCGATCATGCCACCAGTAAAGAGGGTCAGGTTCGACGTCGCCTTCCATTCGGTATCGGCACGATATTCGCTGATCTTGTCGTCGACGTCGGTGCCGCCGCCCCAGATATAATAATGGGCGGTGATGCCCTGCGGGTTGGTCGCGGCATTGGGATAGTTGGGGCTGGTAAAGCCATAATCATAAATCGGGCTGTCGCCGCGCCGATCATACCAGAGGTCGATATTCTTGCGGCGGATGGTGGTGAAGAGATTATTCTCCTTGCCGCGCCGCTCGGCCTTGGACCGCGAAGCGTCGAGCTTCAGCTTGAAATTGTCGGCCGGCTTCCATTCGACATTGACGCCAAACTGGTCGGTCGTGACGTTGCGCTGGTCATATTGCAGGATCTGGTCGACGAAGCCGCCCTGATAACGCTGATAGACGGCCTCGCCATCCTCGACGACTTGTTCGACCAAGGTTCCGCCGGAAAAGTCGTAGGCCAAGCCGGTCTGCTGCTCGGTAAACTTGGCCTTGGAGTAGAGACCATCGAGCGTAACGGTGAGCGTATCGGTGGGCCGGACCTGCAACGAACCGGAAAAGCCATAGCGCTCCAGGCCACGTTCGAAGAAGAAGGGCGACAGGTTCGATGGCATAGAAACATTGCTGAAGGGCGCAACGTCCGGCCCGATACGCCCACCATTCACGCCATTGGCGCGATAATAGGAGTCGCCGCTCGACCGGCGGACATGGCCCGCGCCGATCGTGAATTCGTCGTTGCGGGTCTGACGCTTGGTATAGACGCCCGACAGTGACAGGCCGATGGTCCGGTCCGCATTGCGCCAGGACGCGACTCCGGAGACTTCCGGATTGAACTTGTCGGCCAGTTCAGCCCACATCTGCCCGGCCGAGCCGCTGAAGGCGAACTGTTCCTTCTGGTCGATCGGCCGCAGCGTGTGGACGTCCACCGTCGCGCCGATGGAGGAGCCGTTGAGGTTCGCCTGGGGCGACTTGAACACATCGGCGCCTGCGATGATTTCGGACGGCAGCACGTCGAAGGAAAATTCGCGGCCATTATTGTCGGTGGCCAGCGTGCGGCCATTGACGGTGACGGCGTTGAACTTCGGACCGAAGCCGCGAACGGTGATGTAGCGACCCTCGCCGCGGTTGCGCTCAATGGTGACGCCGGCGACGCGCTGCAGGGATTCGGCGACATTCTGATCGGGCAGCTTGCCCAGATCCTCCGCCACGATCGAATCAACCACGCCGATCGAGTCGCGCTTGATGTCGATCGACGCCTTCTGGCTGGCGCGGATGCCGGTGACGATGATGTCCTCGCTCGTCGCCGGATCGCTGCCCTGGGGTGCCGCGGCGTCCTGTGCACAGGCTGCGCTGCCGATCGTCAGCGCCAGGCCCGACGCCGCCACCATGCTCGCAAGACGGACCTTACCCACCTTTGTCATCTTCCACTCTCCCTATGTTTATTGTCGGTGTTTATGGCGCACCACACAGCATATGTCAAATGACGTAATACATAATATGAATTAGCGCACCGAGCGGATCGGCAGCACGCAAAGCGCCGATCCGAACACGAACAGCAGCGCCGCGATGAAGATCGCGCGATAGTCATTGTCGAACATGCCGAGCAGGATGGCGGCCATGACGGGGCTGAGAATCTGGGGAATATTGACCGCCGTGGTCAGCACGCCCAAATCCTTGCCTTCGTCGCCCAGTGCGCTTTTCGGCAGCACCTGCGTCATCAGCGCCATGTCAATCGACATGAACATGCCGTAGCCAATGCCGATCACGCCGGCATAAACCCACATGCCGGTCATCGAGGGCGCCAGCAGTGGGGCGGTCAGCGCCACACCCATGATCAGGCTGCCTAGAACAACGAACGGCTTGCGTCGCTGCCACCGGTCGGACAGCCATCCCGAGATCAAGGAGGAAGCGACCAGGCAGACCAGGGTGAGCAGCGCCATGTTGGCGATGGCGATGTTCGACGCGCCGTCGGCCAGGCCGATATAGTCGCGCAATATATAGAGAAGATAGGCGGCGACCGCCTGATAGCCCATATAGATGGTGAAGCGGCTGGCGAAGGCCCAGGCGAAATCGGGGTGCGCGCGCGGACTGATCCAGAAGCTCTTGAAGAAACTGCCCCAATGGATCGGGCGGCGGGGCATCGTGTCGCTCGGCGGTTCGCGATTGAGCGCGACGAAGGCGAGGCAGGAGGCGGCGATGGCAGCCGCGAACAGCCCATAAGCCAGCACCCGCTCCCCGGCGAGATAGCCGGCGACCACCGTGCCCGCCGTCAACCCCGCGGTCATGCCCGCGCCTACGATACCCGATACGCCGCCGCGCGACACCGGCGCGAACCGGTCCGCGATCAGCGTCGTCATCGCCGGTTGCATGGCGTTATAGGCGATCGCGGCCATCACCCAGAGGATCATCAGCGACCAGAAGCTCGTCATCAGCGACACGCCGAACAGGCAGAGCGATCCGATCAGCGATGCGATGGCGATCCAGGGCGCGCGGCGACCCCAGCGGCTACGCGTACGATCCGACAGGGCGCCCGCGATCGGCGTCGCCAGGGTCGAGAAGATCGATGTGATGGCGAACAGCAGGGCGAGGTTGTTCTCCTTCGCACCGGGCGACAGCTCCGCGATCTGATTGGGCAGAAGCACGCCCAGCACGCCGCTGTAGAGCGCCATCAGCAGGAAGAAATTGACCATCAGCGACAATTGCAGCCGGACGCGCGCCGCGCCGGTCACCCAGACCGGTGATGATTGGTCGGCAGGGGCGGGGATGCTGTGCATCAGTTGGCCGCCCGGCTTTCCGGGACCAGGCGCAGCCCCGCATTGCGCGGCCTGCGATGCGGCCCCCCGCGCACGTTCCAGCCGTTGCCGGCAACACTTTGCGCGATCGCCGCCTCGTCGATCACGATGCCCAGACCCGGCCGGTCGCCCAATATGATGCCGCCATCGGCAATCTGCTGGTCGACGTCGAAGCCGGTGGGAAAAGCGAAATCCTGCACTTCGATGCCGATCATGTTGGGTACGGCCGCGGCGGCATGGGCGACCGGATTGGCGTTATAGGCGACCGGCGAGACGGGCAGGCCACGCGCATGGGCGGCCATGGCCACCCGGTGGAAATGGGTGATGCCCCAAACGCTTCCGGTCTGGACGATGTCGACGGCGCAGGCGTCGAACAACGGCGCATATTGTTCGAGGCCGGAGAGATTTTCGCCCGTCGCCACCGCAGTTTTGACGGCGCGCGATATGGCGGCATGGCCCGCCGCGTCCCATCGCCGCACCGGCTCCTCGATCCAGGTCAGGTCGATCCTCTTTTCGATCTCGGCCAGGTGCCGGATCGCCTGCTTGCAATTCCAGGCTTCGTTGACGTCCAGCATCAGCGCGGGCCGGTGGCTGTTCCGCGACAGGATGTCGCGCACCGTTTCCAGCCGGCCGATGTCACGGTCCAGATCGCGGCCGCCTTTGATCTTGGCTGCGGTAAAGCCGCGATCGGCCCAGGCGCCATAATGACCGGCGAACGCATCGTCCTCCAGGCCGTAGCACAGGCCGGAGGCATAGCCCGGCACGAACCGGTCACCCGCGCCCAGCGTGCGCCACAGCGGCTCTTCCGCCATCTTCGCCTTCAGATCCCACAATGCCATGTCGATCGCCGCGATTGTGCCGAAGGTGGCGCCGGCGTGGCCGCTCTTGAACACGTGGGCGAGCATCGAATCATAGAGGCTCGACACCGCGCGCGGGTCCGCGCCCTCGACCGCGGGAAACAGCCGGTCGATCTCGCCATGCTGGCCAAGGCCGATGCCGGTCAAACCGCCATCGGTTTCGAGCAGCAGGACCGGGACTTCGGTAATGCCGGATTCGACGACGCCGTTCACGTCGCCGACCGGCCGCCGCCAGTCATGATAGGCTGTGAGGCTGCGATAGCCTGTAATGTTCATCGGGATGTCCTCTACCCTTCCGGTGTTACCGGCCACGAGTCATATTATGTATTATCTATGTTGTTTGACAAGTCTTGACGGCGCTTGTCAATCGGGTCCACGCTGGAAATTAGCGTCGTGCAGGGCGCAGGCATGACAAAAGGCGTGAAGATACATGCAGGATAGACTGGGCGGCGGGGCTTTGGCGGCAACGCAGCGGGTGCGGCGGCGTCCCCGCTTGGCCGAGGCCGTGGTCGAAGACCTGGTCAATGCGATCGTGACGGAAATGTACCCCGCCGGCACCGCGCTGCCACCGGAAAACATGCTCTGCGACCTCTATGGCGTCAGCCGCACCGTGGTCCGCGAAGCGACGACGGCGCTCACCGAGAAGGGACTGGTGGTATCGCAGCAGGGACGCGGGACGATCGTGCGCGATTCGCGCGATTGGAACCTGCTGGACCCGATGATCCTGGCGGCCTTGTTCCGGCGCGAGGACGGCCTGTCCTATCTCGACAATCTTTCCGAAATCCGCTCATCGCTTGAAGCGTCGATGGCGGCCAAGGCGGCGAAAAAGGCGACTCCCGAAAGCGTGGCGGAACTGACGGCGCAGATCGACAAGCTGGAAGGGCTGGTCGACATGCCTGCTGCCTATGTGCATGAGGATGTGCATTTCCACGACATCATCATGCGCATGTCGGGCGACCGGCTGAGCAAGGCGATCATCGACGGCATCCAAGGCAAGGCGCTCAACACCCATGGCTATGCCGGCAAGCTGAGCGTCGCGCATGTGCGCGATACCCAGGCGGCGCATCGGCGCATCCACGACGCGATCGTCGCTGGCGATTCGGAGGCGGCTGCCCGTGCGATGCGCGAGCATATAGAATCTTCCTGGGCAAAACGGCGCAGTTCCCGCGTCGAGACATAGCGCACGGCTCAGGGTTGTTCGTCGAGCGCGTAGATTCGCTCCATTTCAGCCCAGGTGACGTTCGGCGCAAATGGGAGAGGGCGCTGGAACGTTCGCATCAGGGCATCCCAGGCCTGGACATCCGGATTGGCGGCATCCTGCGCCCTCTTGGTTGCGCCGTCGGGAGCAAGGGCGATATCCTGCTCCATGATCATCACCATTCGGTCGCCGATCATCCATATTTGCAGGTCCGTCACGCCATCGGCGCGGATCGCATCGCTCACCGCTTGCGGTGGGCCGCCGGGTTTGTGCCATTCGCGATAGCGCGCGATCGAATCCGGCTCGTCCACCAGGTCGACCATGAAGCAACGTCGCACAATCTCACCCAATGTCCTTCTCCCGGTTGACGAGTCCGTCCAGTGTAGATATTCATCATATGTCTTACAAGATGGAGAGGCTGATCATGGCCCGGCTTTATGGCGGCGAAGTGTCCAAACGACATATCGCCGAACGATCCGGCGCGCTGTCGCAATTTGCCGGCGTGCGATTGATGACCCTGGGGGATGGGGTGGAGCGCGGCGTGCGGATGCTGCAATTCCGCACCGGCTCAGGGCTTGCCTTCACCGTGCTGGTCGACCGCGCCATGGACATCGCCGAATGCGACCATGCCGGGCGCGCCGTCGGCTGGCACTCGCCGTCGGGCTTCCGCCATCCCGGCCTGCATGAGTATGAAGGGGAGGGCGGGCTTGGTTGGTTCCGCTCCATGTCCGGTCTCAATATCACCTGCGGCCTCGACCATATCCTCTTCATGCACGATGATCCCGCCGGCCATTATCATTATGGCCCGCGAGAGACGGTGTCTTCTTCGCTGCACGGCCGCATCGGCACCATTCCGGCGCAACTCACCGGCTATGGCGAGCAATGGGACGGCGACGCCTGTACCTTCTGGGCGGAAGGCGTCGTCCGCCAGTCGACCGTCTTCGGCGAGGATCTGCATCTCATCCGCCGGATCGAGGCGGATTTGGGCGGCGACGAGATCCGTCTGACCGACCGCGTGGTCAATCACGGCTTCTACCGCACGCCGCACATGTTCTGCTATCATATCAACGTCGGTCATCCGGTGGTCGCGGAAGGTGCGCGCTATGTTGCGCCGATCCGCGACGTGCTGTGGGCCGCTCATGCCGATGCCTATCAGGCGCAGGGCGTGGGATATCGCACCTTGCCCGCTCCGATCGTCAATTTCCACGAACAGGTGTGGCAGCATGACATGGCGCCCGACGCCGACGGCCGGGTCGAGGTCGGTATCGTCAACGAAGCGCTGGGCTTCGGCTTCTCGGTCGTCACCCGCAAGGACCAGTTTCCCGCCATGTTCGAATGGCAGAATTTGCACGCCGGCCATTATGCAGTGGGGATCGAGCCGTCGACCAACCATGTGCTGGGCAAGGATTTCGCGCGCGAACGGGGCGAACTGATCGAACTGGAGCATGGCGAAGAGCGCCGCTACGACACGATCCTGCGCGTCCTGCCCGATGCCGCCGCGGTATCGGCCGCAGTGGCGCGGATCGAGGGCGTCCAGTTGCAGCCCGATGACGACTATCCCGCGCCTTCCGGCCACTATCCGCCGATCGGGAATGCGGCATGAAGGGCCGGACGATCCTCTATACCGGCGCAGCCGGCGGGCTTGGCCTCGAAACGACGCTGCTCCTGATCGAAGGCGGCGCGACCGTGATCGCGGTAGACAATGACCCGGCCAAGGTGGCGCGGCTGACCGAAGCGGCGGCGTGCAAGGGACCGGGGCGGCTGGTCGTATCGACCGCCGACCTGTCGGACCTTGCTGCCTTCCGCGCAACGCTCGACGATCTGCTCGCTGAGCATGATGGTTTCGATGTCGTCATCAACAATGCCGCCATCTATCCGTCCCGGCCCTTCGAGGATTTTTCCATCGAGGAGCATCAGCTGGTCCAGCGGATCAATGTCGATGCCGGGATCGTCGCGGTGCAGGCGGCGCTGCCGGGGATGCGGGCCAGGGGCTTCGGTCGGATCGTCAATATCGCCAGCATCACCCTGTCGGGCGGCTGGGCGAACCTGTCGCCCTATGTCGCATCGAAGGGCGCGCTGGTCGGCCTGACCCGCGCCTGGGCTCGGGAATTCGGTCCCGACGGCATTACCGTCAACGCCATTGCGCCGGGCGCCTTTCCGACCGACGCAGAAAAAATCCACCCCGACCCGGACGGATATAACCGCATGGTATTGGATGCGCAGGCGGTCAAACGCCGGGGCGTCGCCGCCGATATCGCCCATGCCATCGGATTTTTCGCCGCCGACGCGGCGGGCTTCATCACCGGCCAGACGCTGCACGTCAACGGCGGCTGGGTCATGGCCTGAAGGACCATAAATGACCATTCTCAAGGATATTCGCGTTCTCGACTGTTCGATCGCCATGGCGGGGCCGTTCGCGGCGCAGCGATTGGGCGACATGGGCGCCGACGTCGTCAAGGTCGAACCGACCAGCGGCGAATGGCAGCGCCATGCTTCGGCGGGCGGCGCCACCGGCAATAGCATCAACGTCTCCTTCCTCTCGCTCAACCGCAACAAGCGGTCGCTGGCGATCGATCTCAAATCGCCCGAGGGGAAGGCGGTGCTGCTCGACCTGGTCAAGGATGCCGACATCTTTCTCCAGAATTACCGTCCCGGCGTCGCCGAGCGGCTGGGTGTTGATTATGCGACCCTGTCGGCGATCAACCCGCGCCTCATCTATGTGTCCATGTCCGGCTATGGCGAGGATGGTCCCTACCGCCTCTATCCGGGGCAGGATCTGCTGCTTCAGGGCATGTCCGGCGCGATGCTTTCGGCCGGGGCGGACGGCGCGCCGCCATCGCCCGCCGGACAATATCTGGTTGACGCCGTGACCGCCTATACCGCCTTTGAAGGCGCACTCGCCGCCCTTTTCCACCGCGAACGGACAGGGGAGGGGCAGTTGGTGCAGGTCAATATGCTCGACGCCATCACCACGCTCCAGATGCAGGAATTGTCGGTCTTCACCGTCGGCGGCAAGGCGCAGACGCGATCGGCGCAGCCCCATGCGCACAGCTATATCCGCGCGCCTTATGGCGTGTTCGCAACGGCCGACGGCTATATGACGCTGGCGATGGCGTCGCTCAAGACGCTGGGGCAGGTGCTGGACGATCCCTTCTTCGCCGAGCTGGACGAGGAACGCGACGGCTGGACCCAGCGCGACGCCATTTTCGCCCAGGTGAAGACGCATCTCGCCACCCGCGATACGGCGCATTGGCTGGATACGTTCCGCGCCGCCGATATCTGGTGCGGGCCGGTCTATGGCTATGCCGACCTGGTCGACGATCCACAGATCCGCCACAACGGCACCTTCGTCGAATATGACCATGCGACCGAAGGCCGGGTAAAGGTGCCGGGCTTTCCGATCCGCTTTTCCAGGACGCCGTCCGCCATCACCCGTGGCGCGCCGCTGGTCGGCGAACATAGCCGCGACGTGCTGGCGGAAATCGGCCGCAGCGAAGCGGAAATCGCGCAACTGATCGAATCCGGCGTGGTGCGCCAGCATATATGAGCCTGCCCCTTTATCGCGGCCTGACCTGGGATCATCCGCGCGGCTATCGCGCGCTGGAGGCGGCCGCGTGCGCCATAGCGCCTGGGCAGGGGCTGACCATCGCCTGGGACCGCCATTCTCTGGAAGGGTTCGAAGCCGCGCCTATTGCGGAACTCGCCGATCGCTACGACCTGATCGTTCTGGACCATCCTCATATCGGCGAAGCTGTAGCGCAGGACTGCCTGCTGCCGATGGAAAGCCTGTTCGACGCCACGATGCTTGCAGAACTGGAGACGGCGGCGATCGGCCGTTCGCTCGCCAGCTATCATTATGCCGACGCGCACTGGGCGCTGCCGCTCGACGCGGCGACGCAGGTCATGGCCTATGCCCGCGACCGGATCGATCGACCGCCCACGACATGGGATGCGGTGATCGACCTTGCCGGCAGCCAGCCGGTCGCGCTGTCGCTCGCCGGGCCGCACGCCATCCTCTCCTTCCAGTCGATCGTCGCCGCGCTGGGCGGCGCCCGCCCGGCGGATGCCTTTGTCGATCGGCGGATCGGGCGCGAAGCCTATGCCATCATGGCGGGACTCACAGGCTCCACAAGCCGTGCGTTTGTTGCAGCCAATCCCATCGCGTTGCTCGAAGCGATGGCGACCGGCGAGGATATCGCCCTCGTCCCTTTGATCTACGGCTATGTGAACTATGCCGCCGCCGGTCGCGTAGGTTTCGCCGATGCGCCACGCGGGACGGCAGGGATCGGATCGATCCTGGGCGGCACCGGGATCGCCGTGTCGAAACGTTGCGCGATGACCCCGGCGCTCAAGGCGCACCTCCTCTGGCTGATGGGCGAGGAGGCCCAGCGCCAGTTCATTCCAGCGCAGGACGGCCAGCCCTCGCTCCGTACCGCCTGGGCCGATCCGCAAGTCGATGCCCGCTGGGGCGGTTTCTACAGCGGCACGCGCGCCACGCTGGAGGCGGCCAGCCTGCGCCCGCGCCATGACGGTGCCATCCCCTTCCAGACCGAAGCCTCCAACCGCCTCCGCGCGGGCCTGATCGATGGCGACCCCGCTGATCCCGTGCTGGACGCCATCGAAGCGGCCTTCCACCGCCATCACCGCAAAGGAACCCCATTATGAGCGCCCAACTGCGCTTCGACATTGCCGATCGCATCGCCACCATCACGCTCAATCGCCCCGAAAAGCTCAACGCGATGACGCCCGACATGGCGGCGGCGCTGGTCGCTGCGGTCAGCGAATGCAACAGTTCCGACGCGGTGCGAGTGTTGGTCGTCACCGGGGCGGGCGAAAAGGCCTTTTCCGCCGGCTCCGACATTTCGACGCTGGACGCCTATGCGACCCCCTGGGACTTTCGCAATCGGCAGGATTATTGCGACGCGCTGCGCGCCTGCCGCAAGCCGGTAATCGCGGCGATCAACGGCTATGCGCTGGGCGGCGGGCTGGAAACCGCTATGGCCTGCGACATCCGCATCGCGTCGAGTAATGCCCGCTTCGCTGCGCCGGAGATCAAGCTGGGCTGGATCGGCGGCGGCGGCATGGCGGTAGGCCTGGCCCATTCGATCGGCATGTCGAACGCCGCGCTGATGCTCTACACCGGCGACATGGTGAGCGCGGAGCAGGCACTGGCATGGGGATTGGTGAGCGAAGTCACGCCGCCCGACCAGTTGCTCGGCCGGGCGCAGGCCATCGCCGCGACCATTGCAGAGCGCGCGCCGATCGCCGCCGAAACGGCCAAGCTCAACCTGCGCGCCGCGCACCAGATGCCCTATGACAAGGCGATCGACTATGAGCGCGACCTACAGGCGATCTGCTTCGCCACGGCCGACGCCGCCGAGGGCCGCGCGGCCTTTGCCGAGCGGCGCGCGCCCGACTTTCAGCGGCGCTGAGTCATGGACCTGACCCCCGCCGCCATTCTGCCGGCCGATCCCGACGCGCTGCTGTTCGGCCGCATCTGGCGTCCCGATTGCGAAGGGCCATCGCCGGTGCGGGTCGATGGCGATCGGCTGACCGATATCTCCACCCGCTTCGCGACCGCGCGTGACCTGTGCGAAAGTGTCTCCCCGGCGCAGGCGCTGCGCGACGCGAAGGGCGAGGATGCCGGCCCCCTTATCGACATCCTCGCCAACACCCCCATTGAACGCCGCGATCCGTTGCGGCCCTGGCTGCTCTCGCCGATCGATCTACAGGCGGTGAAGGCTGCGGGCGTCACCTTCGTCACCTCGATGCTGGAGCGGGTGATCGAGGAAAAGGCGCGCGGCAATCCCGAGGTCGCCGTCCAAATCCGCGAGCAGGTGCGCGCGCTGGTCGGCGACGACCTGCGCGACCTGAAGCCGGGATCGGTGCAAGCCGCGCAGCTTAAACAGACGCTGATCGACGCGAACGCCTGGAGCCAGTATCTGGAGGTGGGGATCGGCCCAGACGCCGAAATCTTCACCAAGGCGCAGCCGATGGCCACCGTCGGCGCGGGCAGCGCCATCGGCGTCCATCCCGCATCGGTCTGGAACAATCCGGAACCCGAAGTCGTGCTGGTGATAGCATCGGACGGGCGGATCATCGGCGCGACGCTGGGCAATGACGTCAATCTGCGCGATGTCGAGGGGCGATCCGCTCTGCTGCTGGGCAAGGCCAAGGACAATGTTGGTGCGGCGGCAGTCGGCCCCTTCGTGCGGCTATTCGACGGTGGGTTCGACCTCAAGGTGGTGGAGGCGATCACCGTCACCCTGTCGGTCCATGGTACCGACGGCTTCATCATGGATGGACGGTCGGCGATGGCGGAGATCAGCCGTTCCCCGGCAGAGCTTGCGGCGCAGGCGGTGAACGCCCATCATTCCTATCCCGACGGCCTCATCCTCTATCTCGGTACGCTGTTCGCGCCGACGCAGGACCGGGGCGAGCCGGGACGGGGCTTCACCCATGCGGAAGGAGACGAGGTGCGCATTGGCTGCGATGAACTGGGGACGTTGGTGAATCGGGTGACGGCGACCGATCGGGTCGAACCATGGACCTTTGGTGCAGGGGCGCTGATGCGCAATCTGGCCAAGCGAGGCCTGTTGTGAGCGCTCGCCCCCGGATTCTCCTCACCCGGCGCTGGCCGGACATAGTCGAACAGCGGCTGGCCGCATCCTATGATGTGACCTTCAACGAAGGCGACCGGCCGATGGACGCAGCGACGCTGGTCCGGGCGATGCGCGATCATGATGCGCTCTGCCCGACCGTTACCGACCGGGTGACGCGCGACATATTGCTCGTCCAAGGACGACGGGTAGGGATCATCGCCAATTATGGCGCGGGATATGAGCATATCGACCTCGCCGCCGCGCGCGAAGCGGGACTGGCCGTTACCAATACGCCCGACGTGTTGACGGAAGCCACCGCGGACATCGCCATCACCCTGATGCTGATGGCGATGCGCCGGGCGGCCGAGGGTGAGCGCGAATTGCGCGCCGGCGACTGGACGGGGTGGCGACCGACCCATCTTGTCGGCCAGTCGCTGGATGGCAAGCTGTTGGGGCTGGTCGGCTTCGGCCGGATCGCCCGCGCGGTGGCCAGGCGGGCGCAGGCGTTCGGGATGCGCATCGCCTATCACAGCCGCCGTCCTGCGGCTGACATGCCGGCCGACGCCTATTATGCCGATCTGGGCGCGCTGGCGCAGCAGGCGGATGTCCTGTCGCTTCACGCGCCGGGCGGGGCGGAAACGCGGCACATGGTCGATACCGCGTTGCTGGCGGTGATGCCGGTCCATGCGGTGCTGGTGAATACCGGGCGCGGGTCGCTGGTCGATGAAGGCGCGCTGGCGGAGGCTCTGGCGGAGCGGCGGATCGCGGCGGCGGGGCTGGACGTCTATGAAAACGAACCGCAGGTCCATCCCACCCTGATCGACCTGCCCAATGTCGTGCTGCTGCCCCATCTGGGCAGCGCCACGATCGAGGCGCGCACCGCCATGGGGATGAAGGTTGCGGACAATCTCGATCGCTTCTTTGCCGGCGAGCCGCTGCTTGACCCCGTCGCTTGACCGGATCGCAGCGGCGACGCGGGCCTGGCTTGCGGCGGCCGACGGGCCGCTGATTCTGGGCCTGTGCGGCGCGCAGGGTTCGGGCAAGTCGACGCTCGCCGCCGGCCTGCAAAGGCGGATGGAGGCGGAGGGGCGGCGGACGGCGATCCTGTCGCTCGACGATCTCTATCTGAGCGGCACGGCGCGGGCACAATTGGCCGATACGGTGCATCCGCTGCTGCGCACCCGCGGCGTGCCGGGCACCCATGATGCGTTGCGGGGGATCGCGATTCTGGATTCGGTCAAGGCTGGCGAGGCGCTGCCGCTGCCGCGGTTCGACAAGGGGCGGGACGAGCCGTTCGATCGGGAGGAGGCGGCCGGACCCGTCGATCTCCTGATCTTCGAAGGCTGGTGCGTCGGCGCGCGGCCGCAGGCGGAATCGGCGCTCGCCGCACCGATCAATGCGCTGGAGCGGATCGAAGACCCGGACACGGTCTGGCGGCGCCATGTCAATCGCCAGCTCTGGGGCATCTATGCCGAACTGTTCGCCCGCATCGACCGGCTGGTTCTGCTCGCCGCGCCGGACTTCGGTGTTGTGCGTGACTGGCGCGGCGAGCAGGAGGAGACCTTGTGGGCCAGCAAGGCGAGCGGCGCGATGGACGCTGCGCAGCTCGATCGCTTCGTCCAGCATTATGAGCGGCTGACCCGGCATATATTGGCGGAAATGCCCGGCCGAGCCGATCTCACGCTGCAACTCGACCATAACCGCCAGCCAGGGGCTACAGCATGATCATCTCCTCCCCGCTCGACTATCGCGAAGCGGCGCGACGGCGGCTGCCGCGTTTCCTGTTCGACTATGTCGATGGCGGCGCGTTCGGGGAAGAGACGATGGCGGCCAATAGCGCCGACCTGGCGGATATCAAGCTGCGCCAGCGGGTGCTGCGCGATGTGTCTGCGCTGAGTCTTGAAACCACGATGTTCGGCGAGAAGATGGCGATGCCGCTGCTGCTCGCGCCGATCGGCCTCGGCGGCATGATGCGCCGGCGCGGCGAATTGCAGGTGGCGCGGGCGGCCTGTCGCGCTGGCATTCCCTATATCCTCTCCACCGTCAGCGTCTGCTCGGTGACCGAAGTGATCGAGGATTGCGGCCGGCCGGTCTGGTTCCAGCTCTATGTGCTCAAGGATCGCGGCTTCATGCGGCACGCGCTGGAGCGGGCGCAGGCGCTGGGCGTCACCAAGCTGGTCTTCACCGTCGACATGCCGCTGCCCGGCGCGCGCTATCGTGACGCCCATTCGGGCATGAGCGGCCCCAATGCGCCGCTGCGCCGGATGCTGCAGGCGATGGGCCGTCCGGGCTGGGCGTGGGACGTGGGGTTGCAAGGGCGGCCGCACGATCTGGGCAATGTCTCCGCCTATCGTGGCCAGCCTACGAACCTGGCCGATTATATCGGATGGCTGGGGGAGAATTTCGATCCGTCCATCACCTGGTCCGACCTGGAATGGATCAGGGACGTGTGGAAGGGCGAGATGATCGTGAAGGGCATACTCGATCCGGACGACGCCCGCGATGCGGTGCGTTTCGGCGCCGACGGCATCGTCGTATCCAACCATGGCGGGCGGCAACTCGACGGCGCAGTGTCGACCGCGCGCGCCCTGCCCGGCATCGCCGATGCAGTGGGCGACGATCTGACCCTGCTGGTCGATGGCGGCGTGCGGACCGGACTGGACGTGGTGCGGATGCTGGCGCTGGGCGCGCGCGGCGTGCTGCTGGGCCGCGCCTATATCTACGCGCTGGCGGCGCAGGGAGAGGCGGGCGTGACCCGTCTGCTGGAACTGATCGCGCAGGGGATGAAGGTGTCGATGGCGCTGAGCGGCGCAAAAAGCGTCACCGAGTTGGACAGTAGGTCGCTGGTTTAGGGTTGGCACATCTTTCTCATTATGTAATACGTCATACAACATAATGAGAGGATCGCAGCATGAGCAGCGTGATCGACCGCGCGATGTTCAGCCGTCGCGCCATGACTTTGGGATTGGGCGCGGCCTTCGCATCGGCGGCATCGCCCGTCCGCGCCACCGGCTCGCTGGGCGGCTTCCACAATGTCCGCGACCATGGCGCGAAGGGTGACGGCATCGCCGTCGATTCCGACGCCATCAACCGCGCGATCGAGACGGCCAGCGCGGCGGGTGGCGGGACGGTGGTGGTGCCACCGGGCCATTATCTCTGCTTTTCGATCCGCCTGAAAAGCTACATCACTTTGCTGCTGATGCCCGGCAGCCTGATCGAGGCCGCCGATCCGCGCCGGCACAAGGGGCGCTACGACCTGCCCGAAGGCATCTATGACGAACAATATGTCGATTATGGCGTTGCCCATTTCCACAACGCCCTCCTTTATGGCGACGGTGTCACCGACGTGGCGATCGTCGGACGCGGGCTGATCCACGGCATCGGCCTGGACCGGGAAGGGCCGGCGCCGCGCTGGCATGGCATAGAGGGCTGGAAGGCACCCAGGGAACAAGGCCTGTCCGCCGACGCGGCGCGCCGGGCGATCCCGCGCGAAATGGCTTATGAGGGGCGTGGCAACAAGGCGGTGGCGCTGCGCCGCTGTCGCAATGTGCTGCTGCGCGACTTCACCATCCTGCAGGGCGGGCATTTCGCCTGCTATGTGCTGGGATCGACCAATGTCACGATCGACAATCTGACGGTCGACACCGACCGCGATGGGATCGATATCGACTGTTGCCGCGACGTGCGGATCAGCAATTGCATCGTCAACGCGCCCAAGGATGACGCAATCGTCCTCAAGAGCAGCTATGCGCTCGATGAACCGGTCTTCTGTGAGGATGTCACCATCATCGGTTGCAAGACCAGCGGCTATGATCTGGGATCGATCGTCGCTGGCAGCTATCGTCCCTCGCCTTATCGCTCGGTCGACGATGTCGGCGTGCTGGGCCGGATCAAGCTCGGCACCGATTCCGCCACGGGCTTCCGCAATATCCTGATATCGGGCTGCATCTGCGACCATACGCGCGGGCTGCAACTAGGCGCGATCGACGGCGGGGTGCTGGAAGACGTGACCTTCAGCGACATCAACCTGCGCAATCCGGTCAACCATCCGATTTTCGTGCGGCTGGCGGCGCGCAACCGTTCTCCGCGTGGCACGGGTCCGTCAAAGGTGCGCCGGGTGCGTTTTTCAGACATCAATGTCTCCGGCGCATCCGGCCCCTATGCCTGTGGTATCGTCGGCAATCCGGGCGAACCGATCGAGGATGTCAGCTTCTCCAACGTCCATGTCCGTTCGGCCGGCGGCGGCAGCGAGGCGGATGCGCGCCGCACTATCCCCGAACGGCCCGCCAGCAGCCTGGAGCCCAGCTTCATGGGCGCTTTCCCGGCGCACGGCCTTTACGTGCGCCACGCCCGCAACATCAGCCTGCGCGACGTCAGTTTCGACGTGGAGGCGGCGGATGCGCGCCCCGCAATCCTGTTCGACGACGTGCAGGGGGCGATGGTAGATGGCCTGCGGTCCCGCCATGCCCGCGACACGGCGATCCGGTCGACCGCGAGCAGCGTCATCCAGATCGGCGATATCCAGACTTTGAGCTAAAGGAATGACGATGCGCCATGGTTTCGCGCTTGCCCTGCTGCTGCCTGGCGTTGCTCAGGCCGCCACCGAAACGCCGCTCGCGACGGGCTGGCGTTTCGTCAAGGCGGATGCGGCCGGAGCGGAAACGCCCGATTTGGATGATCGCGCCTGGACGCCGGTCAACGTGCCACACAGCTATAACGCTGAAGATAGCGGCGTCGGCGGGGCCAAGGCGCGCGGTGAGCCGGAGGGCGTCTATTATCGCGGCCCGGCCTGGTATCGGCTGGAAATCGATCACCAGCCGGAGCCGGGCAAGCGCTATCTGCTGCATTTCGGCGGCGCAACGCTGAAGGCCGACATCTGGCTGAACGGACGGAAGCTGGGCGCGCATCAGGGCGGCTATGCCGCGTTTCGTGTCGATGCGACCGATGCGCTCCAGCCCGGGCGCAACCTGCTGGCGGTGCGGGTCGACAATAGCCGCGATACCCATATCGCGCCGCTGAATGGCGACTTCAACATTTTTGGCGGCCTCTATCGCAGCGTGTCGCTGATCGAGAGCGATGCGCTGGCGATCGACCGGCTCGACCATGCCGGGCCGGGGGTGCAGACGCGCACGGTCGCGCTCCAGCCGCGCCGCGCCATGATCGATGTCGCCGTGGCGGTGCGCAACGACCGCGCCACGCCCGCGCAGTTCACTATCGCCAGCCGGATCGTGGACGCGGCCGGCAAGATCGTGGCCCGGCATGTCGCGCCCGCAACGTTGGCGACTGGCGCGCGGGAGGCGGTGAGGCAGTCTGTGTCCTTGCCCAATCCGCATCTCTGGGAAGGGCGCAAATCGCCCTATCTCTACCATGTCGTCACCGATGTGGTGGAGGGCGGCAAGATCATCGACAGCCAGAGCGTGCCGCTGGGCGTGCGGACCCTCACGGTCAAGCCCGATGGCACGGTGCTGCTCAACGGCGCGCCCTATCCGATGCGCGGCGTCAACCTCCAGCATCCGACCCGCTTCGGGCGCGGGCCGATCGTCACCGATGCGGAGATCGACGAGGATCTGGCGATCTTCGCCGATATGGGCGCAACCGCGTTGCGGCTGGCCCATATGCAGCATCCCCAGCGCGTCTATGAACGGGCCGACGAACTGGGCCTGCTGCTGCTGACCGAAGTGCCGCTGATCGACGATCATGACCCGTCGGATGCCTTTCGCGAGAATCTGGTCGAGCAGATGCGCGAACTGATCGCGCAGACGGGCAATCATCCTTCGGTCGCGCTCTGGGGCATCGGGAATGAAATCCGCAAGTCGGATGCGGCGTCCAACCGCATCCTCGCGGCGTTGCAGGCGACAGCGAAGGCGCTCGATCCGACCCGGCCGACCACCTATGCCCATTGCTGTCTGGAGGATAGCGACCCGATCGCACAGCATAGCGACACCGTGTCCTACAATCGCTATTTCGGCTGGTACTGGACCAAGTCGGAAGACATTGGTCCCTGGGCCGACGAATTGCACGCGAAGCTACCGGGGCGTCCGATCGGCGTCAGCGAATATGGCGCGGGGGCGAGCATATTGCATCAGGAAGACCCGGTGATGAAGCGGCCGGAATCCAATGGCTATTGGCATCCCGAACAATATCAGACCGATTTCCACATCAAACATTGGCGCGAGATGAAGACGCGGCCCTTCCTCTGGTCGACCTTCGTCTGGGTTGGGATCGATTTCCCGTCGTTCAAGCGCAATGAGGGTGATCGTCCCGCGATCAACGACAAGGGGCTGGTGAGCGAGGATCGCAAGGTCCGCAAGGATGCCTATTATTGGTATCAGGCCAATTGGTCGAACGCGCCGATGCTGCACATCGCCAGTCGCCGCGACGTCGCCAAGCGGACGCAGCGGGTGAAGGTGCAGGTCTTTTCCAACCAACCGGCGGTCGAGCTGCGCCTGAATGACGGAGCATGGACCCGCGTGCCGGTGGACGACCATATCGCCAGCTGGGATATCGATCTGGCCAAGGGCGAGAACAGGGTCGATGCGCGGGTGCAGGCGGGCGGCACGGCGCTGACCGATGCGGTGCGCTGGATATGGACGACGCGGCCCTGACGAAAAAATGGCCGCCCGATGCAGTGGGCGGCCAGTGGGGGACAGGGGGGTCAGCGCGCGACGGTGAAGCGATAGTCGCCAGATCCGGCCTCCAGCACGAAGCGGTCGCCCCGCAGGCCGATGGGACGAAGCCCTACTATCGCGCCGATCGGTTGCCCACCTTCGCGGATCGCATCGCTGGAGGCGGTCGGCAGATATATTTCCGCGCGGCTGTTGGCCGGCACGCTGATATCCGCTGCGAAACCGTCCGGCCCGTTGCGCCAGTCGGTGCGGATCGGTCCCAGCACGCTGTCGTAACTGGCCCCGCCGCGTTCCAGCCTTTTGTCCAGAACCGGATTGAAACGCCAGGTCAGGAAACCGGCCGAGATCGGATCGATTCCGGCGACACGGCGGAAGATGAAGCCCGCCACCGCGCCCAGCGCATAATGATTATAGCTGTTCATCGCGGAATCGACCATGTCGGCATTCCACCGCTCCCAGATCGTCGTCGCGCCCTTGGCGATCATATAGCCCCAGGACGGGAAGGCGGTGCGCAGCAACAGGTCGTAGACCAAGCTCTCCTCCCCCTCATCGGCCAGTGCATCGAGGCTGTAGGGCGTACCGAGGAAGCCGGTGGAGATGAGCGTGCCGCGCCGGCGAATATCCGCCGCCAGTTTCGCCGTCGCCGCGGCTCGCAGCGATTCCGGCACCAGCCCGAAGCGCAGCGCGAGGATATAGCCGCAATGCGATCCATTGCCGACGCTGCCGTCGGCACGCACGAAGACCTTGGCGAAGGCGGTGGCGATGTCGCGCGATAATTGGCGGTAGCGTTCGCCTTCCGGCTGGCGTTTCGATCCGAAGGCCATGTCGGCCATGGCGTCGGCCGAATATTTCCACATGGCGGTGGCGATCAGATCCTTGGGGGTCGTCTCGTCGCTCGGCTTCTTGGCGTCGAGCGCGACCCAGTCGCCATAGTCGTACCCACGCAGATTCCGCCAGATATGGTCGGGATTATGCTCTGCCAGGAAGCGCATATAGCGCGTCATCGACGCCCAGTTGCGATCGACGATCGCGGTGTCGCCATAGCGCTGCCACGCCGTCCAGGGCAGGATGATGCCCGCATCCGCCCAGCCCGGCGAGGCGCCCAGCGACAGGTCGCGCCAGCCGGTCGGCGCATAGTCGGGAAACTCGCCGCGCGGCCCCTGCGCATCGCGCAGGTCGCCCATGAAGCGATGGGTGAAGGGGCCGACGTCCATGGTGAAGGCGGCCGCGTCCCAGAAGACATTGGCGTCGCCGGCCCAGCCCAGCCGCTCGTCCCGCTGCGGACAGTCGGTCGGCACGCCGAAGAAATTGGACCGCTGGCTCCAGCGGCTATTCTGCCACAGGCCCTGAATGATGCGGCTTTCCACCAGCGGCTTGCCGGTTTCGGGGAGCGCGCTCGACAGGACGATGCCGGTGACTTCATCCGGGGTCGGCGCGCGGCCAAGGCCGCTCACCTCGACATAGCGGAAGCCGAAATAGGTGAAATGCGGCTGGTAGCTTTCGCCCGCAGGGTCGCCCCGGAAGGTGTAGAGGCAGGACGCGCGGGCGGCACGCAGGTTGGCGACATCGACCGTGCCGTCGGAGTGCAATATTTCGGCGAAGCGCAACGATACGGTCTGCCCGGCCGCGCCCTTCGCCTTCAGTTCCGCCCAGCCAGCGAAATTCTGGCCGAAGTCGATGACATGCCGGTCGCCGTCGAAGCTGCGGATGGTGACGGGTTGCCGCCGTTCGATCGCCCGGATCGGCGGGGCGACATGGGCGCGAAGGCGGCACGGTGGCGTCTTGGCCACACGGGCGGGCGTCCAGCCCTTCGCCCGATAGCCGGGGCTGGACCAGCCGGGCTGTTCGCGCCGGGCGTCATAATCCTCGCCATAATAGATTTCCGCCTGGGTAATCGGCGTGTCGACCTGAAGCTGCCATTTGTCGTCCGTGGCGACGATCGACAGGCTGCCATCATCATGCTCGATTTCCAGTTGCGCGAACAGGCGCAGCGGCGGGTCACCAAAGGCGTAGCGGCCGGCCGGGGCATGATAGCTGCCATACCAGCCCTCGCCCAGCAGCGCGCCGATCGCGTTCGCGCCTGGGTGGAGCAGGGCGGTCACATCATAGGTGCGCACCAGCGCGGTTTCGCGAAAGTCGCTGCTTTCCGGTGCGAGCTGGGCATCGCCGACGCGTTGGCCGTTGATCTGCGCGATATAGGAACCCAGCGCCGTAACGCGCAGCCGTGCCTGCCGGATGGCGCGTTTCAGCTCGAAATCGCGCCGCAGCATATAGGCGCCGGCACGCGGCCAGGCCTGTGGCTGGCTAGCGGAGCGCTGCGCCTTGTCCCAGCCCGCGTCGTTGAAAGCGACCGCCTGCCACCCGACGGGCGCGTGGGTCGCGGTGCGCATCGCCTCGCCGGTGATGCGCCGCTCGCCCGCGCGGATCATCAGCGCGGCGGCGATCTCATGCATCCGCGGCTCGTCGAACCCCTCAGGATCGGTCACCTCCATCGCCACGACATGAGCGCCGGAAGCCAGCTTATGCTGAGTTTCTGCAATCGGCTCCGCACCGAAGCGATGGGGGCCGCGCGGGGGCAGGGCGACCGGCTCGCCATCCAGCCACACTAGCGGCGCCCGGAAATTTCCGATCGAGAAGAGGGTGATATCCCCGGCCTGCTTCAGGTCGAACGCGAGGCGGAATTGACGCGGCGACTTGTCCTTGGGCCGGTCGCCGCGCATCCAGTGTAGCCCGGCGGCGCGATCGGCACGCTCCAGCGGTGTCTGCGCCTCGATCCATTGCGCTTTCCAATCGGCGTCATCGAGCAATCCCATCTCGAAGCTGGCGACCGGACTGGTCGCCTTTGCGCCGCGCTCGTCGCGCACCAGTACGCGCCACCAGACGCACTGGCGCGATAAGAGCGGCGCACCGAGCCAGCCCATGTCCATGCTCTTGTCGGTCAGCACCTCACCTGCATGCCACAGATCGGGCGTGCCCGCCTCCAGCAGCGCGCGACTGCTCGCCGCCTGTATCTCGCAACGGGTCTGGCGCACGGCGCGGTCGCGGCTCTCCAGCCGCCAGGACAGGCGCACATCCTGCTGATCCAGACCGATCGGATCGACCAGCCCTTCGGCGCGCAGATCGGTGATGCGCAGGTCGCCCTCCTCCTGCGCCTTTGCGGCAAAGGCGGGCAGGCCAGCGAGCGCACCTGCGCTTTTCAAAAGCGTCCGGCGTTCAATCAGACTCATGGCCGTACCCCCGCTTCATCGATCACCTTTTGCGCATCGGCCGGCCAGTCGCGATTGGGCAGCAATATGTTGTCGCGCGCGACATTGCCGATCTCCTCCAGCCAGCGGCCGCCCATAGTGTTGGAGTTATGCCAGTTGCCGGTCGCGACATTGTCGGTCGAGATGCGGCGCTTGTACATTTTGCCCGCGGTATTGATGTTCAGCCATTTGCCGCGCGTCTCGATCACATTGCCGGTGACGCGAAAATGCTTCGATCCTTCGTCCAGATAGAGGCCGATCTTGTCGCCTATGTCGAAAATATGGTTGCCGCGCACGATCGCGTTGGGATTGGCCGACAGATTGTAGATCGCCCCGCCATCCATGAACCAGCCTTTCACGCCATGGATGCGATTGCCCTCGACCAGCGTGTCGCGCAGCGTGGTGGGCGTCGTATATTTGATATTATGGACGTAGCCTTTGGCGTTCTCGTCATAATTGGGATTGCCGCCGGCGTCATTATAGCCCCAGCCCCATCCGACCGCGATGCCGTCATAGGGCGCGTCGCTGATGTCGTTATGGACGATGCGCGCACCGCTGACATAGGTGGTCAGGATCGCGGCATTATCCTTGTAATCCTGTGACACGGTGGCGACGACATTGTCCTCGATCACGATGTCGCGGTTGACGAGCGCCGCATTGTCGGGATGATGCGCCTCCACCCGGATACCGCCCGCCATGATCGCGCTGCCCGACAGGATCGCGAAACGGTTGCGCGCCACGCGGATATTGCTGGCGGCCAGGCCCACGCCCGACAGGTTGGCGTTGGCGTCATTGCCGATGCCAAGCCCGATCTGGCCCAGTTGTGAAAACTGGTTGCGTTCGAACACGATGTCGCGCGCCGCCGACACCTGCACTGCGGCGGGCATCTGGTTCCATTTCTGGCGCATGGATTCGAATGCGACGCAACCCCAGCCGCATGTCTTCCACGCATCCGCCGGGCGGATCGGCGAGGTTTCGGCCAGAAACGACCCGCTCTGCTGATTGGCGTAGCCGGTGGCGCGCGACGCGCCGAGCCAGCTGCTATGAGAAAAACGCAACCCTTCGAACCGCAGCCGTTCGACCGGCGCGTCGGGCGTGCCGCTGATCGACACCAATGTCTCCAGCCGGGGCAGGACAACGCGGCGCTTGGCGATATCCTCGTCCAGCCCCATGCGCAGGTAAAGCTTGCCCGCCTGCGGATCGATCACCCATTGATAGGGCTTGCTGTGCCATTCGTTGGTCTTGTCCACGAATTCCAGCGCATTGACGAGGAAGAGCCGGCTGTCCTGCGGGAAGATCGGCTTGGTGATCGTGTCATAGCCCCAGCTATTATTGTCCCAGGCGGGCTGCGCCATGGTAACCTTTCCGCCCGCGATCGCCTGCACCGGCGACACGCGATCGGTGAAGAAACCGGTCGCCTCCAACTCCATCCGGTCGGCGCGCTTCACGCCCGCAATCCATGTGAGGTCGGGATTGGTAATCTCGAAACCCGTGGCGTTGAACGTCAGGTCGGACGGCCGGATTTCGATCCACGGCCGTTCGGCGAGCGTGTCGTCCACCCAGAGCTGCCGCGCATCGATGCCCTTGGGTACGTCAGCGACATAGAGGCGACGTTCGGGATCGAACGGCTTGAAGCCGCTCACCACCTGCCCGCCCGACAGCATCGGATGGGCGCCATCGGCCGCGCGCCAGATCACGCTATGGCCGTTCTGCCCCCCGTCGGCGCGGCGGAAGAGCAAGGGCGCTTCGAGTGTGTAAGTGCCGTCGGCCAGGATGACGGCGACGTCGCGCTGGGCATTGCTCTGCCGCACCAGCGCCTGCGCGCGGGTCAGCGACCGCACCGGGCGCGCCTGCGTGCCGGGCGCGCGATCGTCGCCGGCGGGGGAGACATGGACCAGCAGCGGTCCCTCCTGCGCGGCGGCGGCCAGCGGCATTGTCGCCGTCAAAGCCACGCCGATTATCAGGCTGCGCTTCATCATCGTCTCTCCATGGTTCGCGCTCTTGTGCCGGCGCTTATGCGTGTCAGTTGACCCAGCCGCCGTCGATCACATTGACCGTGCCGGTGGTGAAGGCGGACTCGTCCGAGGCGAGATAGACGGCCAGTGCCGCCAGTTCCTCGACCCGGCCGAAGCGGCCCATCGCCTGGCGCGCGGTGAACTCGGCATAGGCTTTTTCGAAATCGCCGGTGTCGTGCAACCGCTGGATCAGCGAGGGGGTCTCCACCGTGCCGGGGCAGATGGCGTTGCAACGTATCCCCTTGGTCACGAAATCGATGGCGACGGACTTGGTCAGGCCGATCACCGCCGCCTTGGTCGCGCCATAGGCGAAGCGGTTGGGCACGGCCTTGATGCTGGAGCAGATGGACGACATGTTGATGATCGATCCGCCGCCGCGCGCGATCATGCCCGGCAGCATGGCGCGGATCATGCGATATTGGGCGGTGACGTTCAGGCTGTTGGAAAAGTGCCATTCCGCCTCGTCGCAGTCCAATATCGTCCCGGCATGGACCCGGCCCGCACAATTATAGAGGATATCGATATCCGGATGCGCCGCCGCGATCGCCTGCACCGCTGCCGGATCGGTGACGTCCAGCGCCTGCGCCTCCACCCCGTCGATATCGGCCAGCGCCTCGGCGCGCACGTCGGTTGCAATGACGCGCGCGCCTTCCCGGACGAAAGCCTCTACCGTGGCGCGGCCGATCCCCTGACCCGCCGCCGTCACCAGCGCAGTCTTGCCTGCCAGACGTCCCATCTTCCTGCTCCATATTTAGATAATATGTATGATGTCTAAGCAGGATGATGGAGGGCTGTCAATTGGCGGCGACGAAGGACTGTCGCTGCTCACCCAGCTTGTCGATGCCCAGCGCGACCACATCGCCGGGCTTGAGATACCAAGGCTCCGGCTTCTGCCCCAGGCCGACGCCGGGCGGGGTGCCGGTGGTGATGATGTCGCCGGGCAGCAGCGTCATGAACTGGCTGAGATAGGCGACGATCTGCGCGACGGTGAAGATCATCGTCTGCGTGCTGCCGTCCCGCTTGCGCACGCCATTGACGTCCAGCCACATGGACAGCGCCTGCGGATCGCCCACTTCATCGGCCGTCACCAGCCACGGGCCGACAGGGCCGAAGGTCGGAAAGCCCTTGCCCTTGTCCCAGGTCGCGCCGCGTTCGGTCTGCCATTCGCGTTCGGACACGTCGTTGATGACGCAATAGCCCGCGACATGGGCCAGCGCGTCGGCTTCGCTGACACGATGCGCGGTGGTGCCGATGACGACGCCCAGTTCGACTTCCCAATCGGTCTTGCGCGAGTCGAAGGGAATGATGACGGGATCATTCGGCCCCTGGATGCAACTGACCCATTTGTTGAAAACGACCGGTTCCTCCGGGATCGGCAGGTTGGATTCGGCGGCATGATCGGCATAGTTGAGGCCAATCGCGACGAACTGGCGCGTGCCGGCGACGGGCGGGCCATAACGAACCGGCCCTTCGACCAGCGGCAGCGTGGCCGTGTCGATCGCCGCCAGGCGCGCCAGATCGTCGGGTCCGATCGCCGTGCCGTCCAGATCGGCGACATGGGCCGACAGATCGCGCAGTCGGCCGTCGGCATCGACCAGCGCTGGGCTCTCCTGGCCCACTTCCCCGATGCGGCATAATTTCATGATGAACGTCCTTTCTTATGGCATGGCATGAAGCGGCATGGACAGCCGCGCATCATGTTGTATGATGTCTTATGTTTTTGGGAAAACAAGGTGCGAGGATATGGGAGAGGCGGGAACCGACATGCACGAGGTAAAGGCGTGACGCGACCCCGCATCCTGGATTCGCACCAGCATTTCTGGCGGATCGGCGGGCCGGGTCAGGCGTGGCCGGACGCCGGCTGGCCGCTGATCCATCGCGATTTCCTGGCCGACGATCTGCGTGCGGCGACCGCGGGGCTTGATCTGGCGGGCACCATATTGGTCCAGTCGCAACCGGACGATCGCGATACCGACTGGATGCTCGATCTGGTGGCGGATGATCCGCTTGTGTTGGGCGTGGTCGGCTGGGTCGCGCTGGAGGCGGACGACGCGCCCGCGCGGATCGCCCAATTGGCCGCCCGGCCCAAAAGCGTCGGGCTGCGCCCCATGCTCCAGAGCATCGAGGCGAGCGACTGGATATTGCGGGCCGATCTTGCACCGGCGATCCAGGCGATGCTGGCGCATGGCCTGCGCTTCGACGCGCTGGTCCAGCCGCGCCACCTGCCCGTTCTCGCCCGTTTCGCCGAACGCTGGCCCGACCTGCCGATCGTGATCGACCATGGCGCAAAGCCGCCTGTGGCGGACCATATTATCGATCCCTGGCGGGACGATCTGGCCGCGCTCGCGCGCTATCCCAATATCTGGTGCAAGCTGTCGGGGCTTCGTACCGAACAGGCGTCGGGGCAATCGGCCGACGTGCTGGCGCCCTATGCCGCGCATATACTCGCCTGCTTCGGCGACCGGACGATGTGGGGCAGCGACTGGCCGGTGCTGCTGCACATGGGGGACGCCTATCACGACTGGGTCGACGATGCGGTCCGGTTGGCGGGCGATCTGGACGCGAAGCGAAGCGCCCGCCTGTTCGAGGGCGCCGCGCGCGCCTTCTACGGCCTTGCATAACAGGAGAAGAATGTGGCGCTGGATTTCGGCAGACTGGGTTTCGGGGCCGCTGCGATCGGCAACCTCTATCGCGCGATCCCTGACGCCGATGCGCGGGCGGTAATCGATCAGGCCTGGGCAGCCGGGCTACGCTATTTCGACACCGCCCCCCATTATGGCTTCGGGCTGAGCGAAAAGCGTCTGGGTGCGGCGCTGGCGGAGATTGATCCGCACCGGCGCGCGATCATCTCGACCAAGGTCGGGCGGCGGCTCGATCCGACGCTCGACGCGGATCTGTCGCAGGTGCGGCAGGGTTTCGTGTCCCCCGAACCCTATGAAAGCCGTTTCGACTATAGTTATGACGCCGTCATGCGCTCTTATGAGGCGAGCCGGGGCAGGCTTAGACGGGATTGCATCGACATCCTCTATGTCCATGATATCGGTCGGTTTGCGCATGGCGACGCGCATGAAGCGCGGATGCGCGAATTCCTGGATGGCGGATTTCGCGCGATGGAGGAATTGCGCCGCACCGGCGCGGTTCGGGCGATCGGCCTGGGCGTCAACGAAACGGCGGTCTGCGAAGAGATATTGGCCCATGCCGATATCGACCTGATCCTTCTGGCCGGGCGCTATACGCTGCTGGAGCAGGCGCCGCTCGACAGCCTCCTGCCGCTCTGCGCAGCACGGGGGGTACGCATAATCTTGGGCGGTCCCTTCAATTCGGGCATCCTGGCGCAAGGCGTGCGGCATGGCGGGCCGGTCCATTATGATTATGGCGATCCCCCCGCGTCGATCGTGGACCGGGTCCGCCGGATCGAGGAACAATGCGACAGATTCGGCGTGACGCTGGGCGCGGCGGCGCTGCAATTTCCGCTGGCGCATCCTGTCGTCGCGAGCGTCATCCCCGGCATCGGAACGACCGCCCATCTGCGCAGCGCCATCGCGCAAATGGCGCAGCCTGTTCCTGCGGGCTTCTGGCTGGCGTTGCGGGACGAAGGGCTCATCGACGCCCGCGCGCCGGTCCCTGCGGGAATGGCGGCTTAGACCCTGTCCTACAGCCGCCGGAGCGGGCTATAGTCCGATCTGTCGGACAGGGCGGGCCGGGTCGGTGCTCGCAATATACTATCCTATCGCGGCACCAAAATTGCGGGACGTGCTGGAAATATGCGAAGTTAGGACGGCCATTTCCTATTTTGCGGACCGCCGGGGGAGCCTGCCGGACGACATGGCGGGCTTCCTCTTCTCCTCAGTCGGCGATCGGCACATTGACCCTCTCCAGCCGCGGCGAGAGGATGTGGACCGCCGCCAGCGCCACGAAATAGGCGCTCCCCGCCACGGCGAACAGCGGCGTGTAGCTGCCGATGCCGTCGAGGATATAACCGGCATATTTGGCCATCGCCATGCCGCCCACCGCGCCCAATGTTCCGCCGATGCCGACGACCGATCCTACCGCCCCGCGCGGGAACAGGTCCGATGGCAAGGTGTAGAGATTCGCTGAAAACGCCTGATGTGCCGCCGTCGCCACGCCGATGACGAGCACCGCAACCCACAGATTGTCAATCGACTGGGCGAAGAAGACCGGCAGCACCGCGCAGGCGCACAACAACATGGTGAGTTTGCGCGCGGCGTTGACGCTCCTGCCCGCCTTCATCAGCCGGCCCGACATCCAGCCGCCCGCGACGCTGCCCAAGTCCGACAGTAGATAGATGGCGACCAGCGGCGGCCCGAAGCTGAGCAGGTCTAGGCCGTAGCGGGTGCCCAGATAGCCGGGCAGCCAGAAGAGGAAGAACCACCAGATCGGGTCGATGCAGAATTTGCCGATCGCATAGGCCCAGGTTTCGCGGACGGTGATCAGTCGACCCCAGCCGATCGACTGAACCGGATCGGCCGGGTCTTGGCGGATATAGGCCAGCTCCTCCGGCGAAATCTTGGCATGATCCTCCGGCTTGCGGTAGAAGACCAGCCAGGCGATCAGCCAGATTATGCCGAAAAGTCCGGTGGCGTAGAAGGCGACGCGCCAGCCGTAAGCGACGGTCAGCCATGGGACCAGCAGCGGCGTCACGATCGCGCCGATATTGGCGCCCGCGTTGAACAGGCCGATGGCGAAGGCGCGCTCCTTCTGCGGGAACCATTCGGTGACGGCCTTGATACCTGCCGGGAAATTGCCCGACTCGCCGACGCCCAGGCCGAACCGCGCCATGGCGAACTGGGTGACGCTATGGACGCCGCCATGCGCCATATGGGCGATGGTCCAGATGACGACCGCTATGGCGTAGCCGAAGCGCGCGCCCACCAGGTCGACGATCCGGCCAAAGCCCAGATAGCCCACGGCATAGGCCGCCTGGAACCAGAAGACGACATTGGCATAATCGGTTTCCGACCAGGCCATTTCCGCCGACAGCGTGGGTTTGAGCACGCCGATCATCTGGCGATCGACATAGTTGATCGCGGTCGCCGCGAACAACAGCCCGACCACGACCCAGCGATAGCGGGTCGGCGGGCGATCCCCGATGGCCATGTCCTTCATCTTCCTGCTCCTGTTGCGGCCCGTGCGTCCGCTGTTCATCGCGGCTTTTGGGCTTCGATCCTGCATCTTAGAGTGCCGAACGGTCCGAAATCGGCTTCCACATCCTGTCCCGGCCTGACGGGATGGACGCCGGTGATGGCCCCGGTCGATATCCACCAGCCCGGTTCGAGCGCCATCCCGCGCGCTGCGAGATGTTCCAGCAGGAAGCGCACCGATCCGATCGCGCCATCGGTAAAGGCCGCCGCCGTGCCCGTGCCGACCGCGACCCCGTCGATCCGGGTGACAACGGCCTGCTCGATATAGGCGCCGCTGCGCCAGTCCGGCACGGCTGGCCCGACCAGCAAGCCATTATTGTTGCCGAAGTCGGAAATCGTCACGGCCGGGCCATGGTCGTTGATGCCCTCGAACGGCGAACTGGCGATCTCGATGCCGATATGCACGGCGTCGATATGCGCCGCGGCCTCCTCCAGCGTGAAATGCCGTTGGCCGGCTACTGGCGCATGGCCGATGCGCAACAGAAACTCAGCCTCCGCCGCGCCGAAGCCGTGGTCGAAGACGAAGCCGGTCGCATCCCCGTCCGCCGCGCCCGGTGAGGCCGCGAAAATCGGTCCTGCCAGACGGTCGCAGCCATAGCGTTTGGCCAGCGGCGGCAAGATGCGTCCGACCTTCCATCCCGCCACCGGATCGGTACTCCGCGCCATCGCGGCGGCCTGAATGGCATAGCCGTCCTCCAGCGTCGCGGGTGGGGGGGCGGGATAATCGGCCAGGCCGGTCGCGCCGCGTCGCGCCGCGAGAAAGCGATCCGCTATCAGCCCTGCCTGGTCATTTCCTCTCATCGAACATCCTTTTCCGGGATCGGTTTCCGCATTATTGGAAACCGGTGTCATTTACAAGCCGATGCGTCTGGCGCGGCCTCGCTTGTGCGCTATAAGGCGGCAATGGCGAAGCAGCAGCAGGAAGAGGGACCGGCGCCCAAACTGACCATTAACGACATTGCCCGCATGGCTGGCGTGTCGAAGAAAACGGTCAGTCGCGTCATCAACCGGTCGCCCTTGCTCAACCGCCAGACGCGCGCCAAGGTGGAGGCGATCATCCGGGAGACCGGCTATGTTCCCAACCCGCAGGCGCGGGCGCTCGCGCTGGGGCGCAATTTCCTGATCGGCCTTGTCTACGACAATCCCAATCTCCAGACGATCCTGAGTATGCAGCGCGGTGTGCTGGAGGCGCTGCACGGCACCGAATTCGAACTGGTGATCCGGCCGGTCGACCGCGGTTCGCCTATGGTGATGGACGATATCCGCCGCTTCGTTACGCGCCAGCGCCTGTTCGGCGTCGTCATCGTGCCGCCTTTGTCTGAAAATGATGCCCTGGCCCGGATGCTGGATGAAGAAGGCTGTCGCTATGTCCGCATAGGATCGGCGACCTGGGACGATGCCGACCATATGGTGGCGTCAAACGATCGCGACGCGGTGGCCGATGCGACGCGTTATCTGATTGCACAAGGGCATCGACGGATCGGCCTGATCGCCGGGCCGCATGGCTTCCGGTCGGCGCAGGAACGGCGCGACGGTTTCGAACTGGCGCTGGCCGAAGCCGGCATCGCCCTGCCGCGCAGTCTGGTAGCGGATGGCCATTATACGTTCGAATCGGGTCTGGCGGCGTGTGAAAGCCTGCTCGACCTGTCGCCGCGACCGACCGCGATTTTCGCCGCCAATGACGAGATGGCGGCGGGCGTGCTCTATGCCGCGCGCCTGCGGGGCATCGCCGTGCCGGAACAATTGTCGATCATCGGCTTCGACGACACGCCGATCACGACGCGGGTCTGGCCGCCACTGACTACCGTGCGCTGGCCGACCGTGGCCATGGGCCGCGCCGCCGGACTGAAGCTGATCGGTGCCGCGACCGGCGAGGACGCGGAGGTCAGTGCGCCTTCGATGTTCAGTTCGATGCTGATCCGTCGGGGGTCGGTGGCACCGCCTGCGGCCGGTTGATGGGTGACCGCTATGATACCGGTGTCTTATCGGCGCAAGCTGAACAGTACTTGTTCATAGGCATCCATAAGTCTTTGAAAATGAATGTCTTCGTTGAAGCGCGTGCGGACATCGGCATGGGCTGTCGCGCCGAGGCTACGGCATAGCGCCGGATCGTCCCACAGACGCCGCATCTGCCGGGCCAGATCGACAGCATCGCCGGGCCCGAAATGGAGCCCGGTACGGTCCTCGCGCACTGTATCCTTCAGCGCGCCGATATGGGATGCGATGACCGGGACGCCGTGGGCCATCGCTTCGGCCGCGACGATGGCGAAGGTTTCGAACCAGAGGCTGGGCACCACCAGCGCCCGCGCGCCGCGATAGATGGCCGCCAGAGATTGCGGACCATCGGTGATCGTCACCGGCACGCCCTGCGCCAGGAGCGGCGCGGGGTCGCTGCCGTGCTGGCCGGCGACATGGATCGGCAGGCCCGTGATGCGGCTTGCCTCGATCAACACGTCCAGGCCCTTTTCCGGCACGAAGCGGCCGGCGAAGGCGAAATAGGCGCCCTGTGCCGGATCGACCGGATCGGCCGCGGCGGGGATCGCGCATTCATTGACGCTGATGCGCTCGAGCGGGATGCCGGCTTTGGTATGGAGCCAGTCGCGGCTGAAGTCGGTCAGGACGATGAAGCGGCTGACATGGCGGCGGTAGAAGTCGCGCCAGCCCGCCACCGCATGGCGCAACGCGAAGGCGGCGCTTTCGGGCAAGTTCTCGCGGCAGTTGCGCAAAAGGGCGTGATGCGCGCCGTGATCGGCGCAACGGGTGCAGACCCCGGCCCCGTCATGATGGGTGGCGATCGGGCAGGTGATGCGAAAATCATAGCAGCTATGGACGATCGGGATGCCGGCGCGGGTGCACTGTTCGAACAGCCATGGGGTCAGAAGTGGATAAAGTTCATGCGTGTGAACGATATCGGGTCGGTCCCGTTCCAGCCGGGCGGCGAAGGCGCGCAGCGTATCGGGCGCGTAGAGGCCGTTGGCGAAGGCGCTGAGCTTGCCTGCCATGCCTGTTGAAAGATCGCGGCTATCCCTTTCGAATATATCGATATCCAGGCCCCGTCGCCGCGACAGGGCGATGGTCGCGTCCCAGGCGTTGTCGGCCCCGCCGCCGCCCCGATGGCGGTTGAAGACATGCAGGATCTTCATGCGACCTGCGCAGGCGTGAGAAGTTCCGGGCGGTAAGTTTCGCCGATCAGCGCCCCGGTCGGTCGCCGCCCGGATGCCTTCAGCGCCACCAGTTGACGGAACAGGCCGGCATAGCCGTCGATCACCGCGTCCCAGCGGAAATGGGCGGCGGCGTGAGCCTGCGCCGCCCGGCCCAGCGCGGCGCGGCGGGGGGGATCGGGATCGAGATCGCGCAGGATGGTCGCCAGCGCGCCGTCATCCTTGCTGAAATAGACATTGTCGGGGCCGACATTTTCCCGGTGGAAGATCACGTCGATCGGCACGCAGGGCGCGCCCCAATGCATCGCGCGCAACAGGCTCGGGTTGGTGCCGCCGACCTCATGCCCATGCAGATAGGCGGCGCAATGGCGATAGAGCGCGTTGAGCGCGGCAGAGTCGAACACGCCCCCGACGCAGCGCACCTGCCCGTCATGCTCGGCCGCGACGGCGCGGGCATAGGCGCTATCATAGGGGACCGATCCGACGACGATCAGCGGCTTCGTGACGCCGGATGCGCGATATTCGCGGATGATATGGTCGACATTATTTTCCGGCTCCATCCGCGCGACGACCAGATAATAGGCGCCGGGCGTGACGCCATAATGGGCCAGGGCGTCGATGTCGGGCGCCTCCCCGACCGCACCGCCATAGGGGATGTAGGTAGAGTCCGCGCCATATTCGCGGTCATAATAGGCCTGCATCGCACGCGAATCCGTGACCAGCCAGGTGGCAAGCCGCGCGCTGACCCATTCGGACCATTTATAATAAGTTCGCTGCAAGTCATTCCATTTGCGGCGTTGCCAGCCCAGGCCATCGGTATGGATCACCACCGGCACGCCCAGCGCGCGGAGCGGCAGGATGAAGGGGCCATTGCCCGGATCGACGACGAAGACCAAATCGAAGCGGCGGAAGGCGGCGTCCCATAGGGCCAGGTTGCTATGGATGATGCTCTCGAAACTCTTGCCGCCCGGCGCGGGGAGGTAACGACACCGCACCCCCTGCCAGGCCGGCTGGCGCGCCTCATAATATTGGTTCCGGCAATAGACGGTGACGTCCATGCCATGGCCGCGCACCAGCCCGACCGCCAGTTCCTCCACCAGCGTCGAAAAGCCGCTATAGCGCGCGGGGATGCCGCGATCGCCGATAATGGCGATGCGCAAGGGACGCAAAGGGCTGGCCGCGTCAGCCATGGGGTTTGAACCCGGTCCACACATCCTGCGTCATGCCCGCGTCGGGGCCGGGCGCGACCTGCCTGACCCGTTCGAAGGCGGCGAGCAGATGGTTGCGCACCCAGACCGGGGGATGGACGGCGAAATACCATTTCTTCCCCTCCTCGAACCGTTTCTGCGTCACCAGCTCGCCGCGATCATAGGCGTCGATTTCGCGCTTCTGGGTCAGCAGATAGCGGTAATGGTCGCCATGGGTGGTTGCGATCATCAGTCCGCCGGGTCGCAAAATCCGGTGCAGTTCGGCGGTCCAGTCGCGATGCATGGCTGCCGACAAATGGGTGAAGACCGAGAAATTATAGACCGCGTCGAAACTATTGTCGGGAAAGGGCAAGGGCGGCGCGAGGCCATTCAACGCAAAATCGATGCCCGGCAGATGCGCGCGGCACCAGTCGATCGTCGCCGGATTATAATCGGTGCCGCTGATCTGCGGCGATCGACCGGCCAGCAGTGCCGGCATATGGCGGATCAGCCGGCCCGGCCCACAGCCCCATTCCAGCACGCGCAAGGGCTGCGCATCGGGCAGGTGGGTGCGGATCAGCCGCGCGAACAGCGCCGCATGGGCCAGCCCGACGTCATGATAGTCGGCCCAGTCGACCTTGTTATAGGCGTCGAAGGCCAGGTCCTCCGGCGGCACCGCAAATCCGGGATGGCGGGCGAGGAAGGCGCGGTTGCTGCGCGCCGCCCGCGCCCGTTTCCGCAGAAAGGCCATGCGATCGAACATGGGCAGCAGGCCGAGCGATCGGGTGGCGCTGAGGATGTGATATTTCATGGCCGGTGCCTTTCTTCAGGTGCATTGGGCGGGGCGCGGTCGAACAGGCGCAGGGCATAGGCCCGGTCCTGTCCGACGATGGCGATCAAAGGAAAGGGCGCGTCCGGCTGGGTCAGGCGGAAGCGGTTGGCGCGGTTCTGGAGGATGTCGAGCAGTAGCGCGGCGGCCACCCCGGCGCACAGGCCGCCGATCAGCGCGGCCATCAGCAGTAATTTGGTCTGCGGCGCATCGGGCTTGTCGGGCAGCGCCGCGCTTTCGACCAGTTGGATCGCCGACGGCGCGGACTGGGCGGTGGCGGCGGTGACCGCGGCCGTCATCAGCTTGTCCTGCAACGCCAGATAGGTTTTTTCCAGCATGTCGTGGCTGCGGCCCAGATCATGGCTGTCCTTCATCTTCTGCGGAATGCGGTCGATCGTCGCGCGCCGCGCCCCGACTTCGGCCGACAGCGTGGCCAGCCCCGCGCGATCGCCCGCCAGTTGCGCCTCCAGCGAAGCCCGGCGCGCGCGCAGCGCGTCATAGCCGCCATTGCGCGCGATGCTGCTCTGCTGCACCCCGCGCTGCGGCTGCGCGGCCAGTTGCCGGCCGATCGCCGCGATCTGATCGTCCATGTCGCGCACGTCAGGCGAATCCGGGCGATAGCGGACGAGCAGGGCGTCGCGCGCGGCGACCAGCTTCGCCTGTTCCTGCTTCAGTTGCGCCGCGACCGGATTATCCTGCACCAGACGGCTCGCGAGGATGTCGCGCGGCTCGCGCGCCAGTTGGGCGGTGACGGCGGCCAGTTCGCTCTGCGCGGCGGCGATGGCGGTGCGCTTGGCGTCCAGTTCGCCCTGCTGCCCCAGAAATTGGCCGATCTCGACCTTGTCCTTCTCGAACATCAGCAGCATGTCGTTCTGGGTATAATAGCGTTCCATCCGGGCTTCGAGCGCGCGCAAGTCGGTGCGGGCGCGATCCGCCTCGATCTGGAGCGAAGCATAGGCCTGCCGCGCTTCGGTAGCGAAGCGGGCGCGGCGCTGGGCGATATAGGTGGCGGCGACCGCATCGGCGATCTCCGCGACGCGGGGGGTGGGGCCGCGCACGCTCAGCAGGGCGATGTGGCTGTCGGGCAACTGGGTCATGGCGACCCCGGTGCGGAAATCGTCCAGCGTGCGGGCGCGCTCGATCTGGCCGACCGTCGCCACATAGGGGGAAGGTGCGCGCGGAAACAGCGCATCCTTCGTCCCCCGCCAAGCGCGGCCGGGCCAGCTTTGCGTCCAGAGCCAGGTCAGGTAGCGCAGCGGCGGATGATAGACATCGCGATAGCCAAGGTTCAGGTCGGCGATCACCTGTTTCAGCACCGGGCCGGACGTGGCGAGGATCATCTCGTCCTTCAGCGCCGATCGGCGGAACACCGCCCAGTCGTCGTAGAAATTCTCCCGCTGCCGATCATCGTCCGCCACGGCGGACAGGGTGACGCTGGCCGAATAGACCGGCGGCCAGACGAGGATGTAGAGGCCCACCAGCGCCAGCGTCAGCGCCGTCACCGTCAGGATCAGGCGGCGATGGCCGGCGATGGCGAAGCCGACGATCCTGCCCGCGCGGCGGAAATCGAAACTGTCCGCCTCCGGGCGATAGGGCACCGCCTCGCTCATCGGTCGATCTCCTGCAACAGGCGGAGCTGAACGTAGGGGGCCATCAGCGCGCTGAGGCCGCCCAGCGGCGCATTGACGTAATTTTGCAGGAAGCGGGCGAAGCGCGCGCCGCCGCTTTCCTGCACAACGATGATGTCGCCGGGACGCAGCGGCACATTCTGGAGCGCCAGCAGCATCCCCGCATGGCCGCGCGCACCGCTGCGCAGGATATGCGCATTGAGGTGGCCGTCATCGTCCAGCCGGATCAGCGCGACATTGGATAGCGCGGCGGCCTTGCCCACATCGCCCGCCAGGATGAGCGCCTGCGCGGCGGTGGGCGCATCGCGCAGCGGCATCGCGCCGGGTCGGTTCACCTCGCCTGCGACGAAGACCTTGTTCTCGCGTGGGTTGGCGACGGCCACGCTGACCTGCGGATCGCGCACCCGCGCCAGCAGCCTTTGCCGCACCGCCGCCGCCGCCGCCATCGGGGTGAGGCCCGCGACGGCGATGTCGCCCGATCGGGGCAGGGTCACCATGCCGTCGGGGCGGACAGTCGCGCTGCGCGACAGTTCGGGCATCCGGTCGACCGCTATCTCCAACTGGTCGCCGGGACCGAGCAGATAGGCGCTTTCATAGCGGGCGGCCGATCGGATGACGTCCGGCGCGGCGTCGATGCTGAGGGGCGCGGTCAGGCTGGCCGAGCAGGCGCCGAGCAGGATGGGGATGAGCAGCAGCAGCGCGGTGAGCAGGCTGGTGCGGGGCGGGACGATCATGTCATTGCTCCTGCCAGGCGGAGGTGCGCGCGCATCGCCCAGACGCTGGGGGAGAGCGGGTTGGCGGCGCAGGCCTGCGCCAGCGCCGCGCGGGCGGCGACGGGATCGCCCTGCGCCAGCGCCATCTGCGCCTGCGCGCGGTGCAGCCGGGCGACGATGGCGCGGCGGCGGCGTTCGGGCGCGCCGCCGTAGCGACGGCGCTCCAATATCCGCAGCATGGTGGCGACCACCTGCGGGTTGGCCATCAGGCCGAGCGTGTTGCGCAACTGGCCGGGATGATAGCGAAAGCCCAGCAATATGTCGGGATCGAACCAGCCGACCGCGCCGATATCGCCCAGCCGGGTGAAGATGTTCAGCTCGAACGGGAAATTTCCGTGGCAATCGGCATCGACGAAGCCCGACCGGCGCAGCGCGTCGGTGCGGAACAGCGTGCCGGAAATGGGAGTAAAGCCGCTGCCCATATGGGTGTCGAGGATCGGGAAGCGGCCGCGCCGCCGGGCCCGCCGATGCGTGCGACGATAGGCGCGGCTTTGCGCGTCGGAGGGCCGGCCCTCCGCGTCGAACAGCCACGGATTGGCGACGAACACAGCGGCGTCCGGCGCGGCGTCGAGCGCAGCGACCGCGCGCTTGAAATAGGCGGGCGACAACAGGTCGTCGTCATGCAGGATGCAGAAATATTCGGCATCGCCCGCCTGTTCGAAGAAATAGCGGCCCTGCCCATATTCGCCGCCATTTTCCGCCTGTTGCACGAAGGTGATGCGGGAGTCGCCCAGGCTTTCGACAAAGGTGCGCACCATATCGCCGCCACCGCCGGGCGAGGCGTTGTCGCTCACCACGGCGCGGAAATCGCGCCAGCTCTGGGCGCGCAGGCTCGCCACCGCCTCCCGCACATAATCGGGGCGGTCATAGGTGGGCAGCCCCACGAAGATGCGCTCAGAAGAAATGGCGATGCGCCTTGTACCAGAGGAAGGTTTGGCGCAGCCGCTCGTCCAGCCCCGCGCCCGGCGTCCAGCCCAGTTTGCGCGCCGCCAGCGTGGAAGAGAGATATTGCGCCTGTATCTCCCCATGGGCGTTGTTGCGCACGTCTGGCTCCAGATCGGCGCGCCCGGCAGCCGCCAGCGTGCGGCGGGTCAGGTCCAGCACGCTCACCGGCTCTCCCGTACCAAAATTGAAGGCACGACCGACCACATCGTCGTCGCCCATATGTTCGGCGAGCAACAGGTAACCGCACACGATATCCTCGACATAGACATAGTCGCGCACCGGGGAGCCATCCGACCGGATCACCGGCCGCTCCCCGTCGATCGCGGCGAGGCAGGTGCCCGGCACGATGCGGTTGCTGTTGAGATCGCCCGGCCCGAACAGATTGCCGCACCGCGTGATGGCGACGGGCAGGCGGTAGGTCTGGGCGTAGCTGAGCGCGATCAGGTCTGCGCAGCTTTTCGATACGTCATAGGGGTGGCGGCCCTGCAACGCGAAATCCTCCTGATAGGGCAGGGTGTCATGCTCGCCATAGGCCTTGTCGGAGGAGGCGATGACGATCCGCTCGACCGTGGCGACGCGGCGGCATGCCTCCAGCAGCACCCAAGTCCCCTTGATATTCGCTTCGAAGGTGGACAACGGATTGCGGTTGGCGACGCCGACGATCGCCTGCGCGCCCAGATGGAAGACGGTGTCGACCGCATATTCGTTGAGTGCGCGCTCGATGACGTCATACTCCTCCAGCGCGCCGCGCACCACCTTGGCGCGGGTGGCGAGGCCGTCGGCCTGGAAGCGCGATTGCGGCACCATGTCGCGGACCAGCGCCACGACCTCGGCGCCCTGCGCCAGCAGTTCCGCGACCAGACTGCCGCCCAGGAAGCCGGTGGCGCCGGTGACGAGGCAGGTCCGGCCTTTCCATTGCCCGCTCATGCCGCGCGCTCCTCTGGCAGCGCGGGCGCGATCCAGGGCGGCGGCCCGCCGGCGGCGAGCGTCTCGTCCATCTCGACCACATCCTTGTAGAAATCGAACGACTTGAAAAAGCCGTCATGGCGGTAGGTGAAGGCGTCGCCGCGCGCGATCAGCGGCGGGATGATGTCGCGCTCCAGATTCTCCCCCTGCCAGTCGGCGAAGATCGCCGGGTCCATCACCATGAAGCCGGCGTTGATCCAGTAATCGGCGATCAGCGGCTTTTCGGCGAAGCGGGCGATCGCGCCATCCTCTTCCACCGACAACACGCCATATTGCGAAACCATCGGCACCGATGTGATCGTCAGCCGGGCGCCATGGGCGCGGTGGAAGGCGACGACCGCGTCCAGCGGCACGTCCGACAGGCCGTCGCCATAGGTGGCGATGAACGGACCATCGATCAGGTGGCGGCAGTTCCAGATGCGGCGGCCGGTGTCGGCATCCTCGCCGGTATCCACGATCTGGACGCTGGCGCCGATATCCTTCCCCTCGAAATAATCGTGCAGGACATCCTGCCGATAGCCCGCCGCCAGAATGAATTCACGATATCCCTGGCGGATGAAATTCTTGATGACATGGACCAGCACCGGCGTACCGCCCAGCGGCAGCATGGGCTTGGGCAGGTAGGTGGTGAAGGGAAAGGCGCGGATGCCCTGCCCGCCGCACAATATCACGACTTTCATCGGTCGGTTCCTTTCGTCTTGGGTCGGGTGAACTGGTCGAGGGGCAGGGTGGCGAGGCCGATGCCCAATTCCGGCCCGGCGACGCCGCGCTGGATCAGCGGGGCAAGTCGGGGATGGGCGACATGGCCGCCGAACCAGAGGCTGATATGGTCGCCGTCGCGCAGCGGACCGGGCGCGAGGATTTCACCATCGGTCCAGTTGGTGCTCGCACGGGTCAGCAGCGGCGCGGCATCTTCGCGAAAATGGACGCCATCGGCGGATCGGGCGTGGTGGATGGCCACCTGCTGCCATTCGGGGTCGGCGCTCTTCTGCACATGCGCGACCGAATAAAAGAGGTCGATATCCTGACCATCGGCCAATGCAGCGGGCGAGGAATAGCCGGCATAGCCTTGGCGTGCCGGATAGAGCGGCCCCTGGCCCAGCACCGGCACCGGCGGCGTAAAGCTGACGCCATCGCGTGACCGGATCAGGCCGATCGACTGGCGCGGCGGCCCGCCTTCCGGGCGTGCGCCGAGGGCGGAGAAATAGATCAGCAATTCGCCGCCCCGCACCACCGCGCCCGGCTCGCCGACCAGATAGCCGTTCCAGTCGGTCGCGCCGCCGGTCGCCCGCAACAGCGTCCAGTTGGCGACGTGCCACGCCACGCCATCGGGCGAAACGGCCAGGCCGATCGCCATGGGCGACGGATCGGGGCTGGCATAGACGCCGGTGAACGCCATCCAGTAGCGTCCCGCGAACTGCACGACGCTGGGCGTCTCGATGCTGGCATAGGGGCCGTCGGCAGGCGAGAGCAAAGGCGCGGCGGGCGACAATGTCCAATGTTCGCCGTCGCGCGACACCGCGCGGAAGGGCAGGACCGGCGGCTTGAACGGCGCGCTGGTGCTGCTTGTCATGTAGAGGACATAGCCGTCCGCGGTACGCAGCGGGCTGGGATCGTTCCACAACCCCTGCCGGCGCAGCGATCCCGCCGGGATCACCGGCGCGGCGCGGCTGACGGTCCAGCCCGGCATCGCGCGCGGCAGGTCCGGCGGCGGCGCGGGATTGGCACATGCCGCCAGCAGCGCCAACGTGAGGGAGGCGGCTATCCCCCGCATCAGAAGGCATTTCGCTGGACGAACGGCACCAGCAAAGTGCGCGCCAATATCTGCAGGTCCAGCCAGATCGACCAGCGGCGCAGATAGTCGATATCGTGGACGACGCGCTGCGCCATCTTGTCATGCGTATCCGTCTCGCCGCGCCAGCCGCTGACCTGCGCCAGCCCGGTGATGCCCGGCTTGATCTTGTGCCGCACGGCATAGCGATGGATCAGCGGCCGGAAATTGTCGTCCAGCGCGACCGGATGGGGGCGCGGCCCGACCACCGACATACTGCCCAGCGCGACGTTGATGAATTGCGGCAGTTCGTCGACCGAGGTGCGGCGCAGGAACGCACCGACACGCGTGACCCGGCTGTCGCCGCGCCGCGCCTGGACGAAGCCGTCATCATCGGTCACCCGCATCGACCGGAATTTCCAGATGCGGAATGGTCGACCGTCCAGCCCATAACGGGTCTGGCAAAAGAGGACCGGCCCGCGCGTATCGATCTTGATCGCGATCGCCGTCAGCAAAGCGATCGGCAGGATCAAGGGCAGGGCGATCAGGGTGAGGGCGACATCCTCCGCCCGCTTCACCAGCCGCGAATAGCCTTCGAACGGAGATTCCACGATGCTGACGACCGGCTGGCCATAGACATCGTCCCAGCGCGCGCCGACCAGATCCAGCCGGAATAAAGGCGGGCAATAATAAAGCGAAGCGGTGGTGTCGCCGAACCGGTCGAGGATCGCCTTGATCCGCTGTTCGGCCGCCATCGGCAGCGTCACATAAATGCGGCTGACCGTGCCCGACCGCGCTAGGTCGTACAGCCGGTCCACCGGCCCGCCAAAAGCCTGATCGGGCAGGGCGACGGTGCGATCGTCCGACGGGCGGCGATCGTCGAACACGCCGAGCGACCTTATGCCCATCCAGCGCTGCCGCGCGAACACGTCGCCCAGTCGCTGCGCCGTTTCCGTGGCACCGATGAAGGCGGCGCTGCGATGGTCGTGGCCGAAGCTGCGCCAGAAGCGCAGGGCCAGTCGCACCGCGATGCGGAACAGGATGATCGCGCCCAGCGACGTCCCGTACCAGAGCGCGGCGGCCGGCGCCCACAATGCGGCGCGCGTCAGTGGCAGGTCGCCCAACAGCCAGAACAGCGTCATGACGCCGGTAAAACTGATCGTCCAATGGGTGGTCAGGTCCGCCAGTTCATGCCGCAACCGCACGATCCGCCAGGACCGGCTGAGATGGAAGAAGGACGCCACCAGTTCCAGCACGGCGACGCACAGCAGCGCGTCGACCGTCGCCGACCGAGGCGAAAGCGTAGCGGCGGTCAGCGCCATGCACAGCAGGATCAGCGCGGTATCAACCAGCCGGCAGAGGCGCACGAATAGCGCACCGAATTGCTGGAACATCCCGTTCGTCCTGAAATCCGCATGCCATGGAGGGGTTTGCATCACCTCGGCGCTCCCGCTTTAAGTAAAAAAATCCTGAACAATGCGTAAATTACGTAATATTGAAGTTATGAAAATCATATTTCATGCGAAAATTGGATTTCATCGTCGAATCACTCTTCGATGAAACCAAAACAACAAGACGAGTCATAGTGTCGTTAACCACGTTAATATTTCATGTGCCAATTTGTGACATAGTCATTTGATCATATTGTCGTGAAGATTGCGGTGTCTATTATTTTACATGTTTCGTTTATTTTGATTCGGTCGATGGGATCGAGCGGCGGCAAGATGCCAGCCGGGAAAGGAGCGATCGGACGGATGTTCTGCATATTGGGCTATCATCGCGCCGATCCGGCGGCCGCCTGGAATGACGGCATCGGCTTTTCCCGCTGCCTGGGCTGTGGCGTGGAACTGGTGCAACGGCCCCGCGCAGGCTGGAGCCCGGTGCCGCGCGGCTATGCGGTAGTCTGGCGCCCCACGGCGGAGCGGCCAGCGCTGGCGGGCCATGCGCCTGCCAGGACGACGGGCTTTCCGCTTGCCCGGCTTGCGGACGGCGCGCGACGAGTGGGTGCAGCGGCGGGGCGAACATTGGACCGCTTCCACGCTCCGCCGGATCACGCCTCCCGCAGCTATCGCTATCTGGCGCAGCGGATCGGCAGCGCACGCACCATATTGCTGAGCGCCTTGTGCGATGCCGATGCGGCCAACGACACGCTGCTGCTGCTGGCGGCGATGCTGCAGGCGGAGCGGGGCGGAAGGCTGCTGCTGATCGACGCGACGCTGGGCGCGGATGGCGTGAGCGTCCCGCTCGGCGCGGGTGGCAAGCCGGGCCTGTCGGACATACGGACCGACGATCCCTGGTCGGCGGTGGAAATGATGCAGATGCTGGCGCGACCGGATATGATCCTGCTGGGCGCGGGGCAGCGCCCCGCCGCCGGTCGGCCCGACCTTGTCGCCGCCATGCTGCCCTTTCTGGCCGAACGGTTCGACCAAATCCTGATCCAGCAGCGCGCGATCATGGCGGACAGCCGCAATCTGGCGCTGGCGACGCGCGCCGACCTGATCTGGGCGCTGGCGGAGGAGGGGCGATCGCCGATGGCGCGTCTGGCCGCCGCGCGCGACGCGTTCCACGCCAATGGCATCGCCGATGTCGGCCTGATCCTGACGGTGCCGGCGCAAAATTCGATGCAGGCTTGGGCGCATGGCGGCTGAGGCCCGTCTCCCCACAGCATTCCACGGTCGCCTGCTGCTGGCGACTAGCGCAGCCGCCGGCGCGGCGCTGATCGTCGCGGCGGGCCTGTCGTCCGGGCGCGGCGCGGCGCTGGCAGCGGTCGCCGCGCTGGGGCTGGGTGGCCTGATCTGGGCCAGCGGCAATCCCCGGCTCGCCTGCCTCTGGGGCGTCGGCCTGACGGCGCCGCTCGGCATCGCCAAGCGGTTCCATCCCATGCCGCATATGGGCGGGGCGGGGGCCTATACGATCGAGGTCGTCGACCTGTTCCTGCTGGCACTGTTCCTGTTCCAGTGGCGCGACACCCTGCACGGCGGGACGCGCCATCGCATCCCCGGCCTCGCTTATTGTTGGATCGCGATGATCCTGCTCGGCCTGCTCGACGCCATCACCGGCCCCTATCGCCAGCTTGCGCTGGTGGAGGCGGTCCAGATGGCCAAGTCGCTGGCGCTGTTCCTGCTGCTGCTGGGCGAACTGACGCGGATGCGGCGCTTCATGCACCTCTTCGCATCGCTTTGCTGCGGCCTGCTGCTCCAGGCGGCGGTCGGCATCGCCCAATATGCGAAGAAGGGCGATATCGGCCTGCAATTTCTGGGCGAGGCGACGATGACCACGCTCGAATATGCCAATCGCGCCACCTATATGGACGGCGGCGCGACCTTCCGCATCGGAGGGCTTCTGGGCCATCCCAATATCCTCGCCGGCTTCATCGCCATGCTCGCGCCGATGCTGCTGGCGCTGCTGATGACGCGCCTGCCCTTCAGCCGGAAGGCGGCGATCGGTGCGGTGCTGGCGACGGCGCTGCTGGCCCTGCTGCTGACGCTGTCGCGATCGGGCTGGCTGGCCTTCGCGCTCGCCGCGCCGGTCGTTATCGGGCTGATGCTGCGCGACCGGCGGTCGCGGCGGCGGGCGCTGGCGGGTTCCCTGGTCGCGCTGGCGTTTGGTTTGATCGCCGCGCTCGCCGCCGCCCCGGCGATCCTGCGCCGCTTCACCCAGAGCGATCCGGGCGCAGTCGATTTCCGCTGGGAGTGGATGGGCGTCGCCTGGGACATGGTGCGCGATCACCCGCTGCTGGGCGTTGGCCTCAACAGCTTCGTCCAGCATCTGCCCGGCCGCACCGCCTATGGCGGGACGGAGGCGCTGACCCGCACCTTCGGCGCGAACTGGCCGGTGGTGCATGACATATACCTGCTGATCTGGGCGGAGCAGGGGACGATCGGCTTCGCCTGTTTCCTGCTGCTGCTGATCGGCCTGCTGCGGACGGGCTGGCGCAACGCGACACGGTGCGCCGATCCCTGGCTCCATGCCCTCAATGTCGGCGCGCTGGCCGGATTGTGCGCCAATCTGCTCGACGGCTTCGGCAGCTTCTTCCTGCGCCAGATGCCCGGCGCGCGGCTGTTCTGGATCATCGCCGCGATCATCGTCGCGATCGACGTCTGGCAACGGCGCAACAGCGCGGAGCGACCGGCATGAACGGCCTGCTGCACAGTGGCGCGCGCCTGGTCGTCGGGCGGGTTGCGCTGTCGGGCTTGCGCATGGGGGCGGCGCTGATCGTCGCGCGGCTGGCGGGGGCGGATCAATTCGGCGCCTATGTGTTGCTGCTGAGCCTGACGGGCTTGGCCGAATGGCTGGCCGATTTCGGCCAGACCGACATCGGCGTACGCGATGCGGCGCGGCGGCCGCGACGCCGGGCGGCGGTGCTGGACGCGCTGGCGCGGGTAAAAAGGGTGCAGGGACCGTCGGTCGCTATGGCGTTGCCGCTGCTGTTGCTGGTCGCCGGGCAGGATCGCGCGGTCGTGCTGGCGGGTTGCGCGGGCGGCGTCGCGGTGCTGGCGACCGCCTGGCTGCAACCGGCGCGCGCAGCGCTGCGGCTGGCGTTGCGGATGGACCGGGATGTCGGCGCGGAGCTGGCCGGCGTGCTGGTGATGCTGCCGCTGCTGGCGCTGGCCTGCCTCCATCGCGCGCCGCTGCCGTTGCTGGTGGCGAGCTTCGCCATCGCCCGGCTGGTGCAGGCCGCGCTGACGGCGCACTGGGCCGGACTGGTGGCAATGCAGAGGAGCGCCCGCCTCACGCCCGCGCGCCTCGCCACGCAGGCGCTGCCGCTGGGCTGCGCGGGCCTTCTCGTGCTGCTCTATGATGCGCTGGCGCCACTGCTGCTCGCCCGGCTGCTGGATATGCGGGCGGTGGCGCTCTATGCCGCGGCGGCGCGCTTCATCATGCCGGTGCTAGTCGCCGTGCAGGCTATCAACAGCGCCGCATTCCCGCTTATCGCGCGCGACTGGCGGCGCGATCCCGCCGCCTTCGCCCGGACGCAGCAAGGCGCGCTGCTGTTGTCGACCGCGCTGGCGGTGCTAGTGTTCGCGGGCATCCATGGTGGCGCGCTGTTCCTGATGGGGCTGATGGGGCCGGATTTCGTGGCCGGCGCGCCTTTGCTGCAACTGATGGCCTGGACCCTGCTGGCGCGCGCGATCACCACCGCCATGGCGCCGCTGATCGTCATCGCCGGGCGACAGGGGCGAGCGATGCTGCTCACCCTCCTCTCGCTGACAGGCCAATGCGCCGCGCTGTTCCTGCTGGTCCCGCATATGGGCGTCACCGGCGCAGCGCTCGGTTGCTTGCTGGTCGAACTGCTGCTCGGCACGGTGGCGGTCAGCGCGATCGCCCAGCGGGTGACGGGCATCGCGATCGACTGGCGACCGATCGCCGCGCTATTGGGCAGCGCTATCGCCACGGCGCTGCTGGTCGCGGCAAGCCCGATCGCCGGCAGCTTTGCCGGCGGACTTGCGGCCGGGCTGATCCTGCTCGGCGCGCTGCTGCTGATCGGACGCCAGGACACGCCTCTCTGGCGTAGCCAAGCGGGAGGCGCGGCATGAGCGGCCCCCGCATAGCCATCGCCTGCCCCGGCATCGGCCTGGTCCAGCGCGGGTTCGAACGGCTGTTTCGCGACCTGTTCGATGAGATGCGCGGCGATTTCCCCATGACCCTGTTCAAGGGCGGCGGGGACAGACACGCGGACGAGATCGTCCTGCCCTTCCTGGCGCGGGGCGGCCGGACGATCCGCTATCTGCCGCTCCATCGGCTGATGGGCCGCACGCCGATGCACGCCGAATGCCTGACCTTCGTGCTGGCGCTGCTGCCGCACCTCATCGGCGGCCGCTACGACATCGTCCATGTGATCGACCCGCCGCTGGCGCGCCTGCTGTTCCATCTGCGCCGCATACTGCGCCTGAACTTCCGCCTCCTCTACACCGAGGGGACGGCGATGCCGCCGCGCGACTATCCGCCCTGCGACCGGCTGCACCAGATATCGGCGGCGACGCTGGCCGATGCCGTCGCGCAGGGCCACGACCCGGCCCATATGACGCTCATTCCCTGCGGCTACCGCGCGGATCGCTTCACCCCCGGCGCAGACCGCGCCACGCTGCGCGCGCGGCACGGCATCGCGCCCGATCGCTTCGTCATCCTCGCGGTCGCCGCGCTCAATCGCGGGCACAAGCGCACCCATCATCTGATCGATGAGGTCGCGCGCATGGACGGCGATCCGCTGCTCTGGCTTGACGGCAGCCTGGACCATGGCGACCCGGATCTGCCCTCTTATGCCCGCGCCCGGCTGGGCGGGCGGGTGCGCGTGACCCATGTGCCGACCGGCGAGGTGGCCGACCTGTTCGCGCTGGCCGACGTCATGCCCCATGCCGCCACTTTCGAAGCCTTCGGCCTCGCCATCGTGGAGGCGACGGCGGCGGGCCTGCCCGTCATCACCCATGATGCACCGCATTTCCGCTGGCTGCTGCCCAATATCGATAACTGGATAGACATGGAAGCGCCCGGCGCGCTGGCGGCGCTGCTGGCGCGCATGGCCGCCGACCCGGCCGAACGGACGCGCCGCATCCTGCGCGATCATGCCCGCGCCACCTATGACTGGGCGGCGCTGCGGCCCGCCTATGCCGACCTTTACCGGAGCATGACCCGATGACCCCGTCTACACAATTCGGGCCGACGCTCGCCATCATCATCGTCAACTGGAACGTGTGCGACCTGCTGCGCGATTGTCTGGCGGCGGTGTCCGCCAGCACCGGCCTGCGCCCGCTCAGTGTCGATACGATCGTGATCGACAACGCCTCGGCCGACGGCAGTGCCGCCATGGTCCGCGCCCAATTCCCTTGGGTCCGGCTGATCGAAAGCGGCGCGAACCTGGGTTTCGCCAAAGGGTGCCAGCTCGGTTATGAAGCAACCGACGCGCCCTTCGTCATGCTGCTCAATCCCGACACGCTGGTCGACCCCGACGCGATCGCTGCGATGCTCGCGCAGATGGAGGGTGATGGCCGCATCGGCATCCTCGGTTCCCGCCTGCGCAACAGCGACGGCAGTTTCCAGCGCGCGTCGGGCGGCGCTTTCCCCACATTGCGCAATTTGGCATGGAACTATCTGTTTCTAAACAAGATATTGCCGCGCGATTGGGCGCCTCCGGCCGTCTATCTGGACGGCGACCCGCCCGGCGTCCGGCCGATCGACTGGGTATCGGGCGCATCGCTGACCTTCCGCCGCGCCGCCGTCGGCGCGCGCATCTTCCACCCCGCCTATTTCATGTTCGGCGAGGATATGGAGCTGTGCCACCGCGTCGCGCAGGCGGGCTGGCGCGTCCTCTATTCCGCGCGGCAAAGCATCACCCATCATCACGGCGCCAGTTTCGCCCGCCAATCGTCGATGGAGGTGCTGGCCAGCGTCTATAAGGGGCCGCGTTTCTTCTTCCGCCAGGGCCGCGGCCCGCTTGCGCGGGCGGCCTATGACGCGATCCTCTTCACCGGCTACGCCAGCCGCTGGCTGGGCTTCAGCCTGCTCGGGCTGCTGCGCCCCAATCGTGACTATCACGCCATGGCGCGCTTCAGCCGCCGCTATCTCGGCGTCATGGCAGCGACCATCTTCACCCGACATCCGCACCGTCCAGCAAGGGGGCAGCAACCATGAACAAGGGCGTCAAACGCATATTGGTGACCGGCGGGGCCGGCTTCCTGGGATCGCATCTATGCGACCGGCTGGTGGCGCAGGGTCATGACGTGTTGTGCGTCGACAATCTCTTCACCGGATCGAAGAGCAATCTCGTCCAGTTGATGGGGCGGCCTAATTTCGAATATATGCGCCACGACGTGACCTTCCCGCTCTATGTGGAAGTGGACGAAATCTACAATCTGGCCTGTCCAGCCTCGCCGCTGCAATATCGCATCAATCCGGTGCAGACGACCAAGACCAGCGTCCATGGCGCGATCAACATGCTGGGCCTGGCCAAGCGCACCGGCGCGAAGATCCTGCAGGCGTCGACCAGCGAAGTCTATGGCGATCCCGAAGTCCATCCCCAGACGGAGGAATATTGGGGCCATGTGAACCCGATCGGCCCGCGCGCCTGCTATGATGAGGGGAAACGCTGCGCCGAAACCCTGTTCTTCGACTATCATCGCGAAGGGCGGGTGCGGATCAAGGTCGCGCGCATCTTCAACACCTACGGCCCGCGCATGGACCCGGCGGACGGGCGCGTCGTGTCCAACTTCATCTGCCAGGCGCTGCTCGGCCAGCCCATCACCCTTTACGGCGACGGCGCGCAGACCCGGTCCTTCTGCTATGTGGACGATCTGATCGAGGGGCTGTTGCGCCTGATGGCCAGCGACGACAGCAACACCGGGCCGATCAACATCGGCAATCCCGACGAATTCACGATGGTCGAACTGGCCGAAATGATCGTCGCGCTGACCGGATCATCCTCCCCCATCGTGATGCGGCCGCTGCCCGCCGACGATCCGCGCCAGCGTCGCCCGGACATCGGCCGCGCCCGCGCCGCGCTGCACTGGGAACCGACGGTGCGGCTGCGCGAGGGGCTGGTCCACACCATCGCCTATTTCGATGGGCTGCTGCGCTGTGCTGGCGGGCCCAGCCTGCCCCCGGCCATGCCCGGCGACATAGTGCTGCCCGTCGCGCCCCTGCCGGTCAATCGGCTGGGCGCGTGACCGGGGTAGGGCAGGGGGAACGGCGCGAAGCGGCCCAGGCCACGGCATTTTCCAGCATCCTCACATAATGGGGATCGGCATAGGTTTCGGGGCGATGGCCGATCGCCGAATAGAAGGCCCGGCCCTTGCCCACGCAGCGGGTCCAGGCGATCGGATGATCGCCCATCGCCAGCGCGCCCGGCTTGTAGCTGCCCTCGTCCAGCGTGGCGATGATGGCGGAGCCGCTGGCGCGCGGATTGCCGGTGAAGCTGTACCATTCGTCTTTCATCACCCACTCGCCCGGCAGGCCCGCCGCAATGTCCTGCCCGCGCCCTTCGACCACGACTTTCGCATCCTGGAATTGCGGGTTCATCGGATGGCCGGCAAAGCGCGCGCCGACCAGCATATCGACATACCAGTCCCAGAAGGTGGCCGGATCGCCCGCCGACCCATGCACCGCGACGAAGCCGCCGCCCTGTTCGACATAGGATTTGAACGCGGCGCGCTGCGACAGGGTCAGCACGTCGCCGCTGACATTGTTCCAAATGACGGCGTCGAACCGGCGCAGGATCGACGGCGTCATCGCCCCGCCCTTGTCGCTGACGACCACGGACCAGCCCTTGCGCTGCGCCATCGCCTGGAACGCGGTGCGGGCGGCATCGACCGAGGGGCTGTCGCGAAAGCCGGTTATCTTTTCGAAGATCAGCAGGCGCGGCTTGCCCTTGGGCAGGGTGACGCCGGGACGATCATCGTCATAGCGGGCGCACCGCGCGATCTTGTCGGCGGGCGTCACCGGGATGGCGCGTAGCGTCGCGTCGAGCGCGGCCATCCGGTCGGCAGGAATATCCTTCATCTTGCTGAGCGCCTGCAACGTCAGGATCGATGCGAAGGTCGGCGCCTGCGTGGAAAAGAAGCGCGGCGGCAGCGCCGCGAAGACTTGCGGTGCGCCCGCTTCGATCGCGGCCTTGGCGGGCGGGCTCAGCAAAAGGTCGACAATCGGCGACTGGGTGGAAAAGGGCGCATCGCGCAGCGGACAGTCGGTCGGCGCTTTTGCCATGGCCCCGGTCGCCAAGACCCCCAGCACACATGCCGCGGTCGCAGCCAATACCCTTTGCATCGTCCCTCTCCCATATCGTTACACCAACCCTAGAACGGCGATCGGCGACTGGGAAGCCGTGGCGATCACGACTTCCACTCTTGCCAAGGGTCATTCTATCGCTCAGAGTAATGATAACGCTACCAGATTGCGGAAGGTCGGGAGAGGAGAAAATGGTGCAACTGTCCATCTCGTTGTCGCGAGGACGTTCCGTGAAGGGACGGGCGCTGGCCATGACGGCGCTGGCCGCGCTAACCGTGGGGGGCGGCGCCTCCTCCGCGTTGGCCGCGGACAGCGTATCGATCAGCCGCGACTGGCGCTTTATCAAGGGCGACCCTGTCGGCATCACCACCGACCTGCGCTATGACGTGCGCCCGCCGATCGACGATGTGGGCGACGGCAAGCTGGCCGATACCCGTCCTGACGAAGCCGTGAAGGTGGACGGCGGCGGCGCGCAGATATTGAAGCCATGGATACTTCCCAGCGCCAATCCCTTCATCAAGGACCAGGCCAAACATCATGTCCGCCCGGCGGGCAATCCCGGTGGCGACCTGCCCTATGTGCAGGCTGGTTTCGACGACAGCGCATGGACCAAGGTGGATCTGCCGCACGACTGGGCGATCGCCGGTCCCTTCATCAAGGACGGCCCCTATGGCGGCATGGGCCGCCTGCCGAGCTGGGGCATCGGCTGGTATCGCAAGACGCTCGACATTCCGGCGAGCGACAGGGGCCAGTCGATCTTCCTGGATGTCGAAGGGGCGATGTCCTACGCCACCGTCTGGCTGAACGGGAAGCTCGTCGGCGGCTGGCCTTATGGCTATAACAGCTTCCGCCTCGACCTGACCCCCTATGCGGTGCCGGGGAGCAGGAACCAGCTCGCCATCCGGCTCGACAATCCGCAGGCTTCGGCGCGCTGGTATCCGGGGGGCGGCCTCTATCGCGACATCTACCTGACCACCGCGAACAAGATCCATGTCGGCCAGTGGGGCGGCACGGTCCGCACCCCGCAGGTGAGCAAGGCACAGGCGACCATCGACCTCAGCCTGACCCTCGACAATGACGGCGACAAGGTAGCGCAGGTCGAAGTCGCGACCGCGCTCTACGCGCTCGACACCCACGGCAAGCGCACCGGCCGCCCCGTCGCCAGCATCCCGCGCCAGTCCACCAGCATCGCGCCCGGCGCAAAGGCGGTGCTGAACGGCAGCACGATCCTGACCAACCCCCGCCTCTGGGGACCGCCGCCGACACAACAGCCAAACCGCTATGTCGCGGTGTCCACCGTGACACAGGGCGGCAAAGCGATCGACAGATACGAAACCCGCTTCGGCGTGCGCGACATCCGGTTCGATCCCGACAGGGGCGTGATCGTCAACGGCGAGCACATTCCGCTGCGCGGCGTCAACAATCATCATGATCTGGGCGCGATCGGCGCGGCCTTCAATCGTCGCGCGGCCCAGCGTCAGCTTGAAATCCTGCGCGACATGGGCGCCAACGCCGTGCGCATGAGCCATAATCCGCCCGCGCCCGAACTGCTGGAACTCACCGACCAGATGGGCTTCCTCGTCATGGACGAAATATTCGACAGCTGGGAAAAGAAGAAAACCCCACACGACTTCCACCTGATCTTCCCCGACTGGCATGAGGCGGACCTGCGGTCGATGCTGCGGCGCGACCGCAACCATCCCTCGATCATCCTGTGGAGCGTCGGCAACGAGGTCGGCGAACAATATGATGGCGAAGCGGGCGCGAAAATCGGGCGCGAACTGGTCGCCATCGCGCATGAGGAAGACCCGACGCGGCTGGCGACAGGAGCGATGAACTTCGCCAAGGCGGATATGCTGCTGCCCACCACGGTCGACGTCATCAGCCTCAACTATCAGGGTGCAGGTATTCGCGGCATCATCGGCCAATATCCCGCCTTCCGCGCCAAATTCCCCGACAAGGTCATCCTGTCCACCGAAAGCGCGTCGGCGCTGTCCAGCCGGGGCGAATATATGTTCCCGGTTGCGGGCGCGATCAGCGGTCCGGTACGGCCATGGTCTGGCGGCAATCCCGACACGCATCAGGTGTCGGCCTATGAACTGCACGCGGCCGATTTCGGCTCTTCGCCCGACCGCGTCTGGGCGGCGGACGACCAGAATCCCTATGTCGCGGGTGAGTTCGTCTGGACGGGCTTTGACTATCTGGGCGAACCCACGCCCTATTACACATCGCGCAGCAGCTATTCGGGCATCGTCGACCTCGCCGGTTTCCCCAAGGACCGCTTCTGGCTCTATCAGGCACGCTGGCGGCCGGACCTGAAATTCGCCCATATCCTGCCGCACTGGACGTGGCCTGACAGGATTGGGCCGGACCGCGTGGGTCAGATCACGCCGGTCCATGTCTTCTCTTCCGCGGACGAGGCGGAACTGTTCGTTAACGGCCAGTCGCAGGGCAAGATCAAGAAGCGCGACTATGAATATCGCTTCCGCTGGGACTATGTCGTCTATGCACCGGGCGAAGTGAAGGTCGTCACCTGGAAGGACGGCAAGCCCTGGGCGACCGAGATCGTCCGCACCGTGGGGGAGGCGGCGAAACTGTCGCTGACCGCCGACCGGTCGACCATCGCCGATGATGGCCGCGACCTCAGCTTCGTGACGCTGAAGGTCCTGGACAAGGACGGCCATGTCGTCCCCGCGGCCAGGCAGAAGATCGCCTTCTCGATCGAGGGGCCGGGGGAGATCGTCGCGACCGACAATGGCGACCCGACCGACCTGACCGCTTTCCCGTCGGCGAATCGCGCCGCCTTTAACGGCCTGGCGCTGGCGATCGTGAAGGCGGATCGGCCCGGCCGGATCATCCTGCGCGCCCGCGCCGAAGGCTTGGGCGAAACGCAGGTGGAGATCGGCGCGAAACGCTGAATTGGGAATGGGGCGGCCCATCGGGACCGCCCCGTGTCCCGTCACACCAGCCTGTTGGTGCGGACCAGTTCGCGATACCAGTCGGCGGACAGCTTGGGCGTGCGCTTCTGGGTCTTGAAGTCGACATGGTGGATGCCGAACAGCTTGGTATAGCCATCCTCCCACTCGAAATTGTCCATCAGGCTCCAGACGAAATAGCCCTTCACCGGAATGCCCTCGCGGGTCGCGCGCTGGAGGTGGGTGAGGTAATTGCGCAGATACATGACGCGATCGGTGTCATAGACCTTGCCGTCTTCGGCCACCTTGTCGTCGGCCGAGCAGCCATTTTCCGAGATATAGAGGCCCTTGGGCTTCCAGTTTTCGCTGATGGCGCGCATCCCCCAATAGATGACCTCGGGCGTGACATAGAGCCAGGGGGAGGGCATGCGCGGCGCCTGACCCGGATGGGGCAATATCTTGTAGCCCGACGGCGCGGTCTCGTCGGCGCGGACGGTGTTGCCGGTATAGACATTGACCGACAGGAAATCGAGCGGCGCGCCGATCAGCTTCATGTCGCCTTCCTTGACCAGCGGCGCATCCTTGCCCTGCGCGGTCAGATAGCTGTCGATATAGCGGCCTTCCATGATCGCGGTGAGGAACATGGCGTTCTCTTCGCGCACGGCCTTCTTCACCGCCTCGATATGCTCGGGCGTCTCGATCGCGGGGACGTAGATGTTGGGATTGTCGGCAATGCCGACCTGCGTGCCGGATTTGGTCGCCGCGCGGATCGCCTGTAGCCCCAGGCCATGGGCCAGCACGCCATGGTGGCGTACCTGATTGACCTCCTTCATCGGCAGCTTCAGGCCCGGCGCCTTGCCGCCGGTCATGTAGCTGAGGTCGGTGAAGCAGCGCAACTCGTTGAGCGTCATGAAGTGATTGACGCGATCGCCCAGCTTGCCGGCAGTGTAGCCGGCATAGTCGGCAAAGGCGTAGCTGGTGTCGCGATTCTGCCAGCCGCCCGGCAGGGCATGGGGCAGATCCCAGTGGAACATGGTGACATGCGGGGTAATGCCCGCCGCCAGCAGCCCGTCGACCAGACGGTTATAATAGTCCAGCCCCTTGGCATTGGGCTTGCCCCGGCCATTGGGGAAGATGCGCGACCAGGCGATCGAGAAGCGATAGGCTTTGACGCCCAGCGCCTTCAACAGGCCGATATCGTCCTGATAGCGGTTATAGCTGTCGCAGGCGACGTCGCCGGTGTCGCCATTGGCGACCTTGCCGGGCGTGTGGGAAAACACGTCCCAGTTGGTCTGGCCCCGGCCATCCTCCTTGACGCCGCCCTCGATCTGATAGGCGGCGGTGGCGCAGCCCCACAGGAAGTCGGAAGGGAAAGCGAGATTGCCCTGCGGCGCGGCGGCGGCCGTCTGCGCGTTGACGCCCGTCGAGGCGGCAAGGCCCGCACCCAGCGCGGCGGCGGTGAGGCCCATGCCCAGTTCGCGGCGGTTGATACCCGTCATGTCTTCTTGTCTCCTTATTGACCGACGATCTGCACCAGACCGGCGATGGCCTGACCGGTGGGCAGCTTCGTCTTGCTCGTCAGCGTCTTTGTCTTGTCGTCCCAGATGAGGTCCGCTTTCATGCCGCCCTTGCGATAGGCGTTGGTCGTGCCGTCATCGTCATAGAGGGTGAAGCGCGCGTCGGCACCCGGATAGACGCGGATGCTTTCCAGCGCTTGGCGTTCGGCGGTGCTCTTCACCTGCACGCCCATCGGCACGATCGACCCGGCCTTCACGAACAGCGGTATGCGATTGATCGGGGCGTCGACCTCGATCGTCTGGCCGCCTTCATATTTCTGGTTGGTCCAATAATCATACCAGGCGGTGCCGGCGGGCAGATAGACCGACCGCTTCGTCTGGCCCTGCTTCGTTACCGGGGCGACGAGGAAGGCAGGACCGAACATATATTGGTCGCCGATATCCGACACCTTGGGATCGTTGGGGAAGTCCATGAACAGGCCGCGCATGAAGGGCGCGCCGGTGTCATAGGTGTGGCGCCCCAGCGCATAGATATAGGGCATCAGTGTGTAGCGCAGGCGTAGCCAGTCGGCCAGGATCGGCTCGGCTGCCTTGCCATATTCCCACAGCGCGGTGCCGGGGCGCTGGCCATGGATGCGCAGCGTGGGGGTGAAGACGCTATATTCGAACCAGCGCACGAACAGTTCGGGATAGTCGGGATAATCCGCGCCCATCGCGGTAGCCCCGGCGGGATCGACCAGAATGGGATTTTCCGCCTTCGGGCCGCTCGGCCACTGCCAGCCGCCGATATCGCTGCCCCAATAGGCCAGGCCCGACGCGGTGAAGTTGAGGCCGGCGGGCACCTGCCGCTCCAGCGCTTCCCAGGTCGACTTGACGTCCGACGACCAGAACAGGCCGCCATTGCGCTGCGACCCCAGATAGGCGGCGCGCGCCAGGATCATGTTGCGGAAATTGGGGCGGTCGCGCTCCGATCCTTCGGCGACACCGGTGGTGTGCACCAGCGGGAACAGATTGTGATAGCGGTCGCCCGACCCGATCGAATATTCATAGCCGTCCGGCACCAGATCCGGTTCCGTTTCGTCCAGCCAGAACCAGTCGAAGCCCTGCGACGCGATATTGTCGCGGATCTTGCCCCAGAACCATTCGCGTGCCTGCGGATTGGTGCTGTCGATCAGCGCACCGGCCCGGTCGGAGCGGGAGGGTAGGCCGTCGATGGGATTGCCGTCCTTGTCATGCAGGAACCAGCCCTTGGCCTTCAAATATTCGAAATAGCGGCCCTCGCGCTCGAAGCGGGGCCAGACACTGATGATCGACCGCATCCCCATGGCGTTGAGCTGGTCGTTCATCCCATTGGGATCGGGGAAATAGCTGCGGTCGATGTCGAGCTGGCCCATGCGGGTCCAGTAGAACCAGTCGAGCACCATGACGTCGAGCGGCAGATTGCGTTGACGATAGCCATTGGCGATGTCGAGCAGTTCCTTCTGGCTCTCATAGCGCGCCTTGCTCTGGATCAGGCCGAAGCCGGCTTTGGGCGGCAGCGGCGTCGCGCCGGTCAGCTTGGCATAGCCGGCATAAAGTTCATCGCTGGTCTTGCCGGTGATGACGAAGAAGGAGACGCGCTCGCCGACCTGGCTCTGGAAGCGGGTCGAACTGTGCAGGCCCGGCCAGACGAGCGTGCGGGCCGGATTGTCCCAGACGATGCCATAGCCCTTGTTGGTGACGAGGAAAGGCACGCAGACGGTCTCGCCGGCCGGCGCGTCATAGCTGTGCGAACAGTCGATCTGCTTGCCGCGCAAATCCATATGGCCTTCCTGATTCTGGCCCAGACCATAATAATGCTCGTCGGCGGGGGAATCGAAGCTGGCGCCGACCTTGAAGGTCTTCTCGCCATTGACCGTCACCGGCGCCATTTCCCAGCCGGTCATCTTGGTAAGGACCGTGCCGCTGGCATCCTTCACCGACAGGCTGACCGGGGGCAGGGCAGGCGCGAAATAGCGCTCCATCTGCGTGGGCGCCTTGGGCCATGGCTTGGCATCAATCGTCAACGTCAGGGCGGCAGAGGCGAAGACATCGCCGTTCGAATCGGTGCGATGGGTCCAGCCTGTAGCATCCGCCTTCGCATTGGGGCCTTCGCCCGGCGCGGCCGATGCAAGGTCGGGGTCCATCGCGATCGTCACGCGCACGATATTGGGCGCATAGGGTTCGACCGCCACCCGGCTGCCATGGCGGTCGAGCAGCGCCATCGGATCGGCCAGCGCCGGCGCGGTGAGGCAGGATGCGCCCAGCGCGATCCATTTGAAGCTCTTTGCGATCATCCCTGTAAATCCCTGTATTTCAAACGAGGCCATGGCCGTCGATGCGGACGACCGGCACGAAATGGACGCCATGCGGCATGGTGAGATGGAGGCCCGCGCCATCCTGACGGAAGGCCACCGGACCACCGCCGAGCAGTGTCACTTGGCTGATTGTGCCGTCCACGCGACCCCGCGCCAGTGAGCGGATGGTCGTAGATCCCTGCGCCCGGCCCAGGAACAGCGCATAGAGCGCCCCCTTGTTGGTGGTGAAGCGGATGTCCTGCGCGGTGAAGGGCTTGGCCTTCTCCTCATTCTGCATCCCTGCGATCAGTTGCGTCGGCCCTTCGCCATAGACACGCCACGGCCGCGACCCGAAGATCGCCTCGCCGCCATGCGTCATCCACCCCGCCATGCCGTCCAGCACCTTCTCCGTCTCGCTGTCGATGGAGCCGTCGCCGGGCTGCGGGATGGAAAGCATGAGATTGCCGTTCTTCGACACGACATCGGCGAGGCGCTGGATGATCTCCTCCGCGCTCTTGTAGCTTTTGTCGTGCAGGCGCGCTTCATTATAGAACCAGTCGCCGATGCAGGTGTCGGTCTGCCAGGGTTCGTCCCATAGATGGTCGGTGAAGCCGCGCTCCACATCCTGCACCATGCCGAAACGGGCATAGGGCTTGAGCTGCTTGCCGGTCAGCACCACATCGATGTTGCCGTGCCATTCGATCGACCGGTTATAATAGTCCGCCGCCGCCTCCAGCCCGACCGGGCCGAAGGGCAGTTCATGATCGTCCATATAGACCATGTCAGGCTTATATTGCGCGACCAGATCGGTCTGGCGCAGCAGCCAGCGAGTGACATAGGCCGGATCGTCCTTCGGCCCGGTCTCGATCCACTGGCCGTTATGGACATCGTGCCACTTGTCCATCGCCTCGATCGTGTCGATGCCGTCGGGCAACACGGCATGGCCGCCGGTATAGAGTTCGCGCGGGTCTAGGCCGTCCCACCATTTGTCGACGCCATCGGCCTTGCGCAGCGTATAAGCATCGTAGCGCACACCCTTTTTCGGGCCGACGGGGTCATAACCATAAGCGGGCTGATACCAGTGCCAGGCATGGGCGGCATGGTTGGACACGCCGAACTTCATGCCGGCCTTGCGCGCGGCCTTTTCCCAGATGCCGACGATGTCCTTCTTCGGCCCGACGCGCAGGCTGTTCCATGCGTGATAGCGGCTGTCGTAGCAGTCCAGATTGTCGTGATGGCAGGCGAGCGCCATGAAATATTTGGCGCCGGCCTTCTGATAGCGGGCCATCAGTACGTCGGGTTCCCACTTGTCGGCGGTCCAGAGATTCTGGATGTCCTTCATCCCCGCGACCGACGGATGGCCGTAGGTCTTGCGGTGATGCTCATACATCGGGTGGCCCTGCATATACATGAAGCGGCCATACCAGTCGCCCTGCGCCGGCACCGATTGCGGCCCCCAGTGCGACCACATGCCGAGCTTCGCGTCGCGGAACCAGTCGGGATAGCGGTAATGGGCAACGAGCGAAGACCAGCTGGCCTGCACCGGCCCGCCCATCGTGCCCATGGGGCTGGCAGCGCGCGCCGCGCGGGCAAGGCCAAGCGCAGCGGTGCCCGCCAGGAAGGACCGGCGTCCCAGCATCGTCATTGGATTGCCCTCAACGCCTTGTCGATCGCCTGCCGCGCCAGCGGGCGCATGATAGCATAGCCTTCCGCTGTCGGATGCACACCGTCGGTGGACAGGCCCGGCTTCATCGCGCCGTCGGGCTGCGCCATGGCGGCATGATAATCGACATAGGTGAAACCCCGGCTACGGGCATAGTCGGCCAGCCACCTGTTGATCGCGGCGATCTGCGGCGCGGGTTGCAGACCCGGGCTCCAGGGGAAGGCGCCGGCGGGCGGTACGGAGGCGAGGACGACCTTGATCCCATGGGCATCGGCCAGTTCGGCCATGGTCTGGATATTGCCCAGCACCGTGTCCATCGTCGCTGCGCCCGTATTGCCGGCAATGTCGTTGGTCATCGCCATGATGTGGACGACCTGCGGTTTCAGCGCGATCACATCGTTGCGGAAGCGCACCAGCATTTGCGCCGTGGTCTGGCCACTGATGCCGCGATCGACCAGCCCGTCCGCGAACATCTCCGGATCGAGGTTGATCCAGTTGTCGGTGATCGAATCGCCCATGAACACCGCGCGAACCGTCTTGCCTTCCAGCGCCTTGTTGTCGGCGGCATAACGGCATAGCTGCCCGAAATCGCGGGTCAGCATGTGAAGGTTCCACATCTTCCATTCCGCCTCGCTGGTCGGTTTGGGATGGGCCGGGCAGGGGTTGGCGACGATGCCGACCGGATCATCGACATGGGGATCGCCCGGCACCTTGCTGACGGCAAGGGCCGGGCCGGTCAGCGCCAGCGCGCAGCAGAAGGCGATAAGATGCCGCATCCTCTTCCCTTTCATCGTGTCGTTTTCATTGTCCGGCCAATGCCCGGTCGATGGCGCGCTGCGCGATCGGCGTCATCACGGCATAGCCATTGTTGAGCGGATGGACGCCGTCCCGCGTGAAGGCGGCGGCCATCAGGCCCTTGGCGTCGACCATGGCGGCCGCATAATCGGCATAGACATGTCCACGCCGGGTGCAGAAGCCGCGCAGCCAGGCGTTGAGCGCGCGCAATTCTTCGGGCTTGCGCTCCCTGACGACATCTTTCGCAGCGTCGCTATAATCATTCACTGGCAGCAGCGATCCGAACACGACCTTGATGTCATGCGCGCGCGCCAGGTCGGCCATGGCTTCCCAGTTCGCTTCGATCTGTTCGGACGTTTCCTGTTGCAGGAAGCCCTGCACGTCATTGATGCCGGCGAGGATCACGACGACCTCCGGCTTCAGCGCGACGACGTCCTGATGGAAGCGCAGCAGCATCTGCGCCGTCACCTGGCTGCCGATGCCGCGGTTGACATAGGGTTTGCCGGGGAAGCTCGCGGCAAGGTTCCAGCGGTCGGTGATGGAATCGCCCAGAAACACCACGCGCTGCTCGCCAGGTTTAGGCGCGGGCAAGGCGGCATTGGCGGGCGCGTAGAGATAGCGCTCGCCGAAATCCTGCATCAGGCTGGGCATCAGGGTGGCGCGGAACGGGCCGAGCCATGGCCCCCAATCCTTTTCCGTCACGATGCGCCGTTCGGGCGCGCTGTGATACTCGACGGGCATGGCCAGCGCGGTGCCGGCGCTGAGCGCCAGCATCAGGGCGATCAGGCGTTTCATGCCGGGATCAATCCGTGCTTCGCGGCAAAGGTCGCGAACAAGGCGGGCCAGGCTGACGCCTGCATCGTCTGGGGCAGACGGGTGCCGAAGCCATGGCCGCCATCCTCGAAGATATGCAGCGCGACCGGACGCTTGGCGGCTTCCATCGCCTGGAACAGGGCGATGCTGTTGGCGGGGGGCACCAAACCGTCATCGGTCGCATGGACCAGGAAGAGCGGCGGGGTCGCGGCGTCGACGCGCAATTCTACCGATCGGGCGCGGCGCATTGCTGCCGACGCGTCCGGCCCCAGCAGATTGTCCCGCGATCCGCCGTGGGCGAAGGGCGCGGCGAGGCGCACCACGGGATAGAGCAGGGCGGCAAGGTCGGGGCGGGCGTCCTGCCGGTCGGCCGCATCGACGGGATCATAGACCGTCTCGCCATGACGCGTCGCCAGCGATCCGGCCAGATGCCCGCCGGCGGAAAAACCAAGCACGCCGATCCGGTCCTTTGCGACGCCGAGCTGGACAGCTCCAGCGCGGATCAGCCGCATCGCCCGCTGCGCATCCTGCAACGGCACATCCTGACGCCGCGCCCAACCTTCGCCGGGCAGGCGATAGAGCAGGATGAAGGCGGTGATGCCGCGCGCGTTCAGCCAGTTGGCCTGGCTGGTGCCTTCATTGTCGTAGGACAGGAAGCCATAGCCGCCGCCGGGCAGCACCAGCATCGCCGCGCCATTGGGGCGGGCGGGGCGGCGTACGACCAGCATCGGCCGATCCATGCCCGTCACCCAGCGGTCCGGTTCGCCACCGGGCCTGGCCTGATCTTCGATCTTGCGGACGATGCGCGCGCCGGTCCCGCCCGGCGGCGTGCCGGGCCACAGGTCGATCACCTCGTCGCTGGCGCTGGTCTGGGCGTTGGCCAGGCCTGGCAGCGCCGCCAGTCCCGCCGCCGCCAGCAAGGCGGCACGCCGGTCCATCCCGGTCATTGTTCGCCGTCCGCCGCGCGCGGCGGCACCAGCATGATCGGCGACATCGCGCTGCCGATCGCGGCGGCGGCATCGCGCACTAGCTGGCTGCACGCCTCCACGGTCGCCCGGTTGGCCGCGCCGTCGACGAACGGCATGGTCAGCGCGGCGCGCGCGACCCCGCCGGCCAGAATCGGTGAGGACAGGTCGGTGATGCCGGTCAGCATCGGGCTGGGCGCAATCGCGCCGCCATTGGCCACCGCCGCGTCCAGTCGTTCGGTCAGCTCGGCCTCGTCCAACGCCTCGCCGGCGGCGCGAATATCGTCCAGCATCGCCGCTCGCGCTTCGGGCGGCTGGAAGGCGAGCAGGATACGCCCGGAATTGGAGCGATGCATTGGCCGGCGATAGCCGACGCGCACGGCAAAGCCCGACAGGCCAGGCGCCTCGATCGCAATGATGACGACCATTTCCGCGCCCGATGCGACTGCCAGATGGCAGCTCTGCCCCGCCTTGCGCGCCAGATCCTGCATCACCGGCAGGGCGGTGGAAGCGAGGTCGCGAATCGGCGGCTGGCTCATGCCCAGCGCGAACAGCCGGTTGGTCAGGCGATAACCTTCCTCGGCACGGGCGATATAGCCATGTTCTTCGAGAACCTGCAGCATCCGGAATATCTCGCTGACCGAGCGGCCCAGCGCGGTAGATATGTCAGACATGATGAGCGGATCGCTGGCGGCGGCGAGCAGTTCCAATATTTCCAGCCCCTTGGTCAGGGCGGGCGCCTGATAGCGCGACTTCCCGGTCATTCCAGTCCTCCCCTCGCCCATGCTGCCGGTTATTGGCGCCGCCTTGCAGGTGTCTCCTTCTAAGCACCGTCCACATATGAAATCAATTTTTATATTTCATAATTCTAAATGTGGGAGTAATGGAGCCTTGCCTTGTTAACGCTCCCAGGAGGGGACGGAGACATGAAAGGGAAATGTTCCGGCCGTTTTCAGCCGCGAATCAGGTGAGCGCTCCGTTCAGGGGCCAAGGGAGAGGAAGGGGTTTCATGACCAAGATCACGCATATGCCGCGTCGCGCCGCGTTGCTGGCCGGCATTTCGATCGCCAGCATCGCGCTGGGGAGCAGCGTCCACGCGCAGGAGGCCCAGCAGCAGCCCGCCGCGAGCGAGGGCGACATCGTCGTCACCGGCGTGCGCGCCAGCCTGTCCAGCGCCCAGGCGCTCAAGCGCAACAGCGATGTCATCGTCGATTCGATCGTGGCCGAAGACATCGGCAAGCTGCCCGACCGCAACGTCGCCGAAGCGCTGCAGCGCATCACCGGCATCCAGATCCAGCGCAGCTATGGCGAAGGCACATCGGTCGCGATCCGCGGCCTCAGTCAGGTCCGGACCGAGATCAACGGCCGCGACGTGTTCACCGCCAATGGCGGTCGCACGCTCAGCCTGGAGGATGTGCCCTCCGAACTGTTGTCCGGCATCGACGTCTACAAGAACCCGTCGGCCGACCTGATCGAGGGCGGCATCGGCGGCCTCATTAACCTGCGGACCCGCAAGCCGTTCGATTTCGATGGCTTCAAGGCCTCGGCCAGCGCGAGCGTCAATTATTACGACCTGTACGGCAAGTCGAAGCCGCAGGCGAACCTGCTCCTGTCGGATCGCTGGGACACAAGCCTTGGCGAAATCGGCGTGATGGTCGATGTCGGCTATCAGAAGACCGCCTTCCGTCAGGACCAGATCAGCAGTCAGCCCTTCTATCGCCTCGATCCCGCCGACACCGCCGATGCGGCAACCCTCGCAGGTCTGGGCCGCACCGGCAAGGAAACCTATCTGCCCCATGGCGTGGGCATCGGCCAGTATCTGGGCGACCGCCGCCGCCTGGGCATCGACGCCGCCGTCCAGTGGCGCCCCAGCGACACGCTGGAACTGACCGCCGAATATGTTCGGTCGGACTATAAGTTCCGCTATGGCGACTACAGCTTCTTCGCCTATACCGGCGACAGCGATATTACGCCGGACTATAGTGCGCCCTTCACCTTCGACGATCAGGGCAATTTCCGCAGCGGCACCTTCGTTAACCTGCCGATCAATGCGAATACCAGCCTGGAAACCCGCCATTCGGTGACCAGTGACTATTCCTTCAACGCCAAATGGAAGCCGACCGACCGGCTGAGCGTCACGGGCGACTTCCAATATATCAAGGGCGTGACCGACGGCCAGCGCTCGATCGTCATCCTCTCTTCGACGGCCGAACGCCTCTATCAGGAAGTCGGCAATGGCGTGCCGACGATGATCATCTCGCCCGACAACGACCCGACCAACGGCAACGGCCTCGTCACCGACCCGGCCAACTATGCCAGCGGCGCGGGCTATCTCGATCATATCGAGCATTCGGTCGGTACCGAATATGCCGGTCGCGTGGACGCAGAATATAGGTTCGACAACAGCGTTCTGCGGTCGCTCAAATTCGGCCTGCGTTATACGGATCGTTCCGCCGTCACCGACAGCAGCACCTATAATTATTATGGTCTGAGCAGCCTGCCGTCGAGCCTGCTGGAAGTGCGTAAGTTCCGCGGCGACCTGTATCGCGGCTTTCAGGGCGTTCCCGATGGCGCAGTGTTCGTCAATCGTGACCTCGTGCTGGACTATGACGCCACCCGCGCGGCGCTTGCACCTTATACCGGCGATCCGGCGGCGCTGCTCAAGGGCGTCGGCTATCAGCCGAGCGACCGCAATACGCAGGGCGAGAAGACCTATACCGCTTATGGTCTGGTCAAGTTCGGCTTTGACGATCTGCCGGTGCGGATCGATGGCAATATCGGCGTTCGCGTGGTCAAGACCAAGGTGTCGACGAGCGGCTTTTCCGTCCAGACGCCGCAGGCCGAGGACGCCAATGGCAACGTCATTCCGGGCAACGGCCCAATCAGCTTCGTGCCGATCGGCCGCGATTCCGAATATACCCGCGCGCTGCCCAGCCTGAACCTGCGTTTCCACCTGAGCGACCAGCTGCAACTGCGCCTGGCCGCGTCGAAGGGGCTGACGCGGCCCGATTTCTCGCAACTCAATCCGAACATCAATATCGTGGAGTTCAATGCGGGATCGGGCCTGCGCACGGCATCGTCGGGCAATGCCGATCTGCGGCCGCTGGAAGCCAAGCAGTTCGACGCTTCGCTCGAATGGTATTTCTCGCGAACGGGTTCGCTCTATGGCGCGCTCTTTTACAAGAAGGTGGACGGGTTCATCGCCAATGTGACCAACACCGAGACGTTCGACCTGGGCCATGGCAATTTCAACGTCGATGTGACGCGTCCTGTCAATGGCGACAATGGCAAGATCAAGGGCGCTGAAATCGGCGGCAATACCTTCTTCGACTTCCTGCCGGGCTTCTGGTCGGGCTTCGGCGTGCAGGCCAACTTCACCTATGTCGACAGCAAGGCGCCCAGTCCCAATGCGTTCGACAATGAAGGCAACCAGCTATTCGTGCCGTTGGAGCAGCTGTCCAAATATAGCTATAATCTGGTCGGCTTCTACGACAAGGGACCGCTCTCGGCGCGCGTCGCCTATAATTGGCGCAGCAAATATGTCGTGACGACGCGCGGCAACGGCAGCGGCAACCTGCCGATCTTCAACGCCGCGCGCGGTCAGGTCGATGCGTCGCTCACCTATACGGTCAACGAGAATTTCGCGCTGACCGTCGATGGCGTGAACCTGACCGACACCGAGAACAAGACCTATTACGGCATCCCCAGCCGTCCGCAGTCCTCTGTGCTCAACGACCGCCGAGTCAGCATCACCGCCCGCATCACCTATTGATCCGGCTTACGGGCGTTTCTAGCGTCCCTCCCCTGGCAGACCGGATCGCGATGCGGCCGGTCTGCCATTTTGGACAAGAGAGAGGATGGCCTGATGCATAGGCAGGGAGCCGGCACTGAACGGAGCAGGTCCGGACGGAGCAGCCGGACTGCGATGGTGCTGACCACGGGCCTCTTCTTCCTGTGGGGGGTGGCGAACAACCTCAACGATGTGCTGATCGCCCATTTCCGGCATGTCTTTTCGCTGTCGGATTTTCAGTCGGGGCTGGTCCAGTCGGCTTTCTATCTGGGCTATTTCTGTTTCGCGATTCCCGCCGCGCTGGCGGCCGAACGGCTGGGTTACAAGGCGACGGTCATTCTGGGGCTGCTGCTGTTCGGCGGCGGCGCGCTGCTGTTCCTGCCGGCGTCGACACAGCTCAGCTACGGCTTCTTCCTCTTCGCGCTGTTCGTGATTGCGAGTGGCCTGGCCTTCCTCGAAACCGCCGCCAATCCGATGGTCGCGGTGATGGGGCCGGCGGAGGGGGCGGCGCAGCGGCTCAATCTGGCGCAGGCCTTCAATCCGCTGGGATCGATCACCGGCGTGGCGCTGGGCGCGACCCTGATCCTGTCCGACGCCCCCCGGCAGGGCGCTGCAGGCGCCGCGGCGGTGCAGCTACCCTATCTCGGCATCGCGCTGGTGGTGCTGGGCTGGGCGGCGGCGCTCGCCTTCACGCGCTTTCCCCGTGCCGCCACGCAGGCGGAAGCGACGACCGGCCCGATCTTCGCGGGCTATGGCGCGCTGTTGCGGCGGCCGCGCTATCTGGCGGGGGTGGCAGCGCAATTCTTCTATGTCGGCGCGCAGGTCGGCATCTGGAGCTACCTGATCCGCTATGCGGAAAGCGTCGTGCCGGGCATCGGCGCACAAAAGGCGGCCTGGCTGCTGACCCTGTCGCTGGCGCTGTTCATGGTCGGCCGTTTCATCGGTGCGGCGCTGCTGTCCCGGTTCAATGGCGCGCGGCTGATGGCATTGTTCGCGGGGATCAATATCGTCCTGTCGCTGGTGGCGGTGACGGGGGGCGTGGTCGGTCTTGCCGCTCTGGTGGCGACCAGCTTCTTCATGTCGATCCTCTACCCCACCATCTTCGTCCTGTCGCTGCGCGGCCTCGGACCGCTGACCAAGGCGGGCGCGTCGATGATCGTGATGGCGATCATCGGCGGCGCGGTGCTGACGATGGCGATGGGCCTGCTGTCTGACCTGACCGGGACGATCCGCACGGCGATGCTCGTGCCCGCGCTCTGCTTCGCGGTCGTCGGGCTCTATGCGTGGGCGACGCGGCGGGGGGGATCGGCATGATCCCCGATTTGGGCATGGGCACCGCGCCGATCGGCAATCTCTATCGCGCCGTGAGCGAGGCGGAGGCGCGGGCCACGCTCGACGCCGCCTGGGATGCGGGCATCCGCTATTATGACACGGCGCCCCATTATGGTTTCGGCCTGGCCGAACGGCGGCTGGGCGCGATGCTGGCGGAACGCGACCCGGCGGACGAAGCGGCCGTGTCGACCAAAGTCGGGCGCCTGCTCATACCGACCGCCGCGCGGGGCGAACGCCACGGTTTCGTCGATGCCGATCCGTTCGAGCCGGTCTTCGACTATGGTCGTGACGCCGTGCTCCGATCCTTCGCAGGGAGTTGCGCGCGCCTGCGCCGCGATCGGATCGACCTGCTGCTCGCCCATGATCTCGGCCGGGCGACCCATGGCGCCGATCATGGCCGCCACCTGCGCGCCTTTCTCGACGGCGGTTATCGGGCGATGTGCGACCTGCGCGAAGCGGGCGCGATCGGCGCGATCGGCATCGGCGTCAATGAAGTCGCGATCTGCGACGAACTGCTCGACCATGTCGCGCTGGACATGATCCTGCTCGCCGGGCGCTACACGCTGCTGGACCGCAGCGCGGAACGGTTGCTGGCGCGCTGCGCCGAACTGGGCGTGCAAGTGATCGTCGGTGGCCCCTATAATAGCGGCATATTGGCGCGCGACCTCGGCGGCCCGTTGCATTTCGACTATACTGCTCCCAGCGCCGACATCGTCGGCAGGGCGCAGCGCCTGTCGGACGCCTGCGTCGCCTTCGACGTCGCGCTGCCCGCTGCCGCCCTGCAATTTCCGCTCCGCCATCCTGCGGTCGTCAGCGTCATCCCCGGCCTGGTCGGGCCGGATCAAGTCGCCGACAGCATGACCCGCCGCTCGGCGCCCCTGCCCCACGCGCTCTGGCCTGCGCTCGATGCCGCCCTGAAAGATGCTTCCATGTTGCAGGACGATGCGCGCCTGATCCTGTTGCACCCCGACGACAATGTCCTGATCTGTGTCCGTCCGATCGACGCAGGTGACATTCTCCCCGTTTCGGGCGGCACGATCCCCGCGCGCGAGGGGATATCCATCGGGCACAAGATCGCCCGCGCGCCGCTCCGCGCCGGGAACAAGATCATCAAATATGGTGCGCCGATCGGGTCGATGACCGCCGATGCCGCGACCGGCGACTGGATACATATGCACAATATGAAGAGCGACTATATCAGCAGCCATACGCGCACCGCGCTGGAGCAGGGGGCATGATCCAGGCCTGGCTCCGGCAGGATGGGCGCAAGGGCATCCGCAATGTCGTCGCGGTCGCCTATCTGGTGGAATGCGCGCATCATGTCGCGCGGCGGATCGTGGACAGGGCGGACGATCCCGATGTGCAACTGATCGGCTTTCCCGGCTGCTATCCCAACGCCTATGCCGCCAAGGTGATGGAGGCGATCGCCACCCATCCCAATGTCGGCGGCCTCGTGATCGTGTCGCTGGGGTGCGAGAGTTTCAATCGCGAGCGGCTGCTGGCGGTGGCGCGGGCGAGTGGACGGCCCGCCGAACTGCTGGTGATCCAGGAGACGGGCGGCACGGCGGCGACGATCGCGGCGGGCGTCGAGGCGGTGGCGCGCGTGCGCGCCGCCATCGCCGACGTCCCGCGCGGGCCGATGGGCGTCGAGGAACTGATCGTCGGCACCATCTGCGGCGGGTCGGACGGGACCAGCGGCATCACTGCCAATCCGGCGGTCGGCCGCGCTTTCGACCGGTTGGTGGCGGACGGCGCGGCCTGCATCTTCGAGGAGACGGGCGAACTGGTCGGATGCGAAAAGATCATGGCAGACCGCGCCCGCACGCCCGAACTGGCGGCCGCGATCGAAGAGTGCGTGCACAAGGCCGAACGCTATTACACCATCATGGGTTTCGGCAGCTTCGCGCCCGGCAACGCGGAGGGCGGCCTGACGACGCAGGAGGAAAAGTCGATGGGCGCCTATTCCAAATCCGGCTCCTCGACCATCGACGGTATATTGAAGCCGGGCGATGTGCCGCCGACGGGCGGCCTCTATCTGCTCGACGTGGTGCCTGACGGCGAACCGCGCTTCGGCTTCCCCAATATCTCCGACAATGCGGAGATCGTCGAACTGATTGCCTGCGGCGCGCATTTGACTTTGTTTACGACCGGGCGCGGATCGGTGGTCGGATCGGCCATTTCGCCGGTCATCAAGATTTGCGCGAACCCGGATACCGGCCGCCGGCTGGCGGCCGACATGGACGTCAATGCCGGGCGCATCCTGGAAGGCGAAGCGACGCTGGAGCAGGTCGGCACGGAAATCTACGACAAGCTATTGGCCGTCGCGGCGGGTGAGCGCAGTGTTTCCGAATCCCTTGGCCATCAGGAGTTTATTTTGACGTACAAGGCGTTCGATCCCATCGGCCCCGACTGTCTCCCCACGAAGGCGCGCGCATGAGCGGGCGTCTGGAAGGCAAGGTCGCGCTGATCACGGCGGCGGCGCGCGGCATCGGCCGGGCGAGTGCGCAGCGCTTTGTGGCGGAGGGCGCGCGCGTGATCGCGACCGACCGGGACCGTGATGCGCTGGAGGGGCTGGACGGCTGCGAATTGCGCAGGCTCGACGCGACCGACGGGGCTGCGGTGCGGGCGCTGGCGGCGGAGGTCGGCCCGATCGACATCCTCGCCAATGTCGCGGGGGTGGTCCATGCCGGGAACATCCTGGAATGTCCGCAGGAGGATTGGGACTTCGCCCTCTCGCTCAACATGACCGCCATGTATCACACGATCCGGGCCTTCCTGCCCGGCATGGTCGAAAAGGGCGCGGGATCGATCGTCAACATGGCCTCCATCGCCAGTTCGGTGAAGGGGATCCCAAACCGTTTCGCCTATGGCGCGAGCAAGGCGGGGGTGATCGGCCTGACCAAGGCGGTGGCCGCCGATTTCGTGGGGCAGGGGGTGCGCTGCAACTGCATCTGCCCCGGCACGATCGATACGCCCTCGCTGCAACAACGCCTGCACGATACGGGCGACTATGCCGCTGCGCAGGCCGCGTTCGCAGCGCGCCAGCCGATGGGCCGTCTCGGCCGGGCAGAGGAGATCGCGGCGCTGGTGCTGTATCTCGCGAGCGACGAAGCGTCCTTCACAACCGGCGCGGTGCATGTGATCGACGGCGGCTGGGTCAACTGATGCGGCATGTCCTGCTGATCGACCTGGCCGACGAGGCCGACGCCATCGCCAGCTATGAAGCATGGCACGCCGCCGGCGCGCTGCCGCCCGCGATCGGGGCGAGCATCCGGACGGCGGACGTGATCGCGATAGACATCTATCGCAGCGGCAACCGGCTGGTCATGCTGATGGAAACCGGCCCCGGTTTCGACCCGGCGGCCAAGGCGGCGGCGGATGCGGCCGATCCGGCGGTGCAGGCCTGGGAAGCGCAGATGGACGGCGTCCAGCGCCCGCTTCCCTGGGCCGTGCCCGGCGCGAAATGGACCGAAACGACCCGCATCTTCTCCCTCGACGAACAGCCATGAAAGGCCATTCCATGATCCTCACCCGGACCCTGATCGCCGCTTCCCTGCTGATCGCGCGCCCCGCGCTGGCGCAGGGCGACACGCCGCATATCGAAACCAAGGCCGGTCGCCATGCGCTGATCGTGGATGGCGCGCCCTTCCTGATGCTGGGCGGGCAGATCAACAACAGCAGCAATTATGCCGCGCCGCTGGAAAAGGTCTGGGCGACGCTCGACCGGATCGGCGCGAACACGGTCGAGGCGCCGATCGCCTGGGAGCAACTGGAGCCGCGGGAGGGCCAGTTCGACTACAGCTTCGTCCAGACGCTGCTGGATGAAGCACGCAAGCATGACAAGCGCATCGTGCTGCTGTGGTTCGGTGCGTGGAAGAATACCGGCCTCGCCTATACGCCCGACTGGGTGAAGCTCGACAATCGCCGTTTTCCGCGCATGAAGACGAAGGATGGTGCGGATCATGGCGTCCTGTCGCCGCATGGCGTGGCGACACTGGCGGCGGACAAGCGCGCATTCCTGGCGCTGATGGCCTATATTCGCGACCATGACACGCAGAACACGGTCATTCTGGTCCAGCCGGAAAATGAAGTCGGCAGCTACCGCAATCCGCGCGACTACAGCCCCGCCGCGCAGAAATTGTTCGACGGCCCGGTGCCGGCGGCACTAACCAAGATGCTGAAGAAATCGGCCGGCAACTGGGCGACCGTCTTCGGCGACCAGGCCGATCGCGCCTTCAACACTTGGCACACCGCCCGCTATATCGAGGAACTGGCAAAGGCCGGCAAGGCGATCAAGCCGCTGCCCATGTATGTGAACGCGGCGCTGGGCGACCCCTTCGCCAAGCCCGATCCGATGGCGCTGTCGAGCGGTGGGCCGCAGGGCGATGTGATCGACATCTGGAAGGTGGCGGCGCCCTCGATCGATTTCGCCGCGCCAGACATTTACGATCGCGCCAGCCGCAACGTCTTCCGGCATCTCGACCTCTACACAAGGCCCGACAATGCGTTGATGGTGCCGGAAATCGGCAATGCCGCCGAATATGCCCGTTATTTCTGGGCGGCGCTGGGGCGCGGGGCGATCGGTTTCGCGCCCTTCGGCATGGATGATACCGGCTATTTCAACTATCCGCTGGGCGCCAAAGGCTTCGACGACAGGACGCTGGACGTCTTCGCCGCCAAATATCGGGTCGTGGCGTCGGCGCCCTGGGCCAGGATCGCGTTCGAGCATCCGGTCTGGGGCGCGGCCAGGCCCGATGACGGCGCGGCCGTCGGCACGACGATGGGCGACTGGACGATCACCGCCAGCTTCGGCCAGTGGCAGTTCGGCCAGCGCGAATGGTTCCCCAAGGCCGACCTGCCCGCCTGGGCGAGCGAGCCGACCGGCGGCACCGTCGTCGCCCAATTGTCAGCCGATGAATTTCTCTTGACCGGCGACCATGTCCGCCTGAACTTCGCCCCCAGGGACGGCAGCGCGCCGGGCGGCATGATCGTCAAGGTCGAGGAGGGGCATTTCGACAAGGGCGCTTGGGTCATGGACCGCATCTGGAATGGCGACCAGACCGATTATGGGCTGAACCTGATCGACCATCCGGTGTGGATCAAGGTGACGATGGGCCGCTATCGCTAGGATCGGTCGAAGGCCCGCTGGATTGGGCCGGCACCAGCGACAGAACGGGGCTGTCCAGATCGCAAGGCGTTTGCCCCTCGATCAGATCGATCAGGTGGCGTGTCGCCATTTCCGCCATCTCGCCGAAGGGCCGGGCGACGGTGGTGAGCGAAGGCGTGAGCATCTCCGCCACGATGCTGCCGTCGAAGCCCACCACCGACAGCCCGTCCGGCACCGCGATCCCGCGCGCCGCGGCGATCTTCAGTACGCCCGCCGCCATGATGTCGTTCGCCGCGAAAATGGCGGTCGGGGTAGGGGAGATGGCGAGCAGCCGGCCAGCCGCCGTCATGCCCGCGGCCAGGCTATAGTCGCCCTCCACCTCGACCGGCGGCCCGACGCCCGCCTCCTCCAGCGCCTCGACAAAGCCCGCGCGGCGTTCGATCGCCGAGATCATGTCATGCGGCCCGGTAATCATCGCGATGCGCCGATGCCCCAGCGCCAGCAGATGCCGCGCGGCATCGCCCGCCGCCTGCCGCTCCTGCGACAGCAGCACCGCGCCATAACCCTCGATCGGCACCGCCGAAATCGCCACCGCGGGGATATGGTCGGCCTGTAGCGCGGCCGGCAGCCCGGCCATGTCGGACACCGGCGGCATCACCACCAGCCCGTCGACCCGCGCGCGCCGGCAAAATCCCAGCACATCCTGTCCCGCACCCGGGTCGCCGACCGGCACGCTATGGCAGATCACTTCATAGCCACGCCGGGTCGCCTCGCGCCCCACGCCGCGCTGCACGCTGTCCAGAACCAGCGCGTTGCGATCATTATGCACCATGCCGATCAGGAAGGAGCGCCCCTTGGCCAGCGCGCGGGCGCGCAGGCTGGGTCGGAAATTGAGCGCATCGATCGCGTCCTGGATGCGCGCGCGCGTCTCCTTGTTGACCTTGGGCGACTGGTTGAGCACGCGCGACACGGTGCGGATCGATACGCCCGCCAGCGCCGCCACATCGACGATCGTCGGTTCGTTGCCGCCAGTGCTGGGGTCATTATCGGGCATGACGGCTTTCCTGGCGATGTCTGGACGCTCCCGCTCTATGCGAGCGCGCGCGCCCTGACAATCATGCCGCGCTGGCCAATGGTCGCGGCGGCGCTTCGGGCAGGCGATAGGCCTTGCGTACCAGATTATAGGTCAGGTCCACCGCCAGTTCCTGCGCCTCCCAATCGCGCAGCCGCCCTTCGGCGACCAGCCGCGCGAGAAAGGCGCAATCGACCCGTCGCGCGACATCGTGCCGCGCCGGGATCGACAGGAAGGCGCGGGTATCGTCGTTGAATCCGACCATATTGTAGAAGCCCGCCGTCTCCGTCGTCATCTCGCGGAAACGCATCATGCCTTCCGGGCTGTCATGGAACCACCAGGCCGGCCCCAGCTTCAGGCAAGGATAATGGCCCGCCAGCGGCGCCAGTTCGCGGGCATAGGTGCTTTCGTCCAGGGTGAAGAGGATGATCGACAGCGCGGCTTCATTGCCGAAGCGGTCGAGCAGCGGCTTCAATCCTCCCACATAATCGGTGCGCGCCGGGATGTCCGCGCCCTTGTCGCGGCCATAGACGCGGTGCAGCCACGCATTATGGTTGCGGCAGGCGCCCGGATGGATTTGCATCACCAGCCCGTCATCCAGACTGAGCCGCGCCATTTCGGTCAGCATCTGGGCGCGGAACAGTTCGGCATCCTGCGCGGTCCAGTCCTTGCCGACGATGCGGTCGAACAGGGCGGCGGCGTCCGCATCGGACAGGTTCGCGGTCCGCGCGCTCTGATGGCCATGGTCGGTGGAGGTCGCGCCCATGGCGATGAAATCCTGCCGCCGCCGCGCATGGGCGCGTAGATAGCCGCGCCATGTCAGCACATCCTCGCCGGTCAGCTCGGCGAAGGCGGCCAGGCTGGCGTGGAAATCCTCATGTTCCGGATCGACCACAGCGTCGGGGCGATAGGCGGTCACGACCTGCCCGTCCCAGCCCGACTCGCGGATCGCCCGATGATGGTCCAGCCGCTCATGCGCGCCTTCGGTGGTGGCGAGCAACTCGATATGGAAGCGGTCGAACAGCGCACGCGGGCGAAAGGCCGGGGTGGCGAGCAGTTCGCCGATCCGGTCATAATAATGATCGGCGGTCGCTTCGGACAGAATCGTGTCGAAACCGAAAACCTCGGCAAAGACATGGTCGAGCCACATCCGGGAAGGCGTGCCGCGGAACAGATGCTGGTTGCGCGCAAAGATACGCCAGGCCGCGCGCGGATCGGCGTCGCCCGGCACGCCATGGGCCGGCACGCCCAGATCCTCCAGCTTCACCCCCTGGCTGTAGAGCATTCGGTAGAGATAATGGTCCGGCGCCAGCAGCAGCGCGGTCGCATTATCCCATGCATCGTTGGTCGCGAACCAGGCGGGATCGGTATGGCCATGCGGGCTGACGATCGGCAGCGCGGCGACACTGTCATAGAGCGAACGAGCGATCGCGCGCGTGCCGGGGTCCGCCGGGAAGAGGCGGTTCGGATCGAGCGAAAGATGGGTCATGACAGCATCTCCTTGGGACTTGTGCCAGCGTTGGCACAAATGCTATCACGGTGCAATGGAGACGATCGCACCTACCCTTGATCCGCCTGTCGACACCCTGCCCGATGCCGTCCGCATCGCCCCGCAGGATGATGTCGCCATCGCGCTGCGCGCGTTGGACGCAGGCGAAACGATCGCCGTAGCGGGACAGGTCGTCACCCTGATCGACTCGGTCGGCCGGGGGCACAAATTCGCCCTGCGCCCGATCGCGGCGGGCGAACCGGTCCGCCGCTATGGCTGGCCTGTCGGCAGCGCGACTCAGGCGATTGCGGCGGGGAACCACGTCCACAGCCATAATCTACGCACCAATTTGAAGGTCGAGGAGCCGTACAGCTTCGTTCCTCTGTCCACGGGCGACTGGGCGCCTTCCGAGACGCGCTGGCGATTCGACGGCTATCGCCGTGCCGATGGCAGCGTTGGCACCCGCAACGAGATATGGGTCATCCCTACCGTCGGCTGCGTCGCGCGTACCGCGGAACGGATCGCCAAACAGGCGGGAGATCGCCATGCCGGGCGGGTCGACGCCGTACTGGCCTTCCCGCATCCGCTGGGTTGTTCGCAGCTCGGCGACGATCTGGACGGCACGGCGCGGCTGCTGGCCGCGCTGGCGTCCAATCCCAATGCCGGGGGCGTGCTGCTGATCGGCCTGGGCTGCGAAGAGAACCAGCTTGCGGCGCTGCTGGAGCGCATTCCGTCCGAACGGCGCGACCGCGTCCGCAGCGTCAGCGCGCAGATCAGTGCCGACGAATATGCGGCGGCGGAAAGCGCGATCGATGCACTGGTGGCCATCGCGGCGCAGGACCGGCGCGAAACCGTGGATATCGGCGCGCTGCGCCTCGGCCTCAAATGCGGTGGCTCCGATGGGCTGAGCGGCATTACCGCCAACCCGCTGATCGGCCGCGCCGCCGATGTCGTCACGGCGGCGGGCGGGCAGGCGATCCTGACCGAGATACCGGAGATTTTCGGCGCGGAACGCCTGTTGATGCAGCGCGCAGCGGACGAGCCGGTGTTCGATGCACTGGTGGCGCTGGTCAACCGCTTCAAACGCTATTTCATCGACCATGGCGAGCCGATCTCCGAAAATCCCAGCCCCGGCAATGTCGCGGGCGGCATCACCACGCTGGAGGAAAAATCGCTGGGCGCGGTGCAGAAGGGCGGCCATGCGACCGTCACCGACGTGCTGGCCTATGGCGAAACCTTGCGCCGTCCGGGCCTGACCTTGCTGGAGGCGCCGGGCAATGACGCGGTATCGACCACCGCGCTGGCGGCGGCCGGGGCGACGATGACGCTCTTTTCCACCGGGCGCGGCACGCCACTGGGCAGCCCGATCCCGACGCTGAAACTCGCTACCAACCACGATCTCGCCCGGCGCAAGCCCGGCTGGATCGATTTCGACGCGGCGCAGGTGCTCGATGATGGCCTGGATGCCACGACCGATGTCCTGATGGCGCGCATCTGCGCCATCGCGTCGGGCGAACCTGCGCGTAACGAACTAAACGACGAACGCGACATCGCTATCTGGAAGCGCGGCGTCACCCTCTGACCTAATTTCAGGATCATGCCATGACCCGCCTATCGTCCGGCACGTTGGCCGCTGTGCCCGATATCATCGTCCGCCCCGCTTATGACCGCGCGCAGGTGAAAGCCGGCGTCGTCCATCTGGGCATCGGCGCCTTCCACCGCGCGCATCAGGCGGTGATGTTCGACGATGTGCTGGGCGCGGGCGACCTGCGCTGGGGCATCCGCGCGGTATCGCTTCGCTCGCCGGGCGTGCGCGACCAGATGGCGCCGCAGGACGGCCTCTATCATCTGCTGGTGCGCGACGGCGCCGATGTCGCAACGCGCCTGATCGGTGCCGTGCTGGATGTCTCGGTCGCGCGCGAAGACCCCGCGGCCGTGGTTGCGATGCTGGCCGCTGCTGACACCCATATCGTGACGCTGACCGTGACCGAGAAGGGCTATAAGCTCGATCCCGCAACTGGCGCGCTGCTGGCGGACGATGCCGATCTGGCGGCCGATCTCGCCAGCCTCGCCGCGCCGGTCACTGCGCCGGGTTTCCTGGTGGCGGCGCTGGCGCAGCGAAGGGCCAGGGGATTGGGGCCCTTCACCGCCATTTCCTGCGACAATCTGCCGCGCAACGGCCACAGGCTGCGCGGCGCGGTGATCGCCCTGGCGCAGCGGCACGATCCCGCTCTGGCGGACTGGATCGCGACGGAGTGCGCTTTCCCCGAAACCATGGTCGACCGCATCGTCCCCGCCACGACGGCGGAGGATATCGCCGCCTTCGCCCGCGATTGCGGCTTGGTCGACCAGGCGCTGGTCAAGACAGAGCCCTTCACCCAATGGGTGATCGAGGACAAGTTTTGCGGCCCGCGCCCCGATTTCGGCGCGCGGGTCCAGATCACCACGGCGGTCGCGCCATGGGAGGAAGCGAAGCTGCGTTTGCTCAACGGCGCGCATAGCGCGATCGCCTATCTGGGCGGCCTGGCGGGGATCGCCCATGTCCATGAAGCGCTCGAACAGCCGGCGATGCGCGCCTATGTCGAGCGGCTGTGGGACGAAGCCGAAACCACGTTGTCGCCGCCGGCTGAACTGGATGTCTCCGCCTATCGCCGCGACCTGATGGCGCGCTTCGACAATGGGGATTTGATGCATCGCACCCGGCAGATCGCGATGGACGGGTCGCAGAAACTCCCCCAGCGGCTGCTGGCGACGATCGCGGACCGCCGCGCGGTGGGGCAGGGGGTCGGCGCTCTGGCGCTGGGCGTCGCCGCCTGGATCAGATGGCAGGCTGGGGTGAACGATCTGGGCCAGCCCCATGTCGTGGACGATCCGCTTGCCGACCGGATCGCAGCGTTGTTGGCCGGGCAGGGCGACGCGGCAGGCCGGGTGCGTGCGATGCTGTCGCTCGACGCCGTGATGCCCCCGGCGCTGCGGAGGGATGCCGTGTTCGCCGACCTGCTGACCGCGCATCTGTCGAGTCTCGAAGACAAGGGCGCCATGGCCACCGTCATGGCCATGGCGCCCCTGCCGGCCTGATATCAGGCGGCGTCGACCAGCACGATCTCGCTATCCTCGATCGCGGTCACGCGGATGACGGCCAGGTCGCTGATCGCCGCGCCGTCGCGGGCGTTGACCCGCTGCCCGTCAATCTCGATCGCACCGGTCGCCGGGACCAGATAGGCCTTGCGGTCGGCGCCGATCGGATAGTCGGCGCTTTCGCCGGCCTTCAGCGTCGCGGCGACCACCCGCGCATCGGTGCGGATCGGCAGCGCGTCGTCGTCATTGTCGTAGCCTGACGCCAGCGTCACGAACTGGCCGGACCGTTCGCCCTTGGGAAAAGGGCGGGCGCCCCAACTGGGCGCGTCGCCCTGGCGGGTCGGGACGATCCAGATCTGGAAGATCGTCGTCGTCACATCTTCGCGATTATATTCCGAATGGCGGATGCCGGTGCCCGCGCTCATCACCTGGACGTCACCGGCCTCGGTGCGGCCCTTGTTGCCCAGGCTGTCCTCATGGGTGATCGCGCCTTCGCGGACATAGGTGATGATTTCCATGTCGCGATGCGGATGCGGCGGGAAGCCGGTGTGGGGCTGGATCGTGTCATCGTTCCAGACGCGCAGATTGCCCCAGTGCATCCGGGCGGGATCATGATAGCCGGCGAAGGAAAAATGATGCTTGGCGTTCAGCCACCCATGATTGTCGCCGCCGAGGCTGTCGAAGGGGCGTAGTTCGATCATTGTCTGTCTCCTCATGGGGCGGAGGTCGCCGGGATGGCGTCGCCCTGTTGAAGACCTGTCTAGCGCTTGCCGGCTTTCCTGTTCAGGCAGATAAAATCAATCAAAATGTTCGATAAAATGGAACAGTTCGCAGCGCCGTAAAAGCGCTGCGAACTGTCCAACTCCCTGTCTCAATCAGGCCTTCAGATCGAACCGGTCTGCATTCATCACCTTGGTCCAGGCGGCCACAAAGTCCTTCACGAACTTGTCGCCCGCGTCGGAGGAGGCATAGACTTCAGCCAGGGCGCGTAGCTGAGAATTGGCGCCGAAGGCCAGGTCGGTGCGCGTCGCCGTCCATTTCTCGACGTTGTTGGCGCGGTCGGTCCCGACGAACGTCTCGTCGCTGGTATCGTCCACTTGTTTCCAGGCGGTGCCCATATCGAGCAGGTTGACGAAATAGTCGTTCGTCAGTTGCCCGACGCGGTCGGTCAGGACGCCATGTTTCGACCCGCCATGATTAGCGCCCAGCACGCGCAGCCCGCCGACCAGCACGGTCATCTCCGGCGCCGACAGGCCCAGCAGTTGCGCCCGGTCGACCAGCAGCTCCTCCGTCGGCACATTATAGCGCGTCTGGAGATAGTTGCGGAAGCCGTCCGCCTTGGGCTCCAGCACGTCGAAGCCGTCGGCATCGGTCTGCTCGGCGCTCGCATCGGTACGACCGGGCGTGAAGGGAACGGTCAACTCATGCCCCGCCGCCTTCGCCGCCTGCTCGATACCGATGCTGCCGCCCAGCACGATCAGGTCGGCGACCGACGCGCCGCTATCGCTGGCGATGCCTTCATAGACCGCCAGCACTCGCGCCAATGCGGCCGGTTCGTTGACCTCCCAGTCCTTCTGCGGAGCCAGGCGCAGCCGACCGCCATTGGCGCCGCCACGATGGTCCGACCGGCGATAGGTGACGGCGGAGGCCCAGGCGGTCTTGACCAGATCCTGCACCGATAGGCCGGAAGCGGCGATCTTCGCCTTGAGCGCGGCGACATCCGCTTCGCCCAGCGCCGGTCCGGTGGCGGCGGGAATCGGGTCTTGCCAGATCAGGTCTTCGGCCGGGACTTCGGGGCCGAGATAGCGAGCCTTCGGCCCCATGTCGCGATGGCACAGCTTGAACCAGGCGCGGGCGAAGGCGTCGGCGAAATAGGCGGGGTCCGCCCGGAATTTCTCCATCACCGCGCGATAGGCCGGGTCCATCTTCATCGCCATGTCGGCGGTGGTCATCATCGTGGGCACCTTGACGCCGGGCGTATGCGCCTTGGGCGCCAGCGTCTCTTCCGGATTGCCGACCGGCTGCCATTGCTTGGCGCCCGCCGGGCTGCGCACCAGCTCATAGTCATGGTCCAGCAGCATGTCGAAATAGGTCATGTCCCATGTGATCGGCGTCGGCGTCCACGCGCCTTCGATTCCGCTGGTGATGGTATGGTCGCCCATGCCGCTTTCATGCCCACTCTGCCAGCCCAGCCCCTGCTGCGCGATGTCCGCGCCTTCGGGTTCCGCGCCGACCAGCGACGCGTCGCCTGCGCCATGCGCCTTGCCGAACGTATGGCCCCCGGCGGTCAGCGCCGCAGTTTCTTCATCATTCATGCCCATCCGCGCAAAGGTTTCGCGAATGTCGCGGCCCGATTGAAGCGCGTCGGGATTGCCGCCCGGTCCTTCGGGATTGACGTAGATCAGGCCCATCTGCATCGCAGCCAGCGGGCTTTCCAGCACCATCTCCTTGTCGGGCTGGATGCGCGTTTCGTTACCGTCCTGGCCTACCCATTGTTCCTCGGTGCCCCAGTAGATGTCCTTCTCGGGCTCGAACACATCGGCGCGACCGCCGCCGAAGCCGAAGACGGGGCCGCCCATCGATTCGATCGCGACATTGCCGGCCAGGATCATCAGGTCGGCCCAGCTTAGCTTCTGGCCATATTTCTGCTTGATCGGCCACAGCAACCGGCGCGCCTTGTCCAGATTGCCATTGTCCGGCCAGCTATTGAGCGGGGCGAAACGCTGCGACCCGGAGGACGCGCCGCCGCGCCCGTCGCCGGTCCGATAGGTGCCGGCGCTATGCCAGGCCATGCGGATGAAGAAGGGGCCATAATGGCCATAATCGGCCGGCCACCAGGGCTGACTGTCCGTCATCAGCGCGGTCAGGTCCGCCTTGACCGCATCATAGTCGAGCGACTTGAACGCCGCGGCATAATCGAAATCATGGCCCAGAGGATCGCCTGACAGGCCGTTCTGCTGGAGGATTTCGAGCGATAGCTGGTTGGGCCACCAGTCGCGATTGGTGCGGCCGAGCAAAGTGCGCCGCGCCGCGGGCTCCTTCATCGGGCAGCCTAGCGGATCAGAGGTTTTGGCATCCATGTCTTCTCTCCTGCTTCAAGTCCCTGCGGCATTTTGTAGGAGCATAGCCCAGTCGAACAAAGCCGGGAATATCGCTCTGTCTGATCGATAATATCAGTGGAAGGCGGGGTGATGACGCCGATCGCCACAGCGTCTTAAGGAACTTCCGCCTCGACCGGGCGCTGATGCGGACGGAGGTGGTCACATGGCAGCACGCGCATATTGGCAGGGCCAGATCCGGCTCGCCCTGGTGTCGATCCCGGTCGAAATCTACCCCGCCACCCGGTCCGGCGCGGCGATCAGCTTTCGCCAGATTCATGAGCCGTCCGGCAAGCCGATCAGCTATGAGAAGGTGGTGCAGGGCGTGGGGCCGGTGGACCGGGACGAAATTTTCAAGGGCTTCGAAATCTCCAAGGGCAATTATGTCCTGCTGGAAGAGGACGAGATCGAGGCGGTCAAGATCGAGAGCCGCAAGACGCTGGAGCTGGTCCAGTTCGTCGAATCCGACGCGATCGACGTCCTCTATTATGAAAAACCCTATTTCGTCGTCCCGGCCGACGATCTGGCCGAAGAAGCCTATGCGGTGCTGCGCGACGCGCTGCGCCAGACCAAGAAGGTGGGGCTGGGCCAATTGTCGGTGCGCGGACGCGAACAGCTTGTCTCCTTGAAGCCCTGCGGACGCGGTCTCGTGCTCGAAGTCTTGCGCTATGCCGACGAGGTGACGCGCGCCCAGACCTATTTCCGCAACCTGCCCGATGACAAGGCCGACGCCGACCTGCTCGACCTCGCCACCACCATCATCGAAAAGAAGACCGCGCCGTTCAAGCCGGAGGAGTTTCACGACCGCTATGTCGATGCGCTCCAGCGGCTGATCGAGAAAAAGAAGAAGGCCAAGGGCAAGCGCGTCATCGAGGATGTCGAGGAACCGGCCAGTGCAAAGGGCGGCAATGTCATCGATCTGATGGCCGCGCTCAAGAAATCGGTCGGGGACGGCGGCAAGGCGGCGCCCGCGAAAAAAGCGCCGGCGAAAGCGGCCGCGAGCAAGAGCCGCACGACCGCGAAGCGCAAAAGCGCCTGACCCATGGCTCGCAATCCGCTCGACGCCTACAACGCCAAGCGGGACTTCGCCCGCACTCGCGAGCCGAAGGGCGAAATGGCCAGCACGGGCGGCAACAGCTTCGTCGTGCAGAAACATGATGCGACCCGGCTGCACTGGGACTTCCGGCTGGAGATTGACGGGGTGCTCAAAAGCTGGGCCGTGACCAAGGGGCCGAGCATCGACCCGGCGGACAAGCGCCTGGCGGTGCGGACCGAGGATCATCCGTTAAGCTATGGCGATTTCGAGGGATTGATACCCGAAGGCGAATATGGCGGCGGCACGGTGATGCTATGGGATCGCGGCACCTGGCAGCCGGTGGAAGGGAAGAGCGCCAAGGATCTGGAAAAAGGCCATTTGCACTTCACCCTGGATGGCGAGCGGATGAAGGGCGAGTGGCTGCTCGTCCGCATGAAAGGGCGTCCAAAGGAAAAGCGCGAAAACTGGCTGCTCCGCAAGATCGATGATGCGGATGCCGGCGAAGGCGACCAACTGGTCGAACGGGCGTTGACCAGCGTGCTGACCGGACGTTCGATGGCGGAGATCGCGGCGGACAAGGCGGGCGCCCAGTCGCTCGCCGGGGTCAAGGGCAAGGTCTTTGCCGGCAAGATGCAGGCGGCGCGCGATCATAATGCAAAAGTTGTGACCAAGCCGCGCAAGACCGCAGCCAAGCCGCCCGCCTTCGCCAGGCCCCAGCTCGCAACCCTTGTGGATGATGTGCCGGCGGGCAATGACTGGCTGCACGAGATCAAATTTGACGGCTATCGCGCGCTGGTCGCGGTGGCGGGGGAGCAGGTGCGCATCTTCACCCGCAACGCGCTCGACTGGACCGCCAAGTTCCAGCCGCTTGTGAAGGCGATCGCGGCGCTGGACCTTCCCCCCGCCCTGATCGACGGGGAGATCGTCGCCTTGGGATCAGACGGCAATCCCAGCTTCTCCGCGCTCCAGTCTGTGCTCAAGCGCGGCCATGGCGCGCAGCGGGACGATACGCCCTTTCATTTCTTCGCCTTCGACCTGCTTGCGCTGGAGGGGCAGGACATGAAGGCGCTGCCGCAGATCGAGCGGAAGGAACGGCTGGAAGCCCTGTTGAAAGCGGCGAAGCCACCCGTCCAGGTTGCCGACCATGTGATCGGCGCGGGAGAAGCCTTATATCGCTCCCTCTGTGACGCCGGACAGGAAGGGATCATCTCCAAGCGCATCGACGCGCCCTATCGCGGCGACCGCACGCGTAACTGGGTGAAGGTGAAATGCACCCGCCGGCAGGAGTTCGTTATCATCGGCCGCAGCGCCAGCACTGCGCGCGGGCGCCCCTTCGCCTCGCTGCTGCTGGCGCAGCATGAGGGCAAGGCGCTTGTTTATAAGGGGAAGGTCGGCACCGGCTTCGACGCGGACCTGATGGCCATGCTCGACAAGGCGATGACCCCGCTGGAAACGGACAAGGCGCCGGTCGACGTGCCGCGGACCGAAACGCGCGGCGCGACCTGGCTGAAACCCAGGCTGGTCGCCGAAATCGCCTTTGCCGAATTTACCGCCGACGGTCGGGTGCGCCATGCCAGCTTCCTCGGCCTGCGTAGCGACAAGCCGGCGAAGGCGGTCACACCCGAAAAGCCCGCCGCAGCGCCCAAAGCGGCTCCCGCTGTCCGCATCACCAACCCCGACCGCGTCATCTTCCCCGAAAGCGACCAGACCAAGGGCGAACTGGCGGATTATTATGTCACGGTCGCGCCGCTGATGCTGCCCTTCGCCGCGCACCGGCCGATCAGCCTGGTCCGCTGTCCGCAAGGGCGGGCGAAGAAATGCTTCTTCCAGAAACATGACAGCGGCGCTTTCGGCCAGGCGGTGCGGCAGGTGCCGATCCGCGAGAAGGACGGTGGCAGCGAGGATTATATCTATGTCGAGGATGCCGAAGGGCTGCTCGCCTGCGTTCAAATGGGCACGATCGAATTTCACGGCTGGGCCAGCCGCACCGATGCGGTGGAGCGGCCCGACCGGATGATCTTCGACCTCGATCCCGATGAGGGTATGGATTTCGATCGGGTGAAAGGCGCGGCGCAGGACATTCGCGCACGTTTGTCCGATATCGGCCTCGTCTCCTTCGCCATGCTGTCGGGGGGCAAGGGCGTGCATGTCGTGGTGCCGCTGACGCCGGGCCATGATTGGGAGACGCACAAGGATTTCGCGTCTCGCTTCGCCCAGGCGCTGAGTGCGGCCGAGCCGGATCGCTTCGTCGCGACCATGAGCAAGGCCAGGCGCAAGGACAAGATCTTCATCGACTGGCTGCGTAACCAGCGCGGCAGCACCGCCGTGCTGCCCTATTCGGCCCGCGCCCGCGCTGGCGCGCCGGTGGCGATCCCGATCGACTGGGACGAGCTGGACGGAATGAAGGACGCGCATCCTTTTTCGATCGGCGACGCGGCGAGGCTGGTCGAACGCGCGGCCAGCCTCAAGGGCTGGGGCTTCGCTGCGCAGGCATTGCCCGACATCTGATCCTCAGCGGCGCGGGGTGAGGCCGCCCAGCGCGATATCGACCAGCTTCTCCGCGACCTCTTCCGGGCTGAGCGGCCCATCGGGATCATGCCAGCGCGCCGGCCAGTTGAGCGCACCCGCCAGCGCGAAGGAGGCAAAGCGGACATCGACCGGCGCGATTGACCCATCGGCGACTCCCTCTGCGATCAGCCCCCGCACCGCATCGTCAATCTCCCGCTTGCGCGCGCGAAAGCGGATGGCGCTGTCCATCGACAGCACCTCCTCATTGGTGCGGATCACGCAGCGGCCGAAATCGTCCATATTGATGCAGGCATAACGCAGCAGGAAGGCGCGTAGCCGGTCATGGCCGCTCCCCGGCGCGCCGGCCGCCGCATCCGCGGCCTCGCGCAGCATCGACAGGCCGCGATTGACGCATTCGACCAGCACCTGCTCCTTATTGCCCAGATAATGATAGATGGTCGGCTTGCTGACGCCCAGGCTCGCCGCGACATCGTCCAGCGACGTGGCGTGATAGCCCCGCGCATTGAACATCCGCACTGCCGCCAGCAGCACGGCTTCGCGCTTTTCCGCCCGGTCATGCTCGCGTTCCGCCTTGCTGCGGAAGGGGGAAGGAACGGCGGCGGCTGAAACGGGAACGGCAGATTTGGGCAACAGCATCTCCTTGCAAGCCGGGAGCATTGACAAGAAACTGCCGGACAATCAATATACCCATGAGTATAGAAAATACGAGTGAGTTTATGCTGACCGAGATTCAGGCCGCCATCCGCGACACGGTGCGCGACTTCGCGCAGGAGACGATCCGCCCCCACAGCGCCCGCTTCGAATCGGAAGGCGGCTATCCGCCCGAACTGTTCCGGGAGATGGCGGGCTTGGGCCTGTGGGGCATGACGGCGCCCGAAGCCTTTGGCGGGGCGGAAGCCGACGCCGTATCCTATGCGCTGGCGCTGATGGAGATCGCGGCGGCCGACGGCGCGCTCTCCACCATCGTTTCGATCCAGAATTCGATCCTTGTGTCCGGCCTGCTCAAGGACGGCAGCGATGCGCAGAAGGCGCGCTTCCTGCCGGACCTGATCGGCGGGCGCATGATCGGCGCCTTCGCGCTGACCGAAGCCGATGCAGGGTCCGACGCCTCGGCGGTGCGCACCCGCGCGACCAAGGTGGACGGCGGCTGGCGCATCACCGGCTCCAAGCAGTTCATCACATCGGGCAAGATCGCCGGCCTGGTCATGATCGTCGCAGTGACCGATCCCGACGCCGGCAAGAAGGGCCTGTCGGTCTTCCTCGTGCCGACCGACCGGCCCGGCTATGGCGTGGACAAGGTCGAGCATAAGCTGGGGCAGGGCGCGTCGGACACCTGCGCGCTGCGTTTCGACGACATGTTCGTCGAGGATGAGCTGCTGATCGGCCGGCCCGGACAGGGCTATCGCATCGCGCTCGCCAATCTGGAGACGGGCCGCATCGGCATCGCCGCCCAATGTGTCGGTATGGCGCAGGCCGCGCTGGAGATCGCGGTCGCCTATGCCAAGGATCGCAAGAGCTTCGGCAAGGCGATCATCGATCATCAGGCGGTGGGCTTCCGCCTCGCCGACCTTGCCACCCGGCTGGAGGCGGCGCGGCAACTCGTCCTGCATGCCGCACGGACCAAGGATGCGGGCCTGCCCTGTCTTGCCGAAGCATCCATGGCCAAGCTGTTCGCGTCCGAAGCGGCCGAGGCGATCGTGTCCGGTGCGCTGCAGACTCTGGGCGGCTATGGCTATCTGGAGGAATATGGCGTCGCCAAAATATACCGGGATGTCCGCGTCTGCCAGATTTACGAAGGTACGTCGGATATCCAGCGCATGGTCATCGCGCGCAGTCTTTAAGGTCAGGATGGAGAGTGAACATGCAGGATGATCCTGTCGTAATCGCCAGCTATGCCCGCACGCCGATGGGCGGGTTCCAGGGCGCACTGTCGTCGGTCAAGGCCACCGATCTGGGCGCGGCGGCGGTCAGGGCCGCGGTCGAGCGCGCGGGCGTGGCGGCCGATGCCGTGGACCGCATCTATATGGGCTGCGTCCTGCCGGCTGGCCTGGGCCAGGCGCCTGCGCGACAGGCGGCGCTGGGCGCGGGTCTTGGCCTCAATACGGAGGCTACGACCGTCAACAAGATGTGCGGTTCGGGCATGCAGGCCGCGATCATGGCGCATGAAGCGCTCAGCTGCGGCGCGGCCGATATCGTGATCGCGGGCGGTATGGAAAGCATGACCAATGCGCCCTACGCCCTGCCCAAGCATCGCGGCGGTGCGCGCATCGGCCATGACCGCATCATCGATACGATGATGATGGATGGCCTGGAGGACGCCTATGAACCCGGCAAGGCGATGGGCGTCTTCGCCGAGGAAGCGGTGCGCGACTATCAGTTCACGCGCGAGGATCAGGACGCCTATGCCATCCGCTCGCTCGAACGCGCCAATGCCGCGATCGGCAGCGGCGCCTTCGCGCGTGAGATCACGCCGGTGATGGTCAAGGGCCGGGGCGGCGACACGATCGTCGATACCGACGAGCAGCCGGGCAAGGCCAAGCCCGACAAGATCCCGTCGCTCAAGCCCGCTTTCGTCAAGGACGGCACCATCACTGCGGCCAATGCCTCGTCCATTTCAGACGGCGCGGCGGCGCTGGTCATGACTCGCGCCAGCGTGGCGGCAAGGCTGGGCCTCAAGACGGTGGCGAAGGTCATCGCGACCGCCGGCCATGCGCATGAGCCGTCCAAATTCACCACCGCGCCGGTGCCCGCGATGCGCAAGGCGCTGGAAAAGGCCGGATGGTCTGTCGCGGACGTCGATCTGTTCGAGGTCAACGAAGCCTTTGCCGTGGTCGCCATGATCGCCGCGAAGGAACTGGGCATCCCGGACGACCGGATCAACGTGAATGGCGGCGCGACCGCGCTCGGTCATCCGATCGGCGCATCGGGCGCGCGCATCCTGGCGACTTTGATTGCCGCGCTGGAGACGCGCGGCCTGAAGCGTGGTGTGGCCAGCCTGTGCATTGGCGGTGGTGAAGCCACGGCGATGGCCGTCGAATTAATCTGAAGGGGACAGCGAGATGGACATCAAAGGCGTAGCGGCGATCGTGACCGGCGGCGCGTCGGGGCTGGGCAAGGCAACAGCGACGATGCTGGCGCAGCAGGGGGCGAAGGTCGCGATCTTCGACCTGAATGAGGACGCCGGTCGGGCGACGGCGGAGGCGCTGGGAGGTGTCTATGTCGCTGTCAACGTGGCCGACGACGCCAGCGTCTCGGCGGGTCTGGACGCGGCCGAAGCGGCGCATGGCGTCGCCCGTATCCTGGTCAATTGCGCCGGCATCGCGCCTGCTGTGAAGACCGTGGGCAAGGAGAATGTGCCACATCCGCTCGATACCTTCGCCAAGACGGTGACGGTCAACCTGATCGGCAGCTTCAACGTCATTTCCAAATTTGCAGCCCGGCTTGCGGCGGCGGAAGAGGTGGACGGCGAACGCGGCGTCATCGTCAACACCGCCTCGGTCGCGGCCTATGACGGGCAGATCGGTCAGGCCGCCTATAGCGCGTCCAAGGGTGGCGTCGTCGGCATGACCCTGCCGATCGCCCGCGATCTGGCCCAGCACAAGATCCGCGTGATGACGATTGCGCCCGGCATCTTCCTGACGCCGATGCTGGAAGCCTTTCCGCAAAATGTGCAGGATGCATTGGGCGCGCAGGTCCCGCACCCCAGCCGTCTGGGAAAACCCGCCGAATATGCGCAGCTTGTGGAAAGCATCGTCCGCAATCCGATGCTGAACGGTGAAGTGATCCGCCTCGACGGTGCGATCCGTATGGCGCCGCGCTAGGAAAAAAGCCCCCGGCCCGGCGTGCAGTCCGGTCCGGGGGCGGGGGAGACCGGCCTCCAAGGCCGGATTCGGAAGGCCCTTGCCCTCCGTTCGCGTCACGCGGACGGAGGGTTATTTTTTGGCCGCTACCAGTCGCATCGCCGCGCCGCCGCCCGGCGCCAGCCACAGGTCGTAGCGGTCGCCCTTGCGGAACGTCCGCGTCTCATAGGCGATCCTGTGGCGGGCGTCGCTAAGATAGGTCGCGCCCTCGCCATCCTTGTAGATGGTGGCGTTGTAGGTCTTGCCCGGTTCCAGATAGTCGAAGTTCAACGTCACCGTCCGCGCGGTCGCGTCGTTGACGCCGCCGACATACCAATTCTCGCTGTTGCGATCCTTGCGCGCGAACATGGCATAATCGCCCACTTCGCCCGCGATCAGGTGGCTTTCGCTCCAGTCGGCCGGCACCTTGGCAATGAAGTCCAGCTCGCTGGGATATTTGGCGAGGGTCTCGACAAAGTCCGCCGCCATCTGGATCGGCGAATAGAGGGCGAGATAGAGGCCGAGCTGCTTGGCCAATGTGGATGCCAGCGGGGCATGGTCCGCGCCCTCCAGGCTCAGCACACCCGGCGTGAAGTCCATCGGGCCGGACAGCATTCGGGTGTAGACCAAGGTCGGCTCATGATCCGGGCCGTTGGCGAAGGCGCCCCAGGCATTATATTCCATGCCGCGCGCGCCTTCGCGCCCGACCCAATTGGGGTAGGTGCGGCGCAGGCCGGTGTCCTTGATCGGCTCATGCGCGTTGACCGCGACATGATATCTGGCGGCCGTCTCCACGACGCGCAGATGATGCTGGGCCATGCGCTGGCCGTCATGATATTCCATATGCGTTTCGCCAGGCTTGTCCCCCGGCGCGATGATGCCGCCCGCGTCGGCGACATAGCCGGTCTTGACGACATCGACGCCAAGACCGCCATAAAGCTTCATCGCGTCGTCCAACTGCGCTTCATAATTGGCGATATTGCCGCCGGTTTCGTGATGCCCGATCAAGTGGACGCCCTTCTTCTTCGCATAGGCGGCAAGGCCCGGCAGGTCGAAATCGGGGGTCGATTGCGTGTAGCTGAAATCGTCGCCATGGCCGAACCAGTCGCCATTCCAGCCCTTGTCCCAGCCTTCGACCAGCACGCCGCGGAAGCCATGTTTGGCGGCGAAATCGATATATTGCTTCGTGCGGGTGGTGGTGGCGCCATGTTTCGGCCCTTCGGCCCAGCTCCAGTCGCCCCGGATCATGCCCCACCAGATGCCGATATATTTGGCGGGTTGGAACCAGCTGACGTCGCCCAGCTTGTTGGGTTCGTTGAGGTTGAGTTCCAGATCATTTTCGACCAGCCCCGCCGCGTCGTCGGCGATGCGGATGGTTCGCCAGGGCGTGTTGAATGGCAGGTCGCGGATCACCCGCGCGCCCTGCGACGAGGGCGACAGCGTCGTGCGGAAGGTCTGGCCAGACGCGCGCTTCAGCCAATAGGCCGCATAATCGACCAGCGCGGCTTCGTGGAAGCTGAGATGCGTGCCGTCGTCCAGCCGCATGGTGATCGGCGTATGGGCGGTCGACACGGCGTCGATCGGTGTCTTCTGATAGACCTGTTCGTACCGGTTCCATTCGCCGCCCGGAATCCACCAAGCCGTGCCCTTGGGCGCGATGTCGAACTCGGTCGTCTCGTCGGCGATCTTCATGCGGCTCAGATTGGGCTGCTCCGGCAGTTCGTAGCGGAAGCCGACACCGTCATCGAACAGGCGGAAATGCACGTTCATCAGGCGCGCGCCCTGCACGTCCGACTGGCGGAAGCGGACCGTCACTTCATTATAGCGGTCGGTGACGAAGCGGCGCTCACCCCAGGGCTGTTCCCAGCGGTCGTTGCCCTGCCCCTTGTCCGACCCGGTGATCGAGAAGCCCCGCACCATGTTGAGGCCGTCGGTCAGGATGAAGCCCAGCTTCGACGGCGCGATCAGGAGCTTGCCCTTGCGCGAGAGCGACCAGGTCGGGCGGCTGTCATTGTCGGTCGAGACGGTGAGAACGATCGAGCCATCGGGCGATGCGGCGGTGACGGCGGTCCGGACTTCCTGCGCGAAGGCCGGAGTCAAAGCCGGAGTCGTCAGGACGAACGGAAGGGCCAGCGCGTAGGCGCGCAGCGTCGTGTTCAGCATGGGGCTTCTCCTTATTCTTCGATCATCAGCGCGCCGAAGGGCGGCAGGGCGCCAGGCGTGGCGCCATTGACGGCGCACAGCAGCTTGTTGGTCGGTGCGATCTCTTCGGGCCAAGCCGCCGGTTCGGCCGACAGGTTGAACAGGCAGAGCAGGGACTGGCCATCCGCCGCACGACGGAACAGCAGCCGCTGCTCGTCGGCGATCACGATCTCCAGACTGCCATGGCGCAGCGCGGGGTTCGCTTTGCGCAGCGCCAGCATGGCGCGGGTGTGGTTGAGCAGCGAATGGGCGTCCGCCTCTTGCGCGTCCACCGCGCGCGGGAGATTCTCGTCCCCCACCGGCAACCAGGATTCGGCATCGCTAAAACCAGCCTGCGGCGCTTCCGCCGACCAGGGCAGCGGCGTGCGGGCGCCGTCGCGTGACAGGGTCAGCGGCCAGTTGGCGATGGCTTCGGGGTCTTGCAGCCGCTCGAACGGTATATCGACCTGGGTGATGCCCAGTTCCTCGCCCTGATAGAGGATGGCATTGCCACGCAGCGCGACCAGCAGCATCGCCTTCAGCCGGCCGAAGGCAGGGCGATCGTCGGGCGTGCACCATCGGGACAGGGCGCGCGGCGCGTCATGATTTTCGAACGCCCAGCTCGGCCATCCCATGCCCGGCTCGTCGGGCCAGCGATCGACCGTTTCGGCGACCAGCGCGGGCGTTAGCGCGTCGGCATAGAGGAAGTTGAAGCCATAGGCGCTGTTGAGGTGGGTTTCGCCCGCCGTATAGGCCTTCATCTCCGTCTCGGACAGGTCGCCGCCCACCTCCGCCACGGTGAAGATCGCGCCATATTCGTCGCAGAGCGTGCGGATGCGTTCGATGAAATCGACGACGCCGGGATGCGATTGACTGTAACGTTTGATCTGGAAATCGAAGGATCGGGTCCGCGGCTTGCCCGTATCGGGCGCGGCCGGATTGTCGCGCAGCAGCGGGTCGTGCATCGAATGGTTGAGCGCGTCGAGCCGGAAGCCGTCCACCCCGCGGTCGAGCCAGAAACGCATCGCGTCGAGCAGCGCATCCTGCACTGCCGGGTTGTGGAGGTTGAGCTGCGGCTGGCTGCTCAGAAACTGGTGCATATAATATTGGCCACGCCGCCCGTCCCAGGTCCAGGCCGGGCCGCCGAAGACCGACTGCCAGTTGTTGGGCGGGGTGCCGTCTTCCCTGGGGTCGACCCAAACGAACCAGTCAGCCTTGCCGCCCGTCCGGCCGGCCCGGCTCTGCGCGAACCAGTCGTGCAGATCGGACGTATGGGCGTAGACCTGATCGATCGTGACCTTGAGGCCAAGGTCATGGGCGCGGGCGACCAGCGCGTCGAAGTCGGCGAGCGTGCCGAAAATCGGATCGACATCGCAATAATCGGCGATGTCATAGCCGAAATCGCGCATGGGCGAGGTGAAAAAGGGGGATATCCAGATGGCGTCCACGCCCAGTTTCGCGACATGCGCCAGGCGCGCGGTGATGCCATTGAGGTCGCCGACGCCGTCGCCATTGCTGTCCTGGAAGCTGCGCGGATAGATTTGGTAGATCACCGCCCCCTTCCACCAGGGCTGATCGGTCGATGTCGTCGCTAGCGTCATGAAGGCGTTCCGGCGGTTAGGGGTGAGCGGCGCAGACGGCATAGCCGAAGGCGGGGAGGGAGAGGGCAAGGCTGCCCGGCGCCTGGGCGGCGGCCGGGCAGGCGCCGGCCAGCGACGTGAAGCCGCCGCTGGCCGGATCGACCGCGATATGGCCCGACAGCGGCGCGGCCGATGTGTTGAAGGCGACCACTATCTCGCGGCCCGTATCGGGATCGATGCGGGACACGGCGAAAATGCCGGGCTTGTCCGAACTGGCGCGCAGCAGAGTCGCGCCGCGCGACAGGGCCGGCGTGTCGCGGCGGATCTTCGCCAGGTGCGCGATGGCGCGATAGAGCGGGTGATCCGTGCGAAAATTGTCCGTCGCCGTGGTCGATGCCGTGCCGACCAGCCTGTCCGCATTATATTCCGCGACATGCGAGGCGAACATGTCCTGCCGCGCCTGCTGGTCGTTGCCGGTGCCGGCAAAGCCCTGTTCGTCGCCATAATAGAGGGTCGGCACGCCGCGCAGCGTCAGCAGCATCGCATGGCCCAATATGTCACGGGCCAGTTCCTCTTCCGCGCTCATGCCGGGATTGGCCTGACGCAGGAAGAAGGCGAAGCGGCCGGCATCATGGTTGCCGAGGAAGGTCGGCAATTGCAGCGCCGCCGACTTGCCGCCTTCATAGAGTGCATCATCCTCGCCGAGACGGCCGAGCATGTCGGTGCCGGTCTTGCCACTGGCGGCATCGACCGCGGCGCGCATGAAGGCGAAGTCGAGCACGGCGGGGAAGGCGGCGTTGCGGGTCCAGCTTGCCAGCAAGGCAGGGTCGTAAGCGTCGGTGGCGACTTCGCCGAAGACATGGAAGTTGGGAATGCCTTTCGCCGCCGCATACGCGCGGATGGCGGGGATGAAGGCGCGCCAGAATTCCGCATTCACATGACGCGCCGTATCGATGCGATAGCCGTCGATGCCAAACCGGTCGATCCAGCCCCTGTAGATGGCGATGAATCCTTCGACCACGCGCGGGTCTTCGGTGGCGAGATCATCAAGGCCGACGAAATCGCCATATTGGGAACTCTCGCCCTTCCAGTCGGTGTCGCCGCGATTATGATAATAGATGGGGTCGTTGAGCCAGGCGGGGACTTTGACCCTCGCCTCGCCTGTCGGCACGACCGGCGTATAGGCGAAGGCGGGATCGGTCAGTTTCGCCCAATTGGCCGGGCTGCCGTCGCGGTCGCCGGCGAACCCTGGATTGATCGACTGGCCTGCCGCGCCGCCCCGGTGCGACCAGGGATAATCGGCCTTGCTGCGATAGGGGGCCGCGCTGGCGGGGCTTTCCTTATACTGGATCACATCGGCCGTATGGTTGGCGATAATGTCCATATAGACTTTCATGCCGCGCGCGTGGGCGGCATCGACCAGCGTCCTGAAGTCCTTGTCCGTGCCCAAATGCGGATCGACGGTGGTGAAGTCCGTCACCCAATAGCCATGATAGCCCGCGCTTTCCTGCCCATTGGCGCCCTGCACCGGCTTGTTCTTGAAGATCGGCGCCAGCCAGATCGCGGTCGCGCCAAGGCCCTGAATATAGTCGAGCTTGGCCGTCAGCCCCTTGAGGTCGCCGCCATGATAGAAGGCCCGCGAGGTCGGGTCGTAGCCGGTCTGGAGCGGACCACCCTTCAGGCCGCCGGTGTCGTTCTTCGGGTCGCCATTGGCGAAGCGATCCGGCAGGACGAAATAGACGATCTCCTGTTCCGGCGTGCGCGCCCGCAGCGCGCTGAGCGTGTCGGCGAACGCCAGCGGCGCGCCCAGGAGAGCCGCGCCGATCCCGGCGGCTGTCACGAACAATTTCGTGGCCGTTCGACCCATCACGGGCACCCCTTTGTTTGAACCTTGGAAAAAGGCCCGGCGACGATAAGGCCGCCGGGCCACTCTACACATCAGAAGCGGTAGTTGAAGCCCGCCATGAAGCGGCGGCCGTAGCTTTGATAGTTGCGGATCTGGATCGATGCGCCGGTATCGACCGACACGAAGGGTTCGTCGGTCAGGTTCTGGCCCTGCACGAACACCGACAGGCCTTCGAGCGCGCTGCCCTTCTGGAAATCATAGCCGACCTGCGCGTCGACGATGGTTTCCGCGAGCGCCCGGCGCAACTCCCGCTCGCCGCCAAAGCCGACGAACTGGCCGACGAAGGAGGAACGGTAGCGCACCGAACCGCGGGCGTTGAAACCCCATTTTTCGAAGAAGAGCGTGCCGTTGGCGACCCAGCGCGAATAATCGGGAAGGTCTTCCGACGCTGCGCCGACGCCTGGTTTGATGCTGGTCTTGGTATAACCCACACCGCCGGTCAGGCCGAATCCGTCGAGCGCCGGGGTGACGATGTCCAATGGTACGGTGCCCGCGACTTCGAAGCCGTAAAGCTTGCCGCCCTTGCCGTTGACGGGACGGGTCAGCGTGCCGTCGGGATCGGTGACGCCGGGCGGCAGAACCACCGGCAGGCCGGTATAGTCGAACGCCGCCGTCTCGCGATAGACATAGCTTTGCAGCTTTTTCGCGAAGAGTTGCAGGCTGACATAGCCCTTGGTGCCGAAATATTTCTCGAAATTGAGGTCCGCCGCCCAGGCGCGATAGGGACGAAGATAGGGGTTGCCGCCGGTGCCGGTGATGACGCCGCTGGCGGTGTTATAGCCATAATCCAGGCTGACTTTCATATCCTCGAACCGGGGACGCTGGATTTCACGCGCGGCGGCCAGACGGATGACGAAGTCGCTGGGGAAGCGCAGCGACATGTTCATGCTGGGAAGGATGTCCCAATAATTATCGCCCCGCGTCGTCGGCACGAGCGAAGCCGCCGCCAGATTCACGAAACCGCGCGACTTCTGTTCGGTATTCTGCGCCAGCACGCCGAAATTGCCGCTCAGCTCCGCCGATCCCATGTCGGATTTTATATTGGCCATCAGATAGGCCGACATTACCCGCTCCGTCACCGAATAGGCCTTGGCCGGCACATCCTTGCTGGGGTTCAGCGTCTTGATATAGACGCCGTCCGCCAGCAGCTTGAACGGATCGTAGGACAGGATCGGGCCGACGCCGATGAAGCTCAGGTCGGTCGCCGCCAGACGATATTGCTCAGGCAGCACCAGCGACGTTGCGCCGTTCGCAAGGTTCAGCACATATTCTTCCGGCGTCTTCGACTTGGTGCGGTCGACATAGCCCAGGCCCGCCGTGATCTTCGACAGGAAGCTGCCCTCAATCTCCTTGCCGAACTCGACCTGATAGCTTTTGATCTCGTCGTCGATGATGCGGTTGTTATAATAGCCTTCCTGATGGCCGAGCGGCGCGCCGCCGCCCCAGCCGAGCGGATCGGTCAGCACCATCAGATTGGAATCGCTATAGTCGAGCTGGTGGCTGGTGAAATGGGTGCCCTTGCCGTCGCTGACGAAGTCCAGCGTGTCGGTCGCGCCATTGCCGGGACCATAGCCGGTGCCGGCATTGGATTCGAGTGACAGTTCGTTGCGATCGGTGCGCGAATAGCCGAAGTCGAAGCTGGCCGACCAGCCATCGTCGCCGGTATATTTGGCGTTGAAGCCGCCCGAGAAGATCTTCGACTTGCGCTCATAGCCATGGTTGTTGACCACGGCCTCGACACCGGTGAACGTGCCCTTGTTGATGAAGTCGCCGTCGGTGCCGATGCTGGCCGGCACCAATGTCGCGCCGCTCCAGTAGAGCGGGAATTCGACGCCGCGCTTGATCTGCTTTTCCTTGAAGTCGCCATAAAAGCCATCGAAGGTCAGCAGCAGCGTGTCGGTCGCCTGCACCTGCACCGCACCCTGGATGCCCAGGCGCTTCAGTTGGGTGGATACCCCGAACGGCTTGATGCCGCCGATCACCTTGTCGCCATTCGGCCCGTCGGCATAGCCCCAGGCCTCGAACTCCTTCGACTGATAGGGTTCGTCATTATAGGCTGCGGACAGTGACACGCCGATCCGGTCGCCGGCAAACTGACCGACATAGGTGCCGGTCAGGCGATAGCCCTTGTCCTTGCTGTCGGCATTTACCTTGCCAAGATCGGTATAGACGCCGCGCGCGCCGACCGAGAATAATTCCTTGCCATAGTCGAGCGGACGGATAGTGCGGATGTCGACGGTACCGGCCAGACCCTGGTTGATGAGGTTAGCCTGGGGCGACTTGAACACATCGACGCGGCTGACGACTTCAGACGGATATTGGTCGAATTCGACATTGCGCTGTTCGCCGGTCGAGGTTTGCGGACGGCCGTTGAGCGTGGTCGAAGACAGGTCGGCGCTGGCGCCGCGGATCGCGATCGAATTGGCGCGGCCGAACAGGCGCTGGGATGTCAGGCCCGGCAGACGGGCGATGGATTCGCCGATCGATGCGTCGGGCAGCTTGCCGATATCCTCGGCCGACACCGATTCCACGATCTGCGCGGCGTTCTTCTTCACATTGACGGCGCTCTGCAGCGCGGCGCGGAAGCCGGTGACGATGATCGTGTCGTTGGCTGCATCCTGCGGCGCGGCGTCGGCTTGCGGGGCGTCCTGGGCGAAGGCGGGGATGGCGGTCGTCGCCATGATGGCCAGAAGCGATGCGCCGAACAAACGGACGCGATGATGATGTTGAGCCACTATTATCCTCTCCCCCATGAACATCGGACAGACTATTGGCCGATGTTGGAACCCTGGCCGCAGGCGTGGCTGTGCAGCGCCACGTTCCTGCGGGTAGGCCGGTCATACGCCCCGTTCGCGCAGCCCGGCCATAAGGCATACGTATACGCATAATATGCGCGCCGCCCGACTGTGGCCGTGATGCCACTGGGCCATGGTCGCCAGGGCCACGATTGCCTTGCTTTGCAGCTCGCCCTACCATGGCTGTGGCGTATCGACCGCGCCGGGAGAAGGATATGGGGCGCCAGCCCAGCAGCAAGCCGACCAGCTTCGACATCGCCTATCTGGCCGGCGTGTCGCAGCCCACGGTCAGCCGGGCGCTGCGCGGATCGCGATCGGTCAGCCTCGCCACGCGTCAGCGGATCGAGGCGATCGCCCGCGAACTCAATTATTCGGTGGACAAGAACGCCTCGTCGCTCCGGTCGCAGCGGTCGAACACGATCGCACTGCTGTTCTTCGAAGATCCGACCCCCGACGAATCGAACATCAACCCCTTCTTCCTCGCCATGCTGGGATCGATCACGCGGCAATGCGGCGCGCGCGGACTGGATCTGCTCATCTCGTTCCAGAAGATGGAGGATGACTGGCATGTCCGCTATCAGGACAGCCATCGCGCCGACGGCCTGATCCTGCTCGGCTATGGCGACTATACGCTCTATGCCCGGCGATTGACCGAACTGGTCGATCACGGCACGCATTTCGTCCGCTGGGGATCGGTCGGAGAGGCGACGATCGGCCCGACCGTGGGGTCGGACAATATCGGTGCAGGGCGACTGGCGGGTGAGCATCTGCTGGGGATCGGTCGGCGGCGCATCGCCTTTCTGGGGCAGGCGGACGAACATTATCCCGAATTTGCCGACCGCTACCGGGGGCTGTGCGACGCGATGGCGATATCAGGCATTGCGCCCGACCCGGCGCTGCAGGTCGATGCGCTGACCGCAGAGGATGCCGGGCACGCCGCCGCCCGGACGCTGATCGCGCGGGCCAGGCCTTTCGACGCGATCTTCGCCGCGAGCGACCTGATCGCAATCGGCGCGATGCGCGCATTAGCCGAGGCGGGCCTGTCGGTTCCGGACGACGTCGCCATCGTCGGCTTCGACGATATCCCCGCCGCCAGCCTGACCACCCCGCCGCTCACCACCATCATGCAGGACATGAAGGGGGCCGGGCAATTGCTGATCGACACGCTGGTCGCGCAGATAGAAGGAAAGGATCGGCCGGCCAGCATGTTGCCCGCGCGGCTGGTGGTGCGCCGAAGCGCGGGTGCATAGCGGATTACGCCGACTGCAAAAGTTCGGGATAGGAAAACATCATCGGGATGATCGATAGTGAAAAAATATTTCTTTTTTTGAAAAATACTTGAATTGCGTTCGGGAAGCGAAGACACTCGGCGCCTGGAGAAGGAAGGGCGATGGCAGCAGCCATAGGCCCAGCTGAAAAGGTGGCATATGATCCCTTTATCTGCGTGGCCCGTCATGTGCAGCCGCATGGCCGGCGTCGCGTTGGGGCGGCGCTCTTCACCCGTCCAAAGCCTTAACCTCCCATCATGATGTCGCGGTCGAGGATGTGCGTCGTCGTTCCACTTTGTCGTCCTGTCCCCGGCATGCCGGAGGCGATCGGGTGAACATGCCCAGAATTCTGTCGACGCCTGGCGCGAACGCCTATGCCTATCCGCTGCTGATCCGCCATCTGCTCGCCAATGTCGCGAACCAGACGGATGCGGAAATCGTCAGTGGCGAGCTCCGCTTCGGCTATCGTGCGTTCGTTGATCGCGTAGCGCGGCTGGCGGCCTTGCTGACGGCGCGCGGCGTGCGAGCCGGCGATACGGTGGCGGTGATGGACTGGGACAGCCACCGCTATCTCGAATGCTATTTCGCCATTCCGATGATGGGCGCGATCCTCCAAACGGTGAATGTCCGGTTGTCGCCCGCCCAGATCGACTTCACGCTGCGCCAGTCGGGCGCGTCCTTCCTCCTCCATCATGCCGATTTCGCGCCCCTCTGCGCCCAACTATTGCTGGCGCTGCCGCAGATTGGGGGCCTGATCGTCATGGACGGGGCGGACGAAGACAATGATTATGAAGCGCTGATCGCCGCCGCCAGCCCCGATTTCATCTTCGGCGATTTCGACGAGAATGCGATCGCCACCACCTTTCACACCACCGGGACGACGGGCGATCCCAAACAGGTCTTCTTCAGCCACCGGCAGTTGGTCCTGCACACGATCGCGCTGGCGGCGACGCTGGCGAACCAGCCCGACGGGCAGGGAATGCGGCGGACGAATGTCTACATGCCGATGACGCCGATGTTTCACGTCCACGCCTGGGGAATGCCCTATGTCGCGACGATGCTGGGTGTCAAACAAGTCTATCCCGGTCGCTATGATCCCGCGACCTTGCTGGCGCTCAAGCGTCGGGAGGGCGTGGATTTTTCCCATTGCGTGCCGACCATCCTGCGTATGCTGCTGGACGCCAATGCAGCCGGCGGAGACAGTCTGGCGCCCTGGACCTTCGTCATCGGCGGATCGGCACTGCCGGCTGCTTTGGCGCAGGAGGCCGAAATGGCTGGCATCACGATATTGGCCGGTTATGGCATGTCCGAAACCGGTCCGGTGGTGGCGCTGGCGCGGGGACCACAACAGGATGTGGCAAAATGTTGCCGTGCCGGCTTCCCCGCTATCCTGGTCCAGGCCCGGATCGACGTGGACAAGGGTGGCGAACTGCTGCTGCGCGCGCCATGGTTGACGCAGGGCTATGCCACGCAGCCGGATTCCGACACATTGTGGGCAGACGGATGGATGCATACGGGTGACGTCGCGGCGTTGGATGGCGATGGCGCGCTGCGCATTGTCGATCGGCTGAAGGACGTCATCAAGTCTGGAGGGGAATGGGTGTCCTCGGTGGATCTTGAAGATTTGCTGGTTGCGCTGCCTGGGGTGGCGGAGGCGGGCGTCATCGCCATGCCGGACGCAAAATGGGGCGAGCGGCCTGTCGCCTTCATCGTCGCGGCCCGGGGGGCAACGCCGTCCGATATGGATCTGCTATGCGTGCAGCTCCAGCAGCATGTCGCATCGGGTCGCATCAGCCGCTACGCCATTCCGGAGAGGCTTTTGCTGGTCGAAGCGCTGCCGCGCACCAGCGTCGGCAAGATCGACAAAAAAGCGCTGAGAGCAATGCTGGCATGACGCGGCGGGGCTTCCCCTGATCTTTTCTGCAAATGCCTCCGCTGGCGTGCGTTCATATGCCCCATCCCCCGCAAGCCCTTTTGCGTTGAGGCAGGAAAACGGACGGGATTATTTTCGTAATTTGATTATTTTCTACAAATAAGACAATAAATGTCCATGAAGAAAATTTATGCTGACGAAGCCGCCGATCAACTGTCCAACTCGCTGTCGCGTTGGGCGCTCGCCCTGCTCGTCATTGCCTGCGGGGTCGCGCTTGGGATCATGGCCAACCGCTTGCCCGCGCCTAAATCCGCCACCGCGCCGACGACCGACTTTTCCGCCGATCGCGCCATGCAACATGTCCGCGCCATCGCCACCCGCCCGCATCCGACCGGATCGCCGGAGATAGACGACACCAGGCGTTACCTGATGAAACAGACCCAGGCGCTTGGCCTAAATCCGCTGCTCCGCACGCAAACCGCCATTTCGGCGCGACGCTATTTCAACGATGTCGCCCCGGCCGGCCGGATGCAGAATATCGTGGCGGAATATCGGGGAATCGATCCCACATTGCCTGCCGTGCTGCTGATGGCGCATTATGACACCGCGGCGCTGTCGCCGGGGGCGGGGGACGATACGTCGGGCGTGGCGGTTGCGCTGGAAGTGGCGCGCGCGCTCAAAGCGGCGGGTGCGTTGCGGCGATCGGTGATCTTCCTCTTCGCCGATGGCGAAGAAGCCGGCCTGCTGGGATCGACCGCCTTTTTCGCAAGCGATCCTCTGCGCCGACGCATCGGGCTGGTCATCAATCTGGAAGCGCGGGGCGACAGCGGCAGGGCGCTGATGTTCCAGACCAGCGCCGGAAACAGTCGCCTGATCGATGTCTATCGACAGGCCGTCCCGTCGCCTGCGGCCGACTCGCTGCTCGTCACTATCTACAAACATATGCCCAACGACACCGACCTCACGGCGGCGCTCGACAAGGGGCTTGCTGGCCTGAATTTCGCCTTTGTCGGGCATCAGATGGCCTATCACACGGCGCTGTCCACGCCCGACCGGCTGAATGCCGGCAGCATTCAGCATATGGGGGATCAGGTGTTGCCGGCTGTCCGCCTGTTCGCTCAGGCGGACAGCCTCGACCGGGCGCAGGATGACAGCATCTTTTCCGACCTGTTCGGCCTGTTCCTGATCGCCTACCCGTCATGGCTGGGGTGGGTGCTGGCGATTGCGACGATCGGCGCGACTTTCGCCATGACGGGTGTCGCTTTGGCCCGGCGCACCATCGACTGGCGCGATATGCTGGCTGGCGCGGGCGGTCTGCTGGCTCTGCTGCTGGGCATCGCGACGATGCTGATGCTCGCGCTGCGCCTGGCCGCCCTGATCGTGCGCGACCTGTCGACCCCCTATGCGCTGATCGGCCAGTTTGGCGCGCTGCTGGCGGCCACGGCCCTGCTGGGCATCAGCTTCGGTCTGCTGTTGCTCGGCGTCGCCATGACGGCAAGGCCCAAGGTCGCGGCCCTGGGGCTGGGGATAGCGGGTCTGGCGACAGGCTTTCTCGGCAGCTTCAGCGCGATTCCGCTGATTGTAGGCGGCGGCGCGGCTCTCCTGGTTTTCGCCAATATGCGACGACCTGTATCGTTGAACGGCTGGTTTGCGGGAGCCATGACGTTGGTCGGGCTGCTGGCGCTCGCGTTCCAGATCATGTTGCCCAATGGCGCTCATATTCTCCTATGGCCGCTGCTGTTGTTCGCATTGCCGCTGGCGATGCTCCTGTTCGCGCCCATTAGCTCCCTTCAGCCGCTGGGACTGTTGGCGATGACGGCGCCGGCCATCCTGATCGCGGGGTTGATGGCTCGTGCGGGCTATGACTTCTTCCTGATGATCGGGGTGTCGCTCCCGGCCATCGTAACGCCCTTCATCCTGCTGACACTGCTTGCGCTGGCGCCACTGCTCTGGTCGTCGCGCAATCTCCTGCGCGTCGCCTCGATCGGCTCGGTCGCCGGCTTGGGCCTTTTCGTTGCCGCGGCCATTGATGCGCGAACGCCGACGGCGGACAATCCGGACATGGTCGAAGCCTTCTACATCGCCGACATCGACAGCGCGCGCGCCAATTGGGTGAGCGCCAGGCTGGATCGCGCCGGCTGGGTCCGGCGCACGCTGTCGCAGGATGGCGGTGTGCCTCGGCTGGGGTCGATCGCGCCAATCGCCAAGGACGATCATTGGATCGCGCCGGCAAAGCCCGCCGCCTTCGCCCGGCCGGTGCTGCGATTGACTGCTACCTCTGCCGGTAATGGGCATCGCATCAACCTCGTCGCGGCCAATCGCAATGGCGGGCGGTTCATGCGCCTATTCTTCAAGCCTTCGGTGGAATTGCGGAACCTGCGGCTGATGGATCAGCCGGTGTCAGGGCCGATCAAGGCGGGCGATTGGTCGTCTATGACCTTCCACGCCAGCGGAGCTGATCCGGTGCATGTCAGCATGGATGCGGCCGGACCGGGCCAGATGGACATCCAGTTGATCGAAGTCCGGGACCAGTGGCCCGAAGGCGCGAAAACGATCCCGTTGCCGCCGCACAGTATCCCGTATCGCCGCGCAGGCAACAGCCTGATCCTGGCCCGCGCGGCGCTTAGATGGTGAGGTCGGTTCAGGCAGCCTGACGGCTGGCGGCGGTGATGATCCGTTCGGCCATCTCGTCCGCCACCCATGCGGGGGAATGGCCTTCGCGGCGGGCGAGATCCAGTATCTCGCCGGCGCGGGGACCGATCTGGTCGACGCGAGCAGCGACGCTCGCGCGATCCTCGCCCAGATATTCGGCCGACACGCTGATGATGCCGCCGGCATTGACGACATAGTCGGGCGCATAGGCGATACCGCGTTCCAGCAGCAGGTCGGCGACTTCGGACGAGGCGAGCTGGTTGTTCGCGGCGCCGCAGACGAGCCTGGCCTGCATCGCCGTCACGCTTTGCACCGTCAGCGCGCCACCCAGAGCGCAGGGCGCGAAAATGTCCGCCTCAACCGATGCGATCTCGTCGACATCGACGATATGGGCGTCGAGGACGGCGCTCAATGCATTGCGACGACGCGGGTCGATGTCGGCGATGATCAGCCGTGCGCCCGCATCGGCCAGGCGGCGGCACAGGCTGGCCCCGACATTGCCGGTTCCCTGGACCGCCACGGTCAGGTCCGACAGTTCGGCGCCCAATGTCATGCGGGCGGCGGCCCGCATCGCCTCGAACACCCCCAGCGCCGTCCAGGGCGAAGGATCGCCACCAGCCTGATCGTCCGATGAATCCAGGCCGGCGACATGACGCGTCGCGGACGATACGTCGCGCATGTCGGCGACGGTCGTGCCGACATCTTCGGCGGTGACGTACAGGCCATCCAGTGCCTCGACCGCGCGGCCGAAGGCACGGAACAGCGCGGTACGATCGAACGCCCCTTCGGGGCGGCGCAACACCGCCTTGGCGCCGCCAAAGGGAAGGCCGGCCAGCGCATTCTTGTAGCTCATGCCTTCGGCCAAGCGACAGGCGTCGTCAAAGGCCGATTCCAGATCGGGATAGTGCCAGAAACGGCACCCGCCCGCCCCCGGACCGATGGCCGTTGAATGGATGGCGATGACCCCGTCCAGGCCGTTTTCGGGATCGAGCAGACGCACTGATTGCATCGGCGGGTTCAGGCGGGCAGGGCGGACGACCATGATTTTCTCCTCTGGGATTGCCGCCCGGCTTATCCACCGTCGCGCGAGAAGAAACTTGCCTCATTTTCCGGTCAATCCGAGGATGGCGGGATGATTTATCCGACACTGTGCTATAATGTGGATAATATGATCGATCTCGATAATTTCGAGCGGAAGATTCTCCGCGAATTGCAGCGTGACGCGAGTCAGACGACGGCGCAAATCGCTGAGAAGGTCGGACTGACGCCATCGCCTTGCTGGCGTCGCATCGACCGGCTGGAACGGGAAGGTCTTATCCGCAAGCGCGTGGCGGTGATCGACCGACGCAAGGTCGGGCTGAATGCCCATGTCTTCGCACAGGTGAAGCTCAATGCGCATGGTCGCGCCAATCTCGATGAGTTCAGCGAAGCCATCCGGGGCTTTCCGGAGGTGCTGGATGCCTATGTGCTAATGGGCACGATGGACTTCATGTTGCGGATCGTGGCGAAGGACATCGACGCCTATGAGCGTTTCTTCTTTGAGCGCCTGAGCAAATTGTCGGGCGTGCAGGAAATCAATTCGACGGTGGCCCTGTCGGAAATCAAATCGACGAACGAACTGCCGATCTGATGGCGGCGGCGGCATTTTGATCGCCCCGCCGCCATATTCCGTCGATATTATTTCCAGGTCGTGCCCAGCAACCGGCGGAAATTGCCACCCAGCACCGCCCGGACATTATCGTCGGAATAATTGCGGCGCACCATTTCCTCTACCAGATTATACATCTTCAGCGGGTCGTCGAATCCATCCGTGTCGATCTTGTCGCGAAAGGCGTAACTGCCCTTGTAGCCGGCCTTCAGCTTGGCATAGGCGGTCGGTTCCATATCGTCATAACCGTAGATGTCAGCGTCCGACCCGATGCCGACCTTGTCGATGCCGATCAGCTTGGCGACATGATCGACCTGGTCGACCAGATTGGCGATGGTCGTCGGCTCCTGCGCGGTGAGGAAGTTGCGCACCCCTGTAATGCCCATCACGCCGCCCTTGGCGCCCAGTGCCTTGATCGCCTCGTCCGTCTTGGTGCGGGGATGGTTGTTGAGCGCCCGGCAATTGCTGTGGGTGATCGCGATGGGGCCGCTGGCCATGGCGATGGCGTCCAGCGTTGTCTTGTCGCCGCAATGGGACACGTCGACCACCATGCCGACCTTGTTCATCTCCGCGACGATCGCGACGCCATAGTCGGACAGGCCGCCGTCGATACGATCGGTGCAGCCCGATCCTATTCTGTTCTGGCTGTTATAGGTCAACTGCGACACGCGCTGTCCCAGTTGATAGAATGTCTTCACATCCGCCAATGTTTCGAAATGGTCGCTATTCTGAAGGCCCATGATGACTCCCATCCGGCCGTCCGCCTTTGCTCGATCGAGGTCGGCACCCAACCCTATGCCCTGGAACAGATGCGGATTGCGCGCGACGAAGCCGGTCCAGGCCAGTAGCCATTGCAGCGTTTCAGAGCGCGCGTTCGGCCCGCCAATGCCGATACTGTTGTGGAAGGCGGTAATGCCGCTCGCGCGGAAATCCGCCGCCCATTTTTCGCTCACCGGCTCGGCATAGACGTCCGGGCGGAAGTCGAGCGTCAACGGCCCCAGCATGTCGATGATGAGCGACCCTTTCACCAGATCGGTCACTCGCTTCGAATAACGGCGCGGTGAAGCCGCATGGGCCTGATAGAGGCCGCCATTGATCATCGGAAAAGCCAGTGCCGCGGCTGTGACCGTGCCGGCCAGCAATTGCCGCCGCGAAACGCTGTTTATCTTGTCCATGTCCAATCCCCTTTTGTCGAATTGGAAAAGAGTTTGCCGATTATCCTTCATCCTGTATAGAGAAATAATTCCTGATACGAGAATATATGAGGGGCGGAAATGATGCATCTCGACCATCATGACAGGCGCGGGTGGAGGCTCGCCTTGGGCGGCGCCGCGGCCCTTCTGCTGCTGGCGCCGTCCGGCAATATGGCGTTGGCGAAGGTGCCGCAGGCATCGGCGCCCGTCTCCCTCGACAGGAGTCGCGTCGTGGGGCTGCCGGATTTCATCGACGGCATTATGGCGCAGCAGATCGCGCAGCGCGAAGTGGCGGGGGCTGTCATTACCGTCGTCTATCGTGGCAAGGTAGTGATGACGCGCGGCTATGGCTTCGCCGATGTCGATCGCGGCATTCCCGTAGATGGGCAGCATACGCTGTTCCGGCCCGGTTCGGTGTCGAAGCTCTTCACCTGGGCGGCGCTGATGCAGCAGGTGGAGGCCGGCAAAGTCGACCTGGATGTCGACGTCAATCGCTATCTCGATTATGCAATTCCGCCGTTTGAAGGCAAGCCGATCAAGGTTCGCGATCTCTTCGCCCACGCTGTGGGGATGAGCGACCTGTCTTACGCCGAAGGAGAGTGGGAAAAGGAAGAGGCCTATCAATCCTTCCTCAAGACTCATATTCCCCAGCGGCTCTGGGCGCCCGGCGGAGAGATTTCCTATTCCAACTATGGTGCGGCGCTGGCCGGCTATATCGTCGAGCGCGTGTCCGGCGAACCCTTCCCGGATTATGTGGAACGCCATATTTTCAAGCCGCTTGGCATGACGACCAGCACATTCCGCGAACCGCTGACGGGTGCCAATGCCGCCCATATGGCGCTGGGATATGCCTTTGCGGACGGGCGTTACAAGGCGAAGCCTTATGAGCGCTATGACAAGATCATGCCCGCCGGATCGGCCGCGGCGACGGCGCCTGACATGGCGCGCTTCATGCTGGCGATGTTGGGCAATGGCGCGCTGGGTGCGGCGCGCATCCTGAAGCCGGAATCGGTTCATTTCCTCGAAAGCGACTCGATCGCTAACGCGCCGGGGCTACCGGGCATGGCCCATGGCTTCATGGTCGCGCGCGAAGCGGGGCCTCGCCTGGTTGGTCATGGCGGCAACACCATGGATTTTCACAGCTATCTGCTGCTTGCGCCCGAAGCGGATTTTGGTTTCTTCGTGTCGATGACGGGCGGGCAAGGGAGCTATGGGGCTCGCACCGAACTGAGCGACGCGATCGTCGGGCGCCTCTTCCCACAGGCCCCTGCAACGCGCTGGACGCAGGCTGGCGCGACGCCACCGGTCGGCGCTTACCGCGTCAATCGTCGCGATTATGCCAAGCCGGCCGATCCGGCGGGCGATCTCAAGCTTTCAATTCAGGGCGAACATGGCCTGCTGGTCGAGGCGCAGGGACGCAAAAGCTATTGGGAGCAGATCGGGCCGACGCTCTATGAACAAGTGACCGGCGCACGAGCGGGTGGCCCCTATGACCGGCTGCTGTTCTACGGCGCGCCGGACGATCTGCGCCTTTCCTTCGGTTCCCAGCCGCACGTTACCTATCATCTGGTCCCGTCCACCGGGAAATGACTCGATCCCACGCCGCCGATCAACTCGATCGGCGGCTTTATTTTTCTGATATGACAATTTTATCTCATTTAGGATTGAGTTGTCCTCATATTAATGTTCTTATCCTTCTCACTTGAATCGGAGGAAGCGGTTACGTCAGGCGAGAAATAGGCGAAGTATAAGCGGACGGCCTTGGCGTGCTGCGCCCCTTCGATGGGTGCAAAGGGGTATGAGCATGAAGTCCAACCATTTGTTGTGGCTTGCGGGCACCGCGTTGGCGGGGATCGCAGGCATGTCGCCCGCCATGGCGCAGCAGCCGGCGGAACAGGTCGCAGAATCCGAAATCATCGTAACCGGATCGCGCATCCAGCGGCAGGGGTTCGACGCGCCCACGCCCACCACCATATTGGGGGTAGAACAATTACAGCAGGGCGATCGGCCCAGCCTGGCCCAGGCGCTGAACGACATCCCGCAATTCCGGCCGACATCGACCCCGGAAACCACCACCGGCAACACCACTGCCGCTGCTTCACCCGCCGATTTGCGCGGCTTGACCGCGGTGCGCACGCTGACGCTCCTTAACGGACATCGCTTTACCGGCAGCGCCGATCTGAACAGCGTGCCGCAGAATCTGATCAAGCGGGTCGATGTGGTGACGGGCGGCGCATCGGCCGCCTGGGGTTCCGGCGCGGTCGCGGGTGTCGTCAACGTCATTCTGGACGATGATCTGGCCGGCTGGAAAATGGGCGCCAACACCGGCATCTCGTCGCGGGGTGATGGCTACCGTTTCGGCGGCGACATGGCCTGGGGTACGAAATTCGCGGGTGATCGCGGCCATATCATGGTCGGCGGCGAATATCTCAAGAGCAAGGGCGCGTTCGATCGCGATTCCCGGCCGAACCTGAACGGCGGGCTGTTCCAGCGCGCCGACGGCCAGCTCGTGCTGACGGATGACGTCAACTATACCATTCTCAATCGTGGTGGATCGATCCTCAGCACCTCCGCGGTTCCCTATAATCTTGTGTTCAACCCGGACGGATCGGTCGGCCCGCTACCGTTGGGCAGCGAAACCTTTGGCCAGCAGACCATCGGCGGCGGCGGACAGAGCATCTATGATTATCTGTCGGTCAGTACCCCCTATGAACGAACCAATCTTTTCGCCCGTATCAGCTACGACCTGACCGACAATCTGAAGATCTGGGCCGAAGGCAGCTATAACCGGATGGCGGGCGACTTCAGCTTCTTTCCGGAAACGCCGATTTCCGTCATCCAGCAAGATAACGCATTCCTGACCGCAACCGCCAGGTCGCAACTGGCGGCGGCAGGCGTCACCGGCCCCTTCATCCTCGGCCGTATCCTGGACGATGTCGGGCCGGACGGCATGTTGCGATTCAACTATGCGCGCCGCAATCTGGAAGGGGCGATCGGGCTGGACGGCAGCTTCGGCAATGGCTGGAGTTACAAGCTCTATTATGACCATGGCGAATTGCGAAACCGCCAGACGCTGGGCAATCAGCGTATCGCGGCGCGCTTCAACAAAGCGATCGACGCAGTGCTGGTCAATGGCAGCCCGGTCTGCCGTGTCAATGCGGATGCCAGCACGGCCAATGACGACGCCGCCTGCGTGCCGATCGACATTCTTGGCAATGGCAAGATCAGCGATGCTGGCCGGGCCTATGCCTTTGGCGATGCCTCCTCGACCAGCACCACCAAGCTGGACGCGGCAGGCTTCAGCGTGAGTGGCCAGCCTTTCTCCACCTGGGCCGGTCCGGTCGACATTGCAGTGGGCGGCGATTTCCGCTGGGAAGAATTCGTTACCAACTCGATCGACGCGCTGTCGGCGACCCGCGCTTTCGCTACGCTCAACTATGCGCCCACCAATGGCGGCTTCAACGTCAAGGAATTCTTTGCTGAAGTCGCGATACCGCTGCTCGACGTAGCGGACACGGCCAAACTGGAAGTGAACGGCGCGGCCCGCTATTCCGATTACAGCACAAGCGGTGGCATCTGGTCGTGGAAGACTGGTGGTACTCTTCGACTGGTCAACGATCTGCTGTTGCGTGCCGTCTATTCACGTGACATCCGTTCGCCCAGCATCAACGAATATTATTTGGGTCGTGCCACCAACATCGGCAATATGCAGGATCCGTTCCGCAATAATTCGGTAGCGCTGAACGTATTCAGCTATACGGGCGGCAATCCGGCGCTCGACCCGGAAATCTCGCACACTTTGACTTTGGGCGGTTCCTATTCGCCGCACTTCGTGCCGGGACTGCGCCTGTCGGTCGACTTCTACAAGATCAAGATTGATGGCGTAATCGTTACGCTTGCACCACAGGACGTGCTGAACCTCTGCGCTGCGCAGAATCCGAACGACAATCTGTGCGGTGGCCTGATCGAGCGTGACGCCAATGGCGGCCTCGTCTCGGTTCTGCGCACCTATCGCAACCTCGCCCAGTATAAGACCAAAGGGCTGGATATTGAAGCCGCCTATCAGGTGCCGGTAGGGGCGGGGCGTGTCACCGTCCGGTCGCTGGCGACCCATGTCATGGAACTGCTGATCGACGACGGCGTCACCACCACCGACCGCGCGGGTATCGTCGGAGGCGACACGGCCTTCTCCACGCCAAAATGGCGAGTGACGACGTCGGTCGGCTATGATGACCCACATTTCGGCGCGGACCTGCGCGTCCGGCATGTCAGCGGCGGAAAATATACCTATGTGCCCGGTCCGAACGGCCAGTTGCCGCTCAACAACGACATTGGCGGACGCACCTATGTCGATCTTGCCGTCCGCTTCAAGGTGGGCGCCTTCACCCTCTACGGCAACGTCAACAACCTGTTCGATCGCGATCCGCCGCTGTCGCAATATACCAACGCGAATTACGATGTGATCGGCCGCTACTTCTCCGGCGGCGTGAAGCTGAACTTCTGATCGCCCGACAGCGATACGGACGGCGATGGGGGTCCTTGCCCGTCGTCGTCCGGCATTCTTGATGAAAGGATCTGAAGATGCGCGCTGCCTATTCTTCCTTCCGGCATGGAGCGGCGGTAGTTGCAGGACTGCTGCTGGCGGGAGAAGCGCTTGCTGTTCCTGCCCCAGGCTATGACCTGATCCTGGCCGGCGGACGGGTGATCGATCCGGATAGCGGCCGGGACGAAATCGCCGATATCGCTATCAAGGATGGACGTATTGCGGCCATCTCGACGGCATCGCTCGGCGGGGGGAGGCGGCTCGATGCCAGGAACATGGTGGTTGCGCCTGGTTTCATCGACCTGCACGCCCATGGACAGGATCCCGTGGCGGAGCGACTGCAACTGCTGGACGGCGTGACCACGGCGATCGACATGGAGATCGGCACGTTGCCGGTCGCCGATCTCCACGCCCGGATGCGGGGCAAGGCTCTCATCAATTTTGGCGCGTCTGCCTCCCACATCTGTGCGCGGTTGCAGGTCCTGTCGGCCAAGTCCTGCGCGCAAAGTGGTCCACATCAGGTTGCGGCCGACCCGGCGATGCTGGCCAAGAGCGCCGACCTCACGCAGGAGAGGCAGATCGCCGACCTGATGGACCGGGACGTGAAGGCCGGCGCGCTCGGCTATGGCCTTGGCATAGAATATGTGCCGGGCGCCGGACGGCGCGAGATTTTCCGCATTTTCCAGGCGGCGGGCAAGACTGGGGCGCCGGTCTTCACGCATGTCCGCAGTCGTCCGCTCGACAAGGCGAGCGGCGTGCCGATCGCGGTCGTGCAGGAAGTGATTGCTGACGCGGCGACCACCGGGGCGTCGCTTCAGATCGTGCATATCGCCTCGACCGGCCTTGGCGACGTGCCGACGCTGCTCGAACTGGTGAAGGGCGCGCAGGCCCATGGCATCGACATTACGACCGAGGCTTATCCCTATACCGCCGGCAGCACCGCCATCGGCTCCAGCTTCTTTTCGGACGGATGGGAGCAGCGCAACGGCGTGAGTTATGAAGCGGTTCAGTGGCCCGCCACCGGCGAGCGGCTGACGCAGGCGACGTTCGAGCGCTACCGCAAGGAACAGCCCGACGCCGCCGTCATCATCCACGTCATCCCCAGCGACATCGTCGATCTGGCCGTCACCGATCCTGTGGTTAGCATCGCATCGGACGGTGTACCCTGGACCACATCGGGCGAGCATCCGCGCGGTGCGGGCACTTTCGCGCGAGTGCTGGGCGTCTATGTCCGCGATCGCAAGCTGCTCGACCTCAAGACCGCGATCGCCAAGATGACGATCATGCCGGCCCGCAGGCTGGAAAAGATATCGCCCCAGATGGCGCGCAAGGGACGCCTCGCTGTGGGCGCCGATGCGGACATCACCGTCTTCGACCCGGCGAAGATCAAGGACAGTGCGACATTCGAAAAGCCGATGCAGGCGTCGGTCGGCATCCGCTACGTCCTGGTCGGCGGCACACTGATGGCGCGCGACGGGCAGGTAATCGACGGCCAGTTCCCCGGACAGGCCATCCGCAGCGGGCTGGCACAACCATGACGGGACAATCTTCACACAGCTTCAACAGGGAAGGGCGCAGCATCATGCGATGGATGAAATATCTGGCCGCCGGCGCGCTGGCGCTGGCCGGCGGCGTTACCGTGGCGCAACAGGCGCCCCTCGATGCGCCCTCGCTGCTGCCGCAGCCCGCCGCGAGGCCCGGCGCGGTCGTGCCGATTGCGCCCGTGGTCGATGGGCAGCATATGCTTACCAAACAGGATGCCGACGCCTGGCTCGACGGGTTCCTGCCTTATGCCCTGGCACGGGGGGATGTTGCCGGCGCCGTGGTCGTCATCGTCAAGGACGGGCAGGTGCTGACACAGCGCGGCTTCGGCTATGCCGATGTCGCCAAGCGCAGCCCGGTCGATCCGGCCACCACGCTTTTCCGCCCCGGTTCGGTGTCGAAGCTCTACACCTGGACGGCGGTGATGCAGCAGGTGGAGGCAGGCAAGCTGAACCTCGACGCCGACATCAATCAATATCTCGACTTCAAGATTCCGCCTTTCGATGGCAAGCCGATCACGCTGCGCAACATCATGACGCACACGGCCGGGTTCGAGGAAGCGGGCCGCGACCTGATCGGCACGAGCGATAATATTCCGACGCTGGAAGTCGCCTTGAAGCGCTGGACGCCGCACCGTGTCTATGCGCCCGGATCGACGCCGGCCTATTCCAACTACGCGACCGCGCTGGCCGGCTATATCGTGCAACGGGTCAGCGGTATGCCGTTCGACGACTATATCGAACGCAATATCTTCCAGCGTCTCGGCATGAAATATGCGAGCTTCCGCCAGCCTCTGCCGGCCGCGCTCCAGCCGCACATGGCCACAGGCTATCAGTTGGGATCGGGCGAGGGCAAGCCGTTCGAGATCGTCTCGGTCGCCCCGGCCGGCAGTTCGTCCATCAGCGGCGCCGACATGGCGAAATTCATGATCGCGCACCTTAATGATGGCGGTCCGCTGTTGAAGCCTGAAACGACCAAGCTGATGCATTCGCCCGCCAACGAGCCGCTACCGGGCCTCAACCACATGATGCTCGGCTTCTATGAGGAAAAGATCAACGGCATCAGCGCTATCGCCCATGGCGGCGATACGCGCTGGTTCCATTCCGATCTGTCGCTCTTTCCCAGCAAGAATGTCGGCATCTACATCTCGCTGAACAGCATGGGGAAAGACGGCGCGGTCGGTCCGATCCGCAACAGTTTCTTCAAGCAGTTCGCCGACCGCTATTTTCCCGCGCCTAAGCCCGCGCCCAAGGAACTGGCGACGGCCAAGGCCCATGCGGCGCAGGTTGCCGGCACCTATGGCACCAGCCGTGCGCCGGTCGAGAACTGGGCGGCGATGATGGGTTTTCTCAGCCAGATGGACGTTGGCACGGACAAGGACGGCAAGCTGTCGGTACCCGCATTCAAGACCATCGGCGGTGCGCCGCGCAAATGGGTCGAGGTCTCGCCCTATGTCTGGCAATCGACCGAGGATGGCGACCAATTCGCGGCACGTGTCGAAAATGGAAAGGTCACGCGGGTCTTCTACGGCCCGGTCGCACCGATCATGGTGTGGGATCCGGTACCCTGGTACAAGAATAGCGCCTGGCTTAAGCCGTTGGCGATCGGGGCGCTGGCCATTCTGGTTCTGACTGCGCTCGCCTGGCCCGTCGGCGCCATCAACCGCAAGCGCTATGGCGCGAAGCTGGAACTGACGGGTCGTGACCTGGCGCTGCATCGCGTCGTGCCCGCCTGCGCCTGGGCTATGCTGGGGCTACTCGGCAGCTGGGTCGCTGTGGTGGTCATAGCGAGCGATTATGTGACGTCGGCCGGTCTCATCTGGTTCAACCAGATCGCCGGACTGCTGCTCTTCTTCGGCTTCGTCGGCGTCGCCGGCTGGAACGCCTGTTTGGCCTTCAGGAACAAGCGTGGCTGGTTCGGCAGGCTATGGAGCGTGCTGTTGCTCGGCGCCGCCGTCGTCATGCTGTGGGTGGCGCTCGCCTTCCATCTCATCAGCTTCGGCGCCAACTGGTAATGGCGGGCCGAGGCCGGGCGACGCCGCGTCGCCCGGCCTCGGCCAAACTTCCCGACAATCCCTCTTTTCACCCGCGAGCAATGCGCGGGTGCCGGGCGACTTGCGCCCGAACGCTTCAGGAGTTCTTACTGTGACCACCGCTCTGACACTCGACGTGCAAGCCCAGCGGCTCGATTTCAAAGCACCCTTTCGCATTTCGGGTTATGTTTTCGAAGGGCTGGACTGCGTGATCGCAACCCTGTCGGATGGCAGGCATAGCGGGCGCGGCGAAGGCGATGGCGTCTATTATCTGGACGATCGACAGCCCCATATGCTGGCTGAACTGGCGCGGGCGCGGACGGCGATCGAGGCCGGGCCGACCCGCCAGGAGTTGCGCACGATCCTTCCGGCCGGCGGCGCGCGCAATGCTGTCGATGCTGCTCTATGGGAATTGGAAGCGAAACGCGACGGCACGCCGATCTGGGCACTGGCCGGACTGGACGCGCCGAAGCCCGTCGTCACCACCTTCACCCTGGGTGCGGACGATCCGGCGAAGATGGCGCAGGCCGCGGTTGCCTTCGGTCCGGTGCGCGCCATCAAGATCAAGCTGACCGGCGAGCTGGATTTGGACATTGCCCGCGTCGCCGCGATCCGCGCCGCGCGGCCCGATGTCTGGTTGGGGGTCGATGCCAATCAGGGGTTCGCGATCAACGAGCTGGACAGCTTGGTGGCCGCGATGGTGACGGCCAATGTCTCCCTGATCGAACAGCCGCTGGCGCGTGGGCGGGAGGCCGATCTGGACGGCTATCGCTCGCCCATTCCGCTGGCGGCGGACGAAAGCGCGCTGACACTGGAGGATGTGCCGGGACTGGTTGGCCGCTTCGACGTGGTCAATATCAAGCTCGACAAATGCGGCGGCCTGACCGAAGGGTTGATGATCGCCAAGGCTGCGAAGGCCGCCGGGCTGGGCGTGATGGTGGGCAATATGGGCGGCTCCACGCTCAGCATGGCGCCCAGCTTCCTGCTGGGACAATTGTGCGACATTTGCGATCTGGACGGCCCGATCTTTCTGAGCGCCGACCGCGATCCCGCCATAAGCTATGACGAGGGCATGGCCTGGTGCGACGAACGCATGTGGGGCAGGGAAAGCCCGGACGCGGTATGACCTTCGCCGGGATTTTCGACCAGTGACGGGTGCGCAGGCGGAGCGCAGCTGGTTCGGCCAGCCGCCAGGGCTCACCATCCTGTTCCTGACGAACATGTGGGAACAGTTTTCCTATTTCGGCATGCGGGCGTTGCTGGTCTATTATATGACCCGGCAACTGATGCTGGGGCAGGGGCAGGCGTCCTTTGTCTATGGCGCTTATACCGCCTGCGCCTATTTCACGCCGATCGTCGGCGGGGTGGTTGCGGATCGCTGGCTGGGCAGGCGTCGCGCGGTCACGATCGGCGCATCCGTCATGGCAGCGGGTCATTTCATGATGGCGTTCGAACCGCTCTTCTACCTCGCGCTTGCCACCATCGCGCTGGGCAACGGACTGTTCCTGCCCAGCCTGCCGAGCCAGATCAACGATCTTTATGCGCCGGGCGATCCGCGGCGAGGCTGGGCCTATAATGTCTATTATGTCGGCATCAATATCGGCGGTTTCCTGGCGCCTCTGATCTGCGGGACGCTGGGTGAAATTTACGGCTGGCATTATGGCTTCGGCGCGGCCGGGATCGGCATGTTCGCGGGTCTTGCCATCTATCTGCTGGGGCAGAAGCATCTGCCGTCCGAGCAGGTTGCGCCGATTGTGGTGCAGGATGGCATGACCGTATCAGCCGGGAATAATCGTCAACTCTGGTTGGTGCTGGCGGCGGTGGGCCTGTGCGTCACCATCTTTCGTGGCGCTTATGAGCAGGTGGGCAACACCGTGGCGCTTTGGGCCGGCAATGGGGTGGACCGTAGCGTTGGCGATGTCGCCATCCCCATGACCTGGTTCCAGTCGCTCAATCCCCTGCTGGTCATGCTCCTGACGCCGCCGTTGCTGGCGCTGTGGCGGCGGCAGGCGGCGGCGGGGCGAGATGGCGCGCCAGCGCGCCGCATGGCGCAGGGCGCTCTTCTGGTCGGGCTCGCTTATGTTCTGCTGGCGCTCGTCGCCTGGCAGGCAGGGGAAAGACAGGCGGCCTGGTTGTGGCTGGCGCTCTTCTTCCTCATCTTCACCGTAGGCGAACTGTTCATCCTGCCATCGGGTCTGGGTCTGTTCGCGCGCCTCGCACCGCCGCGCCTCGGCGCGACCACGGTAGCGGCCTGGTATCTCACCATCTTTGCCGGCAGCCTGAGCGCCGGGCTGGTCGGCACGCTGTGGAGCCATATGGCCCATGGCAGCTATTTCGTCCTGCTGGCCGCCCTCGCTTGCCTGGCCGCCATTCTGCTCCGGCTGCTCGATCCGGCCATTCGTCGCATCGACCGCAACTGGACCGATAAATAAGTTGATTATTCTCCAATCAGGATCATAATGTCCTGAATAGCAAAAGTTGGATATTTGATATGACGATGCGGCAAGGCGGGTTTGATATGGGAACGCTGGTTCTGCCCCGCCCCTATCTGCTGTTCTTAGGCGATGCGACTGAACGTGGTTTCGCGAAGACCGCGCTGGGTCTGGCGGACTGGGCGCCCAATCTGTGCTTAGGGGAATATGGTCTGCCAGGCTGCACCGTGACTGCCGGCCTGCCGCCGCTGACGCCGGCCGAAGCGAGGAGCAAGGGCGCTCGCGCGCTGGTGATCGGCGTGGCCAATGTGGGTGGGGTCATCCCCGATCAATGGATGGACGCACTGGTCGAAGCGCTGGACGCCGGTTTCGATCTGGTCAGCGGTATGCACGCCAAACTCGCCAGCTTCCCGCGCCTTGCCGATGCGGCCGCAAAGGCTGGACGGCAATTGATCGACGTGCGCACGCCTCCGTCCGGTATTCCGATCGCGACCGGGCGCAAGCGTAGCGGCAAGCGGCTGCTGACGGTCGGCACCGACTGCGCGCTGGGCAAGAAATATACGGCCCTTGCCATCGCCGATGGCTTCAAGGCGCGCGGCGTCAATGCCGATTTTCGCGCCAGCGGCCAGACCGGCATCATGATTGCGGGATCGGGCATGCCGATGGATTCGGTGGTTTCGGATTTCCTTGCCGGCGCAGCCGAGATACTGAGTCCCGATGCACCACAGGAACATTGGGACGTGATCGAAGGTCAGGGGTCTTTGTTCCACCCCGCCTATGCTACCGTATCTCTGGGCTTGCTGCATGGTAGCCAGCCGGACGTCTTCATTGTCTGTCATGAGGTCGGCCGCACCGGAATATTGGGTGTCAGCGGATATAGCCTGCCCTCCATTCCTCAAGTGATCGAGCAGACCGTGGTCATGGGCCGACTTACCAATCCGGCGATCCGTTGCGCGGGGATCAGCCTCAATACCTCGTCGCTCGATGCCGTCGGCGCTGCAGCCGAAATCGATCGGCTATCGACCGAGCTTGGCTATCCGGTCGCAGACCCGATCCGGCGCGGTGCGGCCTTCGAGCAGCTGCTGGATGCCTGCCTCGCATGAGCGGCGCGGGAGAAGCGCAGGCGCAGGGGGCACGGGGCGCAAGCTGGTTCCAGCGCTTCCTCCTGCCCGGCTTCGCGCTGAAGGCGGTCATTATCGGTGGCGGCTATGCGACCGGGCGGGAACTGGCGGAATTCTTCCTGCCAAGCGGCCCCTGGGGCGGGCTGGCCGGGATGATCCTGGCGATGCTGATCTGGAGCATCGTCGCCGCCGTGACCTTCCTCTTCGCCCGTATGGTCGGCGCGCGCGACTATCGGAGCTTTTTCGAGGCTCTGCTGGGCCGGGCCTGGTTCATCTTCGAGATTGGCTATCTGCTCTTCATCATCCTGATTCTGGCGGTCTTCGGCGCGGCCGCCGGGGCGATTGCAGAGGTGGCGTTCGGCGCCGCGCCGATCGTCGGCACGTTGGCCTTGATGGCGGGCATCGGCCTGTTCGCGACCTTCGGCAACGCCTCGGTAGAGCAGTTGTTCAAATGGGTCTCCTTCCTGCTCTACGGCGTCTATGCGCTGTTCCTGATCCTGGCACTGTCCGGCTTCGGCGACCGGATCGGAGCAGGCTTTGCAGTGCCGGCCCCGGCAGATGGCTGGGCTCTGGGTGGACTCACCTATGCCGGCTATAATATCATCGGCGCGGTCGTGATCCTGCCGGTACTCCGACACATGCGCTCAGACCGCGACGCAGTGGTGGCCGGCCTGATCGCCGGGCCGCTCGCCATGGCGCCGGCGATCGCCTTCTTCATCTGCATGATCGCCTTCTACCCCGGTATCGCACAGGAAGTGCTGCCGTCCGATTTCCTGCTGGGCCAGCTCGGCAGCCCGACCTTCCACCTGCTCTTCCAGTTGATGATCTTCGCCGCACTGCTGGAAAGCGGCACCGGCGCGGTCCATGCCGTCAATGAACGCATCGCCAAGGCCTGGCATATTCGGCGCGGCGCAGTGCTGGGCAGTCCGGCGCGGCTGGGCATCGCGCTCGTCATCCTGACCGGCTGCATGTTGGTGGCCGACCGGGTCGGCCTGGTGGCGCTCATCGCTACCGGCTACCGCGCCCTCGCCTATATCTTCCTTACCGTCTACGTCCTGCCGCTACTGACCATCGGCCTTGTCCGACTGGCGCGCCGGCGGCGCGCCGTCCCGCCGTTCGTTGCTCAAGAGGAAGTCGCATGAAGCGCCTGTTGATCGCCTTCGCCCTTGCATCCACGTCAGCCCATGCCGCTCCGCCGGCCGATTTCGACGCCCGCGTCGAGGCGCTGCGCCAGGCGACCGGCGTTCCCGGCCTGGGCATCGCCATCGTGGAGAAGGGAAAGACGGTCCTGGCCAAGGGCTATGGCGTCAAACGGCTGGGATCGTCCGATGCGGTGACGCCGCACACGCTCTTTGCGACCGGATCGACTGGCAAGGCTGTGACGGCGGCGGCTCTGGCGACCCTGGTGGATCAGGGCCGGATCGGCTGGGACGACAAGGTGATCGACCATCTGCCCGGCTTTCAGATGTGGGATAGCTGGGTCACGCGCGAAATGACGATCCGCGACCTGCTGGTCCACCGCTCCGGCCTGGGACTGGGTGCGGGCGACCTGCTGTTCGTGCCGCGCAGCAACCTGTCGCGCGCAGAGGCCGTGCGACGACTGCGCTATATCAAGCCGGCTACCAGTTTCCGCAGCGGTTATGCCTATGACAATATCCTCTATATGGTCGCAGGCCGGCTGATCGAGACGGTTACGGGCAAGACGTGGGAAGCCTATGTCAAGGACCATGTCTTCAAGGCTGCGGCCATGACGGATTCGGTCAGCGACGATCCTGACCGTTTCGCCAGTCCCGATCGCGCCCAGCCCCATGCCCGCATGAACAGCGGGCTGCGCGGCGCGGGCGATCAGGAAGTGCTGGACGAGCGCGACGGTCTCGCCCGCAACGCCGCGCCGGCGGGCGGGCTGGCGGTCAGTCCGGTGGACATGGGGAAATGGCTGGCGCTGCAACTGGCCCAGGGCAAGCTGCCGGATGGTGGCCAGCTTTACAGCCCTGCCCAGGCGCAGGAGATGTGGCGGCCGACCACGTTGATGCCGATCGCGCCCAAGCCGCCCGAACTGGCGCTGACCCAGCCTAAATTCTACAGCTATGCGCTGGGCTGGATGGTGCAGGATTATCGCGGTGCGAAGATTCTCCAGCATGGCGGCGCGGTCTTCGGTTTCCAGACCATGGTCGTGCTGATGCCTGAACAGGATGTCGGATTTGCGGTCGAGATCAACAGCGAGGATGGCGAACTCGTCCAGGGGCTGGTGTATGAACTGCTCGACCATTATCTCGGCTATCCATCGCAGGACTGGCCTGCGAAATTCCGTGCCTTCAAAGCCAGGAAAGTCGCCGACGGCCTCGCCGCGTTCAAGGCCAAGGGTGCCGCACCGGCTCAATCCGGCCCCTCATTGCCGCTCGCCCGCTATGCAGGCACGTATCGCGACGCCTGGTATGGCGACATCATCGTCGGGCAGGACAAGCAAGGGCTGACCATCGACTTCCGCTCCACGCCGCGTATGGGCGGGCGACTCACCCATTTCCAATATGACAGCTTCCTGACCCGCTTCGACGACAAGACGATTGAGCCGGCCTATGTCAGCTTCGGGCTGGATGCGGATGGCAAGGTGGAGCGGGTGACGATGAAACCGGCCTCGCCCATTGCCGACTTCAGCTATGACTATCAGGATTTGCTCTTTACGCCTGTCCAGCCGTGATCGCCGGCATCAGCTTTTGCGCGGCGCGCGTTTCTTGACCTCACCCTTGGTCACATGATGATGCGCGTCATGCATCAGGTTCGACAGATCTTCTTCCGCGCTCGACATCACGCCGATGGTCAGTGTCTCCTTAAAGCCCGGCGCACACACATAGGCATGACCCATGCCGGAATCGATATAGATGGATTCGCCGGCTTTTAGCTCGATCGGGTCGTAAAATTCCGTGTGGACGATGATCGCGCCCTCCACCACATAAATGAATTCCTCACCCGAATGACGGACAAGTTGGCCGAACTCTTCGATCGTCTGGGCGTGGATGCGCGTGACGACCGGCACCATCCGCTTCTGCCGCAATTCGGTGCAGAGATAATAATATTCGTAGTTGGACGTATCGACGCGCACCGCATTGTCGAGCGTCCCGACGCTTCGGCGACCCATGATGGCGGCCGGCAGGGTCGCGTCCGCCTCCACGAACAGATCGGCGATGCTGATGTTCAGCCGCTCGCTCAATTGCAGCAGCTTGTCATAGGTCAGCGACAGCCGGTCATGCTCCACCTTGGACAGGGTGGATACGGGGATCCCGGACCGCTGGCTCATTTCCTTCAAAGTCCAGCCATTGCGGGTACGCAGATCCGTAATCACCGCGCCCAGGGTCCGTCGACCGCCTGCCATTCAAATCGCTCCTGTATCTCACCCTGCACGAATGGACTTTCATGTCCTATTCGGAAAAACTGCACCCGTAATAGCATCGTCGCGCCGCAATGTGCAATGCGCAGCGCTTGTCACAGCGCTGCGTTACTTCCTGCCAGGCATGCTAATCTTCGATGGCGGGACCATCGTACACCGAACGCGGCGAACATGGGCGAGATCCATTCGCCCATCGAAAAATAAGTCCTGACAGGACAATCATGCTGTAGCGATCAACAGGCATTTCCTTTGCAATCCATGACGCCATAACCGCTTACGAGACAGGATGGAAAATTTATGCTAATCGAGAAAATCGCGCCCATATCTCGGGTCGGATCGGAATTAAGCGGATACGGATGAAACGCATTCCCAAGCCTGGTGTCGACAATAATCCTGGCGCTTTTCTGCGGGAATTCCGGATCGCCAACGGTCTTACGCTGGCAGAGGCGAGCCGCAAGACCGGCCTTCCAGTCTCGACATTGTCCAAGGTGGAAACCGGGAAGATGTCGCTTAGCTACGAGAAGTTGGTGAAGGTCAGCGCCGGGCTGGGTATCGATATCGCCCAGCTTTTCTCGGCCGCCGCATCCGTGGCGCCGGTAACCCATGTGCCATCGGGTCGTCGCAGCATTACGCTGGCGGGGGCGGGGCCGACGATCAAGACTGCCGCCTATACCTACACCTATCCGTCGGCGGATCTGTTGAACAAGCGGTTGAACCCGATGATCCTGAACGTGGCGGCCCGGTCGATTGAGGAATTCGGCGACCTGATGCGACATCCTGGCGAAGAATATGCCTTCGTCATCCAGGGGCAGTGCGAATTTCACAGCGACATCTACGCGCCCTCTGTGTTGAAGGTAGGGGATTCCATCTATTTCGACGCCTCCATGGGACATGCCTATGTCGCGGTAGGGCAAGAGCCCTGCCGCGTGCTGTGCATCTGTTCGGCAAAGGATAGCGAACTTAAGTCGAATCTGCACCCGACCGGGAGCGACAGGCCGTAGGACGGTCGGTCGCACGCCAGGCTTCATCCCCGTCGTCACTTCCCCCGCCGCATGTGTGAGCCGGGCGAGCCGTCATATCCGGCCTATTGACAATATTGCACTGATATTGTCAGATTGGAAAAATTTTCCATAATGGAAATTATCGCGCCGTATCCGGCGCAGGTGGGCGGCGAGAGGGGATGACATGCGCGGACTATGCGGGTGGATCGGTATGGCGATGCTGGCATGGGCGGGACAGGCGATGGCGCAGCCCGACGCAGTCGATGCATCACGGGTAACGCCGCAGTCGTCGCGCCCCGTCGCGCATATATTGGACAAATCCGATGTCGATGCCTGGCTGGACGGCTATATGCCCTATGCGTTGCAGCGTGGCGATGCCGCCGGGGCGGTCGTCGTGGTGGTCAAGGACGGCAAGATACTGACCAAGCGCGGCTTCGGCTATGCCGATGTCGCGACGCGTCGGCCCGTCGATCCGGACATGACCCTATTCCGTCAGGCATCGATCTCCAAACTGATCACCTGGACCGCCGTGATGCAGATGGTGGAGCGGGGCAAGATCGACCTCGACCGGGACGTGAACGCCTATCTGGATTTCAAGATCCCCGACCGTTTCGGCAAGCCCGTGACGATGCGTAACCTCATGACCCATCGTGGTGGCTTCGAGGAAGTCCAGCGCGGCCTCAACAGCTATGACATCAAAGATGTACCTCCGCTCGACATCGCATTGAAGCGACAGATCCCGATACGCATCTTCCCGCCAGGTACGACGCCGGCCTATTCCAACTATGGCACGACGCTGGCGGCTTATATTGTGCAGCGCGTATCGGGCGAACCGTTCGATGCCTATGCGCAACGGCACATCTTCACACCGGCGGGCATGGTGCGCTCCAGCCTCAGCCAGCGTCTGCCCATCGACCTACAGTCGCTGGTGGCGAACGGCTATGGTCGCGGATCGGGCAAGCCTACCCGTCTGGAACTGAACAGTTTCTGGCCGGCCGGCGGCATGAGTGCATCCGGCGTCGACATGGGCCGTTTCATGATCGCCCATCTGGATCATGGCGGCGTGCTGCTGCGGCCGGAAACGGCGCGGCACATGCACGACACGATCCTGAAAGCCATTCCGCCCCTCAACGGCATGGCGCTCGGCTTTTACGAACAGAATATCAACGGCCGCCGCGCGCTCTCTCATGCCGGGGACACATTGACCTTCCACAGCCAGTTGTGGCTTTTGCCGGACGACAATGTCGGCATCTACATGTCGATGAATGCGGCGGGTACGGACAAGGTTTCGGGGCCGATCCGCAGCTACTTGTTCGACGCCTTCGCCGACCGATATTTTCCGTTCGATCAGAAGGACGGTCGCGTCGATGCCGCAACCGCCAAAGCCCATGCGCGCATGATGGTGGGCACCTACAATAAGACGCGTCGACTGGAGAACAGTTTTCTTAAAGCGATGGAGTTGAGCAGTCAGATCAAGGTGGGGCTGGATGCGCAGGGCGGCCTGCTCGTGAAGGCCGCGCCAGGACTGGCCGGGCAGCCCCGCACCTGGATCGAGATCGCTCCCTTCGTCTGGCGCGATAGCATGAGCAAAACTCGGCTCGCCGCGCAGGTCGAAAATGGCAAGGTCGTGCGCTTCGGCCTGGACAGTTCGTCGCCCTATCTGCTGTTCGAGCCAGCACCCTGGTATCTGTCGTCGGCGTGGCTGACGCCGGCGTTGCTGATCAGCCTTGTCACCCTGTTCCTCACGGCCTTGTCCTGGCCGATCGTCGCGCTGGTGCGGCGGCGTTACGGGGTTCAGCCAATGCTCACTATCGCTCAATGGCGCGCCTATCGGTCAACGCGCTGCTTTGCCGGACTCGCCATCGCGCTTCTGGTCTGCTGGCTTTGGTTCAGCAGCGTCCTGCTTGGCGATTTTTCGTCGATGAACGGTGAACTGGATTGGGCGTTGATCGCGCTGCAGGTGGCGACGCCGCTGGTCCTGACGGGATTGTTCGGCGCGGCCCTCTGGAATGCCGGGTTGACCTGGCGGCGTGGCGGCGGCCGATTTGCGAAAGGCTGGAGTCTGGTGCTGATCGTCAACGCGGTCATCTTGTTGTGGATCGCGATCGGCTTCCACCTGATCGGCTTCAGCGTGAATTTCTAATTAGAGAATTTATCGATTGAAATTCTCATAATAGAAAATATGGTAGTGAAAGATGAACGATGCCGGCCATGATGCAGAGTCGCGATGCGGGCGCGCCTCATGCCGGCATCCACTGACAGGTGAGACAGGTGTTTCTTCAGACCATATCCGATGCCGCCGGGGCCACTGCCCTGCCCCAGCCCTATCTGCTCTTCCTGGGCGATACGGTCGAGCCGGGCTTCGCCAAAACTGCCTATGGCCTGCGCGACTGGGCGCCTGAAAAATGCACGGCGGAATATGCGCTGCCGGGCGCGACCGTCACGACCGGCCTGCCGGCCATGAGTCCTGCGCAGGCGCATCAGGCGGGTGCCCGCGCGCTGTTGATCGGCGTCGCCAACAGCGGCGGCGTGTTGCCCGACAATTGGTTGCCGGCATTGGTGGAGGCGCTCGAAGCGGGCCTGGATATCGTCAGCGGCCTCCATATGCGGCTCGCGGAATCGCCCATCCTCGCGGACACCGCGGCGCGTCTTGGCCGACGACTGATCGACGTGCGCCATCCGCCCCATGACATAAAGATCGGAACCGGGCGCAAGCGCAGCGGCAAGCGCCTGCTGACGGTCGGTACGGACTGCGCACTGGGCAAGAAATATACGGCTTTGGCCGTCGCCCGCGGCTTTGCGGACCGTGGCGTCGACAGTGATTTTCGCGCAACCGGCCAGACCGGCATCATGATCGCGGGCGGGGGCATCCCGATGGATGCGGTGGTTTCCGATTTCGAAGCCGGCGCCGCCGAAATGCTCAGTCCCGACTCCGCGCCTGATCATTGGGATGTGATCGAAGGGCAGGGATCGCTGTTCCATCCCGTCTATGCCGCCGTCTCCATGGGCCTGCTCCATGGCAGCCAGCCTGATTGCATCATCGTGTGTCATCATCCCGGCCGCACCGAGATGCTGGGCACACCGGGCTATGCGCTGCCGAGCGTCGAAGAGGCGATCGATCTCAACCTGCGGGTCGGAGGACGGACCAATCCCGCCATCCGGTGCGCCGGCATCGCCTTCAACACCGCTTACCTCGATGAGGGCGAGGCTGTTGCGCTGATGGCGGAAGAAAGCCGCCGACTGGGTTTGCCCGTCGCCGATCCCATCCGTCGCGGCGCAGCCTTCGACCAGTTGATCGACAACTGCCTGTCATGACCGCCAGCCCCCCCAGGCCTGGCGGATGGGCGCGCACTCAGCGATGGACGCTGCGGATCATGCTGGGCCTTGCGGCGCTGCTGCTCTGCCTTCTCATCGCGGGCGCGCTCTACGAAGCCTGGGGGCGGTACAGCGCCGCGCGGCTTTATCCACCGCCGGGCAAGCTGGTCGATATCGGCGGCCGCCGCATCCATATCGATTGCCGTGGCACCGGCTCTCCGACCGTGATCCTGGAATCCGGTCTCGGTTCGGGTGGATCGGTGGACTGGGCGCGCGTCCATGATGCGCTTGCCCGCCATACCCGCACCTGTGCCTATGACCGCGCCGGCATCATGTGGAGCGATCCCAAGCCCGGTCCGCAAAATGCCGCCGCCGTCGCGGAGGATCTCCACGCCACCCTTGCGGCGGCGGGTATTCGCGGGTCGCTGGTCCTGGCGGGCCATTCGATCGGCGGCCCCTATGCGCGCGTCTATACCGCTCGCTATGGCGGTCAGGTGGCCGGGTTGGTCATGGTCGATGCATCGCATCCCGATCAGGTGGCGCGCTTCGCTCAGGTCATAAAGGCCAATGTCGATCCGACCAGGATGCTGGGCGTGATGCGCATCGCGACCGGCTTGTCCTGGACCGGTGTCGTCCGCCTGCTCACCGGCAAAGATGTGCCGAACCTGCCCCGCGAAGCGGGGGCGAAGATCGCAGCCTATACCAGCGTTTCGATCAGGGGCGCGCGGTCGGAACTGGAAGGTTTCAACCGGACGATGGACCAGGCTCGCAGCGTCCGCAGTTTCGGCGACCGGCCGCTCGTCGTGATGACCGCTATGGCGCCCCTTACGCCTGCGCAATTGAAAGGGCTGGATCTGACGTCGCAGGATGGCGCGCGGATGAAGCAGATATGGAAGGCGCTCCATAACGAGATGACCGCCATGTCGAGCCGGGGACACCAATTGATCGTGCCGGATGCCGGCCATTATATCCAGATCGACCGGCCCGATATGGTGATCGCCGCGGTCGATCAGGTCGTAGACGCCGTTCGCGCCGATGAGGCGCACAGGCAGGGCCTTCAGCAAGGGGAAAAACCATGATCAAGCATGTCCTATTATGCAGCGCCATGTCGTTGCTGCTCGTTGCGAACGCGCCTTCTCCGGACCCCTCGGTTTCGGATTATGACATCGTGATCCGCGGCGGTCGCGTGCTGGACGGGGCGGGCAATCCCTGGGTCCGGGCCGATGTCGCGGTCAAGGACGGACGCGTGGTGCGGATCGGGCAGGTCGGCGGCCATGGCGCGAAGGAGATCGACGCCAAAGGCCGCTATGTCTCCCCCGGCTTCATCGACATGATGGACCAGTCCGGCGGTGTCCTGCTCAAAAATGGCGCGGCCGAGAACAAGCTGAAGATGGGCGTCACCACCGTCATCGCGGGCGAGGGCGGGACGCCCGTCGAGGCGTCGCAAATCCCGACCTATTTCACCCAGTTGGAAAAGCAGGGCATTTCCGTCAATTTCGGCTCTTACTATTCCACTACCCAGGCCAGGGTGAAGGCGATGGGCGATGGCGCCGGCAATCCGACCGACGCGCAGATGGACATCATGCGCAAGGAAGTGCGCACCGCGATGGAGGCAGGCGTGTTCGGCGTGACCAGTGCTCTCATCTACCCGCCCAGCAGCTTCGCCACCACGGCGGACCTCATTTCGATGGCGAAGGTGTCGGCACAGTGCGGCGGTTTCTACGCCACCCATATGCGCGATGAGAGCGCCGATCTGGTCAAGGCGGTCAATGAAGCGATCGAGATCGGCGAAAAATCGGGCGCGAAGGTCGAAATTTTTCACCTCAAGGCCGCCTTCGCCCCCGGTTGGGGCGCGCTTATGCCACAGGCCATCGCCGCGATAAATGCGGCGCGCGCGCGCGGCGTCGACGTGGCCGCTGACCTGTATCCCTACACGGCTGGCGGCACCGGGCTGGAGATCATCGCGCCCAGCTGGGTCTGGGCCGACGGCGTGCAGAAGGGCATCGAGCGCCTGCGCGATCCCAAGCTACGCGAACGGATGAAGAAGGAAGTCGCTGCCGGCTCCATGCCCGGCTGGTCGAACCTGGTCCAGGCGTCGGGTGGCTTTGGCAACGTCATCCTCGCCAATGGCTTCAGTAAGAAATACGCCCCCTATCACGGCCAGAGCCTGGAGAAGATCGGCGCCGCGTTGAAGCGTGATCCGGCCGACGTGGCATGGGATATATTGCTGGAAGGCCTGCCGAACCGTTCCGTCGCGCTCTATTTCATGATGAACGAGGGCGATATCGAAACCGCGCTGCACCAGCCCTGGGTCAGCATCGGCAGCGATGCCGCTGCGTCGGAGAAACTGGGCCAGATGGATGCGCTCGGCCTGCCGCATCCGCGCGCCTACGGCACCTTTCCGCGAGTCATTGCCGAATATTCCAAGCGCCGCCCGGTGATTTCGCTCGAGGATGCGGTGCGCAAGATGACCGGCTGGCCAGCGCAGCGCATGGGCCTCACGGATCGCGGGCTGATCCGCGACGGGATGCGCGCCGACATCGTCATCTTCGATCTCGACAAACTGGACGATGTGGCGAGTTGGGACAAGCCAACAGCGTTGCCGACCGGCATCGATACCGTGCTGGTCAATGGCGTCGTCACGGTGGAGGGTGGCCAGCATAATGGCGCGAAGGCCGGCGTCATATTGCGCCATGGCTGCAACGGCTGAAACGGCGATTGCGGAGGATTGAAGCGATGAAGACGATAATCCTGATGGCGATGGCGACCAGTATGCTGGCGTCCCCCGCAGTGGCGCAGAGCGGGGCGTCCGGCGTTCGCACCTATATTCAGGCCGGTCGCCTGCTTGCCGATCCGGCCAGCGGCCGCGTCGACACGAACAAGACGATCGTGGTGGAAGGCGGCAAGGTCTTGGAAATCCGAGACGGCTTCGTTGGTGAAGGCAAGGTGATCGACCTGCGCGACGGCTTCGTGCTGCCCGGCTTCATCGACAGCCATGTCCATCTGACGTCGCAGTCCGGCCCTGACAGCCGGCTGGACGGTGTGACGAAGTCGACCACAGCGCAGGCATTCGACGGCATCGTCTATGCAAAGCGCACTGTCCGCGCAGGCTTCACCACCGTTGCGGATCTCGGTTCCGATCCCGAAGCGATCAACGCCCTGCGCGATGCGATCGCGCAGAAGAAAGTTGTCGGCCCGCGCATTCTTGCCGCAGGCGTTGTCGCGGCGCATGGAGGCCATGGCGACGTCCATGGCTATCGGCAGGAGATACTGGACCTGTTCCGTCCGACGAGCCTGTGTTCAGGCGCCGACGATTGCGCCCGCGCGGTGCGGCAGGCAGTGCAGCAGGGCGCGGATGTCATCAAGACCGCCTCGACCGGCGGCGTCATGTCTGACACGGCAGCAGGACTCGGTCAGCAGATGAGCGACGCCGAACTCGTCTCTATCGTAGAGACGGCGCACCGGCTGGGCCGCAAGGTCGCTGCTCATGCACACGGGACGGACGGCGTTAATGCCGCCTTGCGCGCGGGCGTGGACTCGGTCGAGCATGGCACTTATCTCGACGCCGAATCCATCTGGCTGTTCAAGGCGAAGGGCAGCTATCTGGTGCCGACCCTGCTCGCCGGCGACACGGTGACGCGGCAGGCCGAAACGGCCGACTGGATGCCCGCCACCGTCCGCGCCAAAGCGCGCATCGTCGGTCCGCTGATGATCGATGCCGTGCGCCGCGCGCGGGCAGCGGGCGTGAACATGGCTTTCGGCACCGATTCCGGCGTGTCTGCCCATGGCGACAATGGTCGCGAATTCGCGCTGATGGTGCAGGCGGGCCTGCCGCCGATCGATGCGATCCGTGCCGCCACCATATGGGCGGCCGCCCATGTCGGCCTGGACCAGGAGATCGGTTCGATCAGCACCGGCAAGGCGGCCGACATAATCGCGGTAAAGGCCGATCCGCTGCGTGACATCCGTGCGCTCGAAACCATGGCCTTCGTGATGAAGGGGGGCGATGTCGTTCGTGCGCTCGACGACTAATCCTCTTCCAGGGCCGATCTGAACAATGGTGAGGTGGCGCCGGTCACCCGCAGGTCGCTGCGGTCCAATTCTGTATCGACATCGGATTACAGGTCGATGTTGACATATGCCGTGACCGTCTGATGAAGTTCGCCGAATATATTTTCGTCTGTCCCCGCGCACATCCTTACTCTGTCGCCAAAACGAAGAAAGGGTGTGACGGGCTGGCCCTGTGCGATCATTTCGATCGCCCGACGCTCCGAAATGCAGGTCGATCCCACCCTGTTGAAATCGACATCAGAAACCGTCCCCGAGCCGATGATCGTTCCAGCGCACAGGTGCCGCGTCCGGGCGGCATGGGCTATCAATTCGTGGAAACCATATTCCATAGCTTCGCCCGAAGGATGGCCGAACCAGTCGCCATTGATTTCGACGCGAAGCGGCAGGCAGACCCGGCCATCGCGCCAACGGTCGCCCAGTTCGTCCGGCGTTATCGCGATCGGCGCGGCGCTGCAGGCAGGCTTGGCCTGTATCCAACCGAAGCCGGTCTTCATTTCCTTCGGAGCCACGGCGCGCAACGACCAGTCGTTGATGAGCAGGATGAGGCGAATATGGCCCATCGCCTCGTCCGCCGAACAGCCCATCGGCACATCGTCGGTGACGATGCCGAATTCCCCTTCGAAATCGATGCAGTCCGCTTCGGTGGGGAAGGCGACATCTTCGCGCGGGGCCAGGAAGCGATGGCTCATGCCCTGATACATGAGGGGGAGGTCGGTTTCGATGGGCGGGTGGTTGAATGCCCGCTCCATCAGGACGCCGTGATTGGCGAAGGCCGACCCGTCCAGCCACTGCCAGGTGCGCGGCAGCGGGGCGAGAAGCCTAGCGTGATCGAGGCTTTCGCCGCTGCCTTCCTCCAGCGTGGTCGAGAGGGCGGCGGCGTCATCCAGCAGCGCGTCCCAATCGGTGATCGCATGCAACAGGTTGGGCCAGCGCGCGCCCAGCGGGAGGCAGCGCGCGCCATCGCGCGAAATGAGTATCAATTCTCCGTCGGCCGTGCCGTTGGCGCGTGTTGCGAAACGCATGGGTCCGCCTCCTTCCAATAATATCGTAGGATGCCGGCGCGCGGGTCACGCCGCGCGCCGGGCCAAGGCTTAGCGCTTCAGATCGTCGTCAAATGCGCCGTCGATCAGGATGAAGACGATCCGGCAGTTGCGGTCCGATCGGTTGGACCAGCCATGGTTGGTGCCGCGCTGGATGACGATGTCGCCTGCGCGCACGGTGGTTTCGCCTTCGTCCATAATCAGGACCAGTTCGCCTTCCACGACGATGCCATAGTCGATCGTTTCGGTGCGGTGCATCAGCGCGTGGCGCGATCCTTCGCCATGATGGGCGGACGCGTCATGCGCACCGACTTCGGCGAAATGGGCGCGGGCCTCATCGGGCGACATGGTGCGGATGCCGTCGCCTTCGGGCGGGATGTCGAGCACGCGGATGCGGGTGCCGTTCCTGGGCGGGGCCAGGATGATGCCGGTTTCGGCCGGTTCGCCCGAAGCGGCGTCGAGCGGGGCGGGGGTGGCCTGCGTGTTCCAGACTTCGTGGAATATGGGGCCGATGTCGCCACCGACACGCTGGACGCGCTGGACCGGACCATCGTCCTGGATGATGGCGCGACCGGCGGCGTCATGACCGGTGACGATGCGGCGAACGGATGCAAATTCCATGAGCATATTTCCTAGATGAGGGGCGCGCCGCCGACCATGCGTCGCAGCACGCGCCAGGTGACCCATGCGCCAAGGGCGGCGCCGTAGATGATCTTGATGCCAAGGGCGTATCGCCAGTGCAGCGTGGCGACGTCGCTGACCAGCCAGAGAAATGCGATTGCGGCGCCCAGCATCAGGGCCGACAGGATCGAGAGGAAGGCGGCCCTCAACAGCCATTGGATTGTAGCGGGGCTGCCACTCCGGATGCCCAGCCGCCCCGTCAGTTGAGCGCGCCGCGCGATCAGGCCGGGTACGAGACAGGCCATGAGCGCCACGGCGACGCTTTGCCACAGGAAATCGACGGCATAGTGCCATTCTCCCACCGCAATATGGTCCGCCGAGCCGAAGATGATGAAGAAGAACAGCGCGCCGATCGCCCCGTTGATCACCGCGCTGACGATCGTCTCCCACGCGATATAGGGGGTGATGCGGCCCATCTGTTCTTCCACAGTCCTCACGCGGTCTTGCCGCCCAGCGTATCGGCGAACCAGTCGGCGATATAGTCGCGGCCGTAGGACATATTGTCCGCGCCGACATGTTCGACGCCGCCTTCGCGTTCGGTGAACAGCTTGAGCGCGCGGCGGGGACTGTTGACGAGCTGGTCGTAGCAGTCATGCGCATAATCGACGCTGATCTGCCGATCCTTGGCCCCGTGCGTGACCAGGAACGGCACCTTGATCCCGTCCATATGGCCGTTGAGGTTCATGTCCTCCGCCTTGGCCAGGAAGTCGTCCATGTCGCTCGCGCCGAACGCCCACATGACATGCGCCCAATAATGGGGGACGGGGTTTTCGCCTTCGCGCTTCATGCGCTTCTGCTGCACCTCAGCCCAATTATGGTTCGCGCCCCAGACCGCGCCCGATGCGAAGCGCGGTTCGTAGGCGACGGCGCGCGGCGCGAAATGGCCGCCCAGCGAAATGCCGGTCATGCCGATCCGCTTGGGATCGACATCATCCTGCTGCTCCAGCCAGTCGACCGCCTTGCTCGCCCAGTTTTCGCTGTGCGGATCGACAGGGAGATTCTGGAGGCGCAGCGCCTCGCCCGATCCGGGCTGATCGACGCAGAGGGTCGAGATGCCGCGACGCGCCAGCGCTTCGGGCAGACGCGACCAGTAGAGCAGTTCCTTGCAGCTATCGAGGCCGTTGCAATAGACCACGACTGGATGCGGGCCGTCGCCGGGGGCGCTTGTGTAGAGCGCGGGCATGGTGCCGGTGGCGAGGGGAATGTCCACGCGCCGCCGGTTGATCTGGCCGAGCGCGGTCGAGCGGTCGAACGTGTCGCGCGCCTTGGCATAGGTGGCCTGGCGACCGGGATGGCCGTGGCCCTGCATCCGCTCTGCATTGAACAGATAGAGCGACGCGCGCTCCAGCTTGTCGGAGGCGGAGAAGGCGCGGCCCTGCGCCTCATCCTCCGCCGCCAGGTCGATCAGCTTGTCGGCCATCGCGACCCACTGCGCCATGAACATGGGCGTGCCCGCGTCCGCGCCGGAGGCGGCTGCATCCTTGATCGGCTGGCACATGTCGACGATCTCGCCGATGCGCCCGCCGCTCTCCATCGCGATCGCGACCGACAGGTTCCAGATATAGTTGGGGAAATATTCGAACAAAGCCATAGCTCAGACCTCCACAGCCTGGAACAGGCCCTTGTCGGGCGCGGCATGCGGCATGGTCTGGGGACCACCGACGCCGATGCCCCACTGGTCCATGATACCGGGAGCCGGGGCATGGACCTTCGCCTCATGGGCATTGAAGTCCACATCCTCCAGTTCGGAGCTATATTCGACCGCGAAGCCGGCGGGCGTGGTGAAATAGCTGAACGTGTTGTTGCCCGCCGTATGGCGCCCCGGCCCCCAGCGGATATCGGTGCCCTTCAGGCGCAACCGGTTGATGCCGACCATCATGTCATCGACGGTCAGCATGTCATAGGCGACATGGTTGAGGCAGGGCGGTCCGGGCAGGAAGGCGATGCGGTGATGCGCGCTGTTGCAGCGCAGGAAGCACATGAAATCGCCCAGCCAGTCGCTGACCCTGAAGCCCAGCACGTCGCAGAACCATTCGACCATCGCCTTATGATCGGGCGAGTGGAGGACGATATGGCTGATCTTCTGCGGCACGCCTTCCCAACGGACCAGGTCGCGCGCAGTGCGGCGGGCGACGTCGCTCGATATTTCGAAGGTCAGGCCGTCCGGTGAGAAGAAGCGGAAGCCGTAGCCACCACCCAGCGAATCCAGATCCTTGGGCGCAAAGATGATGCGGCAGCCCGAGGCGACGACCTTGTCATGCAGGGCATCGACATCGGCGCGGCTGTCGGCGGCCAGCGCGATCACGTCGATACGCTGTTCTTCGGCCTGACGCAGGCGCACGACATGATGTTCATCGCCACCATCGGCAGCGAAATAGACCATGCCATCCTTTTCCCCAGCCTCGACCAGCTTCCACTGGTCGGCGTAGAAGGCGCGTTCGGCCTCCAGATCGGGCAGGGCGTAACCCACGTAGCGAATTTCTGTAACGCGGCTCATTATGACTTCCTTCAGATCGGCTGGGATACCATCGCGAACATCTCTGCGGTGGCTTTATGATTGTCGACGGGCGCGCCTTTACCGAGCTGGCCCATGCAGATTTCGAGCGATTTTTCGACGATATAGCGGCAGCGATCGTGGCGCCGGTCGCGATAGGCGGTCAGCGCGCCGTCCAGATCGGCATGGCTCGTCAGTTCTTCCGCCAGCACGATGCTGTCCTCGATCGCCATGCCCGCGCCCTGACCCAGATGGGGTGTCGTGGCGTGGACGGCATCGCCCAGCAGGACGACGCGGCCCTTATGCCAGGGACCGTCCAGCATGAACGCTTCGAGCGGCCGATAGACCACGCCGTCATCGTCGGTGATCTGGTCGCCCAGCGCCTGGATGGCGGGCGAGCAACGGGCGATCTTTGCGCGCATGGCGGCGGCCAGTCCTTCGCGCGGATAACGAGGGTTGTCCGGTTCGGCGGTGGTCACGAACATATACATCAGGCTGGGCGAAATCGGCACCAGTCCGACGCCGGTCGGGCCATTATAGGCCTGAAGCGAGTCCATGCCTTCGGTGCGGGGCAGGTTGTAGCGCCAGACCGCCTGGCCGGTATAGTGCGGCGACGGCGCGTCGGGGAACAGCAGCGTGCGGGTCTGCGAATAGACGCCGTCCGCGCCCACGACCAGATCGAAGCTGTCCTGCGTGCCGTCGGAAAACTGCACGACCACCCGATCGCCCTGATCATCGATGCTGGTCGCGGTGACGCCCAGCCGCACCGTGGCCCCCGATGCGATCGTGCGATCGCCCAGCACCTTGTGCAAAGCCGGTCGACCGACGCCCAGATTGGCGGGATAGCCTTCGACCAGACGCGGGGAGGGGACGCGCGCGACCATCGTACCGTCGGGCGCGAATATTTCGACCGTGTCGAAGCCTGCGCCAGCCGCGACATATTCGTCCAGCAGGTTCAGATGCGCCATGGCGCGCAGCACGTTGGACTGCTGGATGATGCCGACGCCATAAACCGACCAGTCGGGATCGCGTTCGATGACGGTGACGTCAAACCCCTTCCCGCGCAAGGCGATCGCGGAGGTGAGACCACCTATGCCCCCGCCGATGATGAGGATATTATAGTGGGCCATAGTCGGTTCAGTGCCTCATGGAGAAGGGGACGGAAGGGCAATCAAAAGCGGTCGAGATCGTTGGCGATCGCGACCGGTCCGGTGAAACTTTTGCCGATGGTGGCGACATAGGCGCGGGTCCGTGCGGCATCGGGCGTTCCACCGGCCATATGGGTGACCGTCACTGCCTTCACTTTGGCCCGTGCGGCCAAAGCGCCGACTTCTTCCGGCGTCAGGTGATGGGTGGTCAGATGCTGGACCATCGTCGCCTTGACGCTGGCGGGCATGTTGGGGCTGGTGCGTGCGACGCGATCCATAGTGGTGCCCATGTCGATCATTTCGCTGACCAGCAGGTCGGCGCCCGATGCCAGCCGTTCGACGGCGGTACTGGGTCCGGTGTCGCCGGTATAGGCGATGGACCGGTCCGGCAGGTCGAACCGCAGTGCGAAGGATTTATAGTTGCGATCCTCCACGCTGCCGGGCGCGAAATCATAATGGGTATTTTGCGCGACGCCGACTTTCATGTCATCCACGCCGATGGTTTCGCCGTCCCGCAATTCGATCACCGACACGGTGTTTTCGGGCGGGGTCCAGGATTTGCCGGGAATGCCATAGCCCGCCTTGGCCGACGGCTGGAGACCGGCGATCAGCCCGGCCACCAGTTCGCGCGTGCCGGGCGGGCCATAGATGGCCAGCACGTCGCGCGCGTCGGTCTGGTTGCGCAATCCCAATATAGCCGCCAGTCCGCCGATATGATCGACATGCAGGTGGCTGAGGAAAATGGCGCGCACCGTCGGCAGAGGGAGGCCCGCCCGCGCCATCTGCTCCACCGTGCCGTCTCCGGTATCGACCAGGTAGGTTTTCCCATCGCGGACAATGGCGTTGGCGGGTTGCGACCGATGCCCGTCCGGCACCGGACCGCCCATCGTCCCCAATGTGACGAAGGCGGTGCGCGGCGGCGCGGCCGCCGCCGCTGTGGCCAGCAGGGCGAGCACGCCGGATAGCGCCGCACAGGTGATCCGGGCGGACATGGTCCTCACAGGTTGAAGCCCAGGCGCACGCCATAGGTGCGCGGCGGACGCAGCGTACCCACGGGGAAGTCGAGGATCGGGCGCGTGCCCGCGCGGGCCAGCACTTCCTTGTCCTCGATATTGTTGATGAAGGCGGTGACGCTCCATTTGTCCTGCGGCCCTTCCAGCGTCAGGAACGCGTCGGACATCATGAAGCTGCCCTGCTTTTCCTCTTGCCGGAAGTTGGAGTTCAGGAAGCGGCTGGATTCGATGCTGGACCGGGCGCCCGCGACCAGCGCCATGTCCCCGCCGATGCGGAAACTGTGCTGATAGCCCAGGTTGATCGCCCATTTGGGCGAATTGACGGTCGGCTTGCCCGAACAATCGATGTCGTAGAAGCGCGCGTTATTGATGCCGGGATTGGCGAGCCGCGTTCCCGTGATCGTGCAGCCAGTCGTGACGGGCGCGCCGGTGGGCGAGAAATTAGCGGTCTGGAGGCTCTTATATTTGCCGTTCAGATATTGGACGGTGACGTTGAACAGATCGTCGCGCGTGGGGGCGAAGCGCGCCTCCACTTCCGTACCGAAGATACGCGACTTGCCCGCATTGGCGGTGAGCGATCCTTGCGCGAACAGGCCGTTGCCGGTCCGCACGCCGCCCACGAAGGTCACCTGCTGGTCCTTATAGACCCAGTAAAAGGCTTCGATATTGAGCTGGAGCTTGTTGCCGAAGAAGCGGTTTTTCGCCCCGACCGTATAGGCGGTCAGGCTTTCAGGCGCGAAGCTGTTGCTCGGCGGGGCCGCGACGAAGAAGCCACCCGATTTGAAGCCGGTCGCGACATTGGCATAGACCAGCGACGCGGGACCGGCGTCATATTCGACTCCGGCCTTCCAGGTGAATTTGGTAAAGGTAAGGTCGCCGGTGATCGGTGCGCCCAGCGGCGGATCGACAGGGCCGGGCAATCCGCCGCCAACCGACGCGGTCAACTGCGACTTGTCTTCCCGCGTATAGCGCCCGCCACCGATCAGGCGCAGATCGTCGCTGATGTCGAAGGTCAACTGGCCGAAGGCGGCCAGGCTCTGCGTCTTGAGGCGCGGGGTGAAGCGGGTGGTGGAAATCCGGCCCTGGCGGAAATAGTTGAGCGTATCCTGCTGTTCGTTGAAGAAGAAAGCGCCCAGAACATAGCGCAGCCGCTGGTCGGCAGCAGACGTCAGCCGTGCTTCCAGCGACATCTGTTCGGCATTATCCTCGATCTCGCCCCGGAAACCGGGCAGATAGGTGCGAAACTTCGCTTCCGACTTGCGCCAGGCGGGGATGACGGACAGCGTCGCAAAGCCCATGTCGCCATCGACCTGCGCGCTCAGCCCATAGAAATGATTGTCGAGATAGCCGTCGCTGCCGGCATTTTCGATGCAGCCGCTGGCGATGAAACCACCTGCGCAGAAGGGCGGGGCGAACAGCGTGGAGGCATAGCCGTTGATCGCCGCGATCGCGCGGGGATCGGAAATACTGACCCGGTCGTCGACCGACGGCACCGCAAAGGCCTTGCTGGGCAGCAGTACCGCACCGCCGCCTTTTCCATCCTGATGATAATAGTCGCCGACGATGTTGATCGACCAGATGTCCGACGGCTTGAGCAGGAAGGATGCGCGCACCGCCTCGCCCTTGTCATCGTCATAGCCGTCGGAAATATAGCCGTCGCGATCTACCACCTGGCCCGCGACACGCAGCGCGGCGATGTCGCCAATGGGCACGTTGACCGCTAGAAAGCCCTTCTTGCTGTCATAATTGCCATATTCGGCCAGCCCTTCGACGCCGAACTTACCCAGGATCGGCTTTTTGGGCAGGACGTTGATCGCACCGCCGGTGGCGTTGCGGCCATACAGCGTGCCCTGCGGTCCCTTGACCACCTCGACCCGCTCCAGATCGTAGAAGACGCCGGCGGGTGCGGTCGGGCGGCCGACATAGACGCCGTTGAAATTGAAGGCGATCGCGTTTTCGGAGAAGCTGTTCTGCGAATTGGTGCCGACGCCGCGCAGGAAGAAGCTGGTCGTTCCGCCCGTGGGTTGCACGACGAGGGCCGGCACCAGCTTGCCCAGGTTCGACGTTTCGGTGATGCCCGACCGGGTCAGATCATCGCCGGTGACGGCGGTGACGGCGATGGCGGCTTTTTGCAGGCTTTCCTCGCGCCTTTGGGCGGTCACGACGATTTCTTCCAGTCCACCGTCGGAGGATTGCGTATCCGCATCCTGCGCGATCGCGACCTGTGGCGCGATCACGCCGGCCAACATCGTCGCGCTCCAAAAAATGCTTTTCATGCTTCCTCCCTTTAAGCCCGATCTGTGCGGGATGGACGCGAGGTGACATGATTTAAAAAAGCAGTAAAATGGATGATATATGTTGAAAACGATCAATAGGATTGATGATTATGAGGCTGGACCGGTTTGACCTCAACCTGCTGGTGGCATTCGACATATTGGTGGAGGAGAGGAACGTCACTCGTGCGGCCAGGCGCCTGAACCTGACGCAATCGGCAATGAGCGCCGCGCTACGCCGCCTGCGGGAAGCCTTTGCCGACGAGATTCTGGTGCAGCATGGCAAGAAGATGATTCCAACCGCGGCGGCTCTGTCTCTTGCACCGGAAATTTCCGCGGTAGTGGCGGATCTGCGCAGCCTAATCGCGCGTGGCCTCAGCTTCGATCCATCACAGAGCCAGCGCATTTTTCGGATCGTCGCGTCCGATTATGTCACGACGGTTCTGATCGGCCCGATGCTCGAGCGATTGCAGAAGTCGGCGCCGGGCATCAGGATCGAGATCACGCTGCCGCGCAACGATATTCACGAACGGCTGGAGGATGGCGAACTCGATTTCATTGTCGCGCCCGAGCGCTTTCTGGAAGGGCCGCATCCGCGCGAACTTCTGTTTGAAGAACGGCATGTGGTTGTAGGATGGTCGGGCAATCCGTTGCTGGACCAGCCTCTCACCGAAGAACTCTATTACAGCGCCGGCCACGTCGCGGTGAGCGTTTCACGCGATGGCACGTTCATCGAAAATCACCTGCGGGAGAATGGCGATCGCCGCCGGATAGAGATTATTTGCGCGGCCTTCAGCCAGGCTGCCTGGATGTTGCCCGGAACGACCAGATTGGCGCTGATGCACGAAAGGCTGGCTCAGGTAATGGCGTCAAGATTGCCGTTGCGCATCGTGGATGCGCCCGTTGATTTACCGATCATGCGCGAAATGCTGCAATATCATCATGCGCGGGCGGCAGACACCGGCCTTACATGGTTTCGCGAACAACTGCGCAATGCCACCGCCGATCGGATAGGGTGAGGGAGGGATGCTTGGCGCTTAACGTCGCATATCTTCCGCCGGCTTGATATTAAATGTCCTGGATTCGACATTTTGTTTCACATGAGGGCGTGGGGGTGAATCCGGAACTGCCGGAACTTCGTTCATGTCGCATATGCGGAATTTAGATGCAGTTTACAGGCGAAGACCCCGGATGCGCCGTTGGGCAGGGGGCCGACGATGGGAACTGACAAGCGATTTCGCAGCTTGGCTTCGGGGCGAAATGGCGATCCGGAATGAATTCGTATACGCAGCTTGTCCTGTCCATCATGCCATGCGACCGCTCGCGGTTTGATGCAGGCGGGTGGCGAGCCGGCCGCGGCGACGGGAGGGGTAGCTATGGACAAGCCGAGACAGGGCCTTGCCGGATTGTGGAACATCAGTTTCGGCTTTTTCGGCATCCAGATCGGCTTCGCGCTGCAAAACGCCAATATGAGCAGGGTCTTCCAGTCGCTGGGCTCCAGCATCGACGACCTGTCCGCCCTGTGGGTGGCCGCACCGCTGACCGGATTGCTGGTTCAGCCCATCGTCGGGCATCTTTCCGACCGCACCTGGCTCGGTCGGCTCGGCCGTCGCCGTCCCTATTTTTTGGCCGGCGCGATCCTCTCTGCACTGGCGTTGCTGGGAATGCCGCAGAGTGACGGGCTGTTGATGGCGGCGTTGCTGCTGTGGATGCTCGACGCCAGCCTCAATATCTCGATGGAGCCGTTCCGCGCCTTTGTCGGCGACATGTTGCGCAAGGATCAGCACACGATCGGCTATGCGGTGCAGACCGCCTGCATCGGCGCCGGCGCGGTGGTGGGGTCGCTCTTCCCTTATCTGCTCGACCATCTGGGGGTCGCCAATGTCGCGGCGGCGGGGCAGGTGCCCGACACCGTTCGCTACAGTTTTTGGGCGGGCGCCGCCGCGTTGCTGGCCGCTGTGCTCTGGACGGTGTCGACGACGCGAGAATATGCGCCGGACCAGATGCGCGCCTTTGCCGATGCCGACGAAACAGCCACCCCAGCGCCCGATCTGGCAAGCCGCGCCATCGGTCCATGCTTTGCCTGGATCGGCGCGGGCGCGGTCGTCGCGCTGCTGGTCGCTCTGTGGGCGATGGAAAAGGAAGTCTATCTGCTCGCCGCGCTGCTGGCGGGCTATGGCTTGGCCAGCCTGATCGCGATCCACTTGGCGCGCACGGGACGAAGCGCGCATATGTTGGCGCATATCGTGGGCGATATCGGGGGTATGCCGCCGATCATGCGACGACTGGCCTTGATCCAGTTCTTCAGCTGGTCGGCGCTCTTCATCATGTGGATTCACACCACGCCGGTCGTCGCCCAATATATGTTCGGGTCGGCCGATCCCGCCAGCGCCGCCTATCAGGCCGGTGGCAATTGGGTGGGGCTGCTTTTTTCGGTATATAACGGCGTCGCCGCGATTGCGGCCCTGACCTTGCTGCCCTGGCTTGCGGGGCGGATCGGCAAGGCGCCGACCCATGCGCTGTGCCTGGTCGCGGGCGCGGCTGGCTTCGCCAGCTTTCTGGTCGTGCGCGATCCAGACCTGCTGTTGCTGAGCGAAGTGGGGGTCGGCATCGCCTGGGCCTCGATCCTGGCCATGCCTTATGCCATGCTCGCCTCCAGCCTGCCGCAGGCCAAGCTCGGCGTCTATATGGGCGTGTTCAACATCTTCGTGGTGCTGCCGCAGTTGCTGGTGGCGACGGCGATGGGATCGGTCATGAAGGCCTTCTTCCCCGGCGACCCGATCTGGACCATGGCCTTCGCCGCTGGGACGCTGCTGCTGGCGGCGCTGGCGACATTACGGATCAGAGCGTGAGCCGGCGCAGCGATTCGAGCGGCACATGACGACGGATATCAGAGAAATTCCGCCACGCCATCCTGCGCGATTCCGCTACGGAAATGGCTGTACCGCGCCAGGGATGCAGTTTTTGCAACTGCGAGCGCGCAGTTCGCACTTGCGAAAACTCACCATTTGGTACACAAAGAAGCTGCCTTTCAGGCATCCTCTCCTAAAACTTTACGAGCTGGTCTTCGGATCGGCTCTTTTTTTGTCTTCGTCGGATTCGGATAGCGTGTCGTCCAGACCCTGCGGCATCTTCCAGGCGACGCCCTCGTCCAGATAGGCCTCCAGTTCGCGCCAATGCCGGTCCCATCCCGGACCACGGCGAGCGGGGGGCACTTCCTGCTCCACCATCAGCCGCGCACGGCGGACCGGATTGGATGGCCTCTGTTCCATCCTTACCACGATATCGCGCACATCCTGGGGCCGGTCCTTACTCATATGCTTCTCCACGGGGCGTCCCGCCCGATCATGCGCCTTTGGCCCGGAAGCCAAGGAACAGGCAATGGGCTTAATCGGTGCGGCGCAACGAATATTGTCTATTCGTCATCCTTCCGTCATAAAGCCCCATGTCATTGCCATCCGGCCAGTCGGCCCCGCCCATCGCCCGTATCCAGCAGAATGTTCTCGCCGTGGCGGAAAGGCGCCTGCTCAACTGGCTGTGCGCCCATATGCCGCGCTGGGTTACGCCCGACATGCTGACCGCACTGGGCATGGTCGGCGCATTCGCCATTTTCGCCGGTTATGCCGCCAGCAACTGGGGCGTCGACTGGCTATGGCTCGCGATCGCAGGCTATGCGCTGCAATGGTTCGGCGACTCCCTGGACGGCAGCCTGGCGCGGTTCCGCCATATCGAGCGGCCGTCCTACGGCTATTTCATCGATCATAGCTGCGATGGCCTGGCCACCTTGCTGATCCTCGCGGGCATGGGGGCCAGCCCCTATATCCGCATGGACGTCGCGCTGGTCGCGCTGGCGGGCTATCTGCTGCTGTCGATCCACGCCTATTTGTCGGCGCGGGTGCTGGGCGAATTCAAACTATCCTATCTGGCGGCCGGCCCGACCGAATTGCGATTGCTGCTGATCGGGCTGACGATCGCGATGATGTTGCTGGGCTATGCCCCCGGCTGGTTCGGCGCGGTGTCGGGGTTCGACCTGTTCGTGGGAATAATTGGCGCGATTCTAGTGCTGCTGTTCATCGGTCAGACGCTGACGACGGCCAAGCGGCTGGCGTCGTCCGAGCGCACTGGCCTGCCGCGCTAGCCTGACGCCGTCAGGGGCGGCGCGGCATGTGGTCGCGCGCGCCGCAGCGCGATATCAATTCGTTGAGGCGCACTTCATCCTGCGCGCCCGACGCAAATAACTTGCAGAGCCAATCCAGACACCGTGCCAGTAGCAGCATGGTTCCTCTCCCTTATTATCCGCGCATGATAACAGATTCGTGGCGCGGGAGAAGGGGAAAGAAAGGGACATGGCGGCTTACTGATCTGCGCCGACCACCCGATAGAGCAGCACCCGGTTGCTCACCAGGGCAAGGTCGGTAGAAATAGACGATTGCCGAGCGCTGTAGAGCGCGCGCTGGCTGGTCAGCGCGGTCAGGAACGTGTCGATCCCCGAGCGATAGCGCTGGTCCGCCAGATCATAGGCCCGTTGGCTGGCCGCCACCAGCCGCCGCTGCGCCGCCTGTTGCGCGTCGATCGTGCCTTCGCGCGCCAGCCCGTCGGCGACTTCGCGAAAGGCTGTCTGGACCGCCTTTTCATATTGGGCGACATAGAGATCGCGCTGCGCCTTGCTATAGTCCAGATTCCCGCGGTTCGCGCCGCCGAAGATCGGCAGTCTGGCCGACGGACTGGCGGACCAGGCGAAACCGCTGCCGGTGAACAGCGACGAGAGGGCGGAACTCGCCACGCCGATCGCCGACGTCAGGCTGATCGTCGGGAACATCGCAGCGCGCGCCGCGCCGATATCGGCATTGGCGGCCTTGAGCTGATGCTCCGCCTGCAGCACGTCGGGCCGCCGAAGCAGCACATCCGACGACAGGCCGGCCGGCACCTTGGCGATGCCGGCAATCAGGCTGTCGAGCGATCCGGGCAGCAATGCCTCTTCGACCGGGGCGCCCACCAGCAGGTCGAGCGCGTTACGATCCTGGGCGACCTGGGTGATGTTGGCGGCGACGTCCGACGCCGCCTGCTCTACCGTCGTCTCGGCCTGATGGACGTCCAGCTTGCCGGTAAGGCCGGCGCCATTGAGCTTGCGGGTGATGTCCAGCGTGCGCTGGGCGCTCGCCTGCGTCTGGCGAGAAACCGCCAGCAGTTCCCGGTCAGCCGCCAGCGTCGCATAGGCGGTTGCCGTCTCGGCGATCAGCGTGATCCGGGTCGATCGCGCGCCTTCCTCGGTCGCCAGATAGGTTTCCAGCGCCGATTGGGCCATGTTGCGGACGCGGCCGAACAGATCGATCTCGAACGCGCTGAAACCGACATCGGCGCTGTAATTATTCTGCCTGCTGTCATTCTGGCGCGTGAAGCTGGCGCCGGCGTCGGCGGTGATGGTGGGCAACTGGGCGGCGCGCTGCACCCTATATTGCGCCCGCGCCGACTGGATGTTCGCAAGCGCGACGCGCAGATCGCGATTGTTCGCGAGCGCGCGGTCGATGACGGTGCGGAGCTTTGCGTCGCCGATCAGCTCGGTCCAGGCCAGCCCGGCCTGTTGTCCCGCCTGGCCTGGCGCATAGGCTTCGCCGCTGGGCAGCGTTGGCGGCACGGGCGCCGCCGGCCGCACATAAGTCGGCGCCATGTTGCATCCGGCGAGCGCCAATAGCGAGACGGCCGACAAGCGAAGGCGGATCATGCCGGAACTCCTGCATCGGGCGCCGGGGCAGGCGGCGCGGCCTTCCCTTCGCTAGCGCCAAACAGGCTGGCGATGGTGACGAAGAAGAGCGGTACGTAGAAGATGGCCAGCACCGTCGCGGTCGTCATGCCGCCGACCACCGCCGTACCGATCGCAACACGGCTCTGTGCGCCTGCGCCCGTCGCGATCGCCAACGGGATGACGCCGGCGATGAAGGCGAGGCTGGTCATCAGGATCGGGCGGAAGCGCAGTCGTGCCGCTTCCAGCGCTGCGGACAGCGCGTCCTTGCCCTGTTTGTGCGCCAGTTCGGCGAACTCGACGATCAGGATCGCATTCTTCGCCGCCAGGCCCATGGTCGTGAGCAAACCGACCTGGAAGAAGATATTATTCTCCAGCCCGCGCGCCCACACCGCGATGACCGCGCCGACCAGGCCGAGCGGGATCACCAGCAGCACCGCCAGCGGGATCGACCAGCTTTCATAAAGCGCGGCGAGGCACAGGAATACGACCAGCACCGACAGGCCATAGAGCAGCGGCGCCTGACCGCCGGACAGTTGCTCCTGATAGGACAGGCCGCTCCACGCATAGCTGGTGCCGGCGGGGAGTTGCTTCTGCAGTTCGACCATCCGGTCCATGGCTTCGCCCGAACTGGCGCCCGCGCCAGCCTGGCCCTGAATCTCGAAGGAGGACAGGCCATTGAAGCGCGCCATCGTGCTCGGTCCCATCGTCCAATGGGTGGTCGCGAAAGCGGAAAAGGGCACCATTTCGCCGGTACTGCTCGACCGCACCATCCAGTTGTCGATATCGGTCGGCAGCGCGCGATAGGCCGCATCCGCCTGCATATAGACGCGCTTCACCCGGCCGCGATCGACGAAGTCGTTGACATAGGTGCTGCCCCAGGCGGAACTGAGCACGTTGTCGACACTGCTCTGGGTCAGGCCCAGAACGGCCAGCTTCTCATTGTCGATATCCACCTTGAGCTGCGGCGTATCCTCCAGCGAAGCGGCGCGTACGCCGGCCAGCAAGGGATCCTTCGACGCCGCGTCGATCAACTGGTTGCGCAGCTCCAGAAAACGCGCGCGGCTGAGGCTGCCATTGTTGAGCAGTTCGAAGGTGAAGCCGTTCGACTGGCCCAGGCCGCGGATGGCCGGCGGCGTCATGCCCAGCACCCTGGCGTCGCGGATCGCGGCAAGTTGCTTGGTGGCGCGCCCGGCGATAGACCCGGCCGTGTTGGCCGTTCCCTTGCGATCGTCCCATGGCGCCAGGTTGATGAAGCCCTGGCCGACATTCTCGCCCTGACCCTGGAAGCTGAATCCGGTCATGATGAAGGCGTAGGCGACATTGTCCTTTTCGTCGTTCAGGAAATAATTCTGCACCTGGTCGATGACGGCGGCGGTCCGGCTGGACTTGGCGCCGGCGGGCAGCGTGACCTGCACCATCACCTGTCCCTGATCCTCGACCGGCAGGAAGCTGGATGGCAGGCGCACGAAGAGCAGCACCAGCAGCGCCAGCACGACGACATACAGGCCCCAGAACAGCTTGCGGCGGCCCAGCACCTGCTCCGTGCGGCGAACATAACCGCCGGTCAGTCGCTCGAACCAGCGGTTGAACTTGCCGGCCCAGCCCCTGTCGCGATGTTCCTCGCTCGCGGATTTGAGGATGGTCGCGCACAGCGCCGGCGACAGGATCAGCGCGACGACCACCGACAACAGCATCGACGACACGATGGTTATGGAAAACTGGCGGTAGATGACGCCGGTCGATCCGCCGAAAAAGGCCATGGGCAGCAATACGGCGGAGAGGACGAGTGCGATGCCGACCAGCGCGCTGCCGATCTCCTCCATCGACTTGATCGTCGCCTCACGCGGGGAGAGACCTTCCTCCTCCATGATGCGCTCGACATTTTCCACCACGACGATCGCGTCGTCGACCAGCAGGCCGATGGACAGGACCATGCCGAACAGGGTCAGCGTGTTGATCGAATAGCCGAACAAGGCGAGAATGCCGAACGTGCCCAGCAGCACCACCGGCACCGCGATCGCCGGGATCAGCGTCGCGCGCCAGCTTTGCAGGAAAACGAACATCACCACCACGACCAGCGCGACCGCTTCGAGCAGCGTCTTGATGACCTCCTCGACCGACAGCTTGATGAAGGGTGTCGTGTCGCGCGGAAAGACGACCTTGTAACCGTGCGGCAGGCTGGACGAGAGTTCCGCGACCTTGGCCTTGACCAGTTCCGCGGTCTTGAGCGCGTCCGCGCCCGGCGCCAGTTGCAAAGCGACGCCGGACGCCGGGTGGCCGTTCAGTCGCGCCGCCGTGGTGTAGCTTTCATTGCCCAATTCGACACGCGCCACGTCGGACAGATGGACGATCGATCCGTCGGTCTGGGTCTTGACGATGATGTTGCGGAACTGTTCGGGTGTCTGCAGGCGCGCGCGCGCCGTCACGGTTGCGTTGATCTGCTGCCCGGCGGGCGCCGGGTCGGCGCCGATCTGGCCCGCCGACACTTCGACATTCTGCGCCGAAATTGCGCTCTGCACGTCCGACGGCATCAGTTTGACGGCGGCCAGCTTATAGGGGTCCAGCCACACCCGCATCGCATATTGTGAGCCGAAAATCTGGGTTGCGCCGATGCCGTCGATGCGCGCGATCGGGTCTTGAAAATTATTGACCAGATAATCGGCGATGTCCGCCTGCGTCGCCGTGTCCGTCTCGTCGTAGAGGCCGACCAGCATCAGGAAGTCGGTCTGCTGCTTGGTGACGGAAAGGCCCTGCTGTTGCACCGCATTGGGCAGGCGACTGAGCGCCTGCTGCACCCGGTTCTGCACCTGCACCTGCGCGGTGTCGGGATCGGTCCCCTTCTGGAAGGTGACGGTGATCCGCGCCTGCCCCGTAGCGGTCGAGGAGGAGGAGAAATACATCAGGCCATCGATGCCGGTGAGCTGCTGTTCCAGCACCTGCGTGACGCTGGTTTCCACGGTTTCGGCCGAGGCACCGGGATAGGTGGCGCTGATGCCGACGCCGGGCGGGGCGATGTCGGGATATTGGGCGATGGGGAGCGACAGCATCGCGCCCAGACCCGCCAGCATGATGCCGATGGCGATGACCCAGGCGAAAATCGGCCGTTCGATGAAATAGCGGCTGAGCAAGGGCCGGCTCCTATTGCGCTGTCTTGATGGCGACAGGCTTTACGACGTCGTCGACCTTCACCTTGTCGGTGCCCTCGACGATCAGGCGGTCGCCGGCCTTGAGACCCGCGGTGATCAGCCATTTGTCGCCGATCGCCTGAGCGGCGGTGACGATACGGCGTTCGACCTTGTTCGCCTTGTTCACGACCAGCGCCGTGGCGTTGCCCTTGGGATCGCGGTTGATGCCCTGTTGCGGCGCCAGAATCGCGCCGGGCACCACCGATTGCGGCGCGATCACGCGGACGAACATGCCGGGCATCAGCAGCCCGTCAGGATTGGGAAAGCGCGCGCGCAACGTCACCGTGCCGCTGTTGACGTCGACGATCGGCTCGGCGAATTCGATCCGGCCTTCCTGGGGATAGTCGGCGCCATCTTCCAGTTTCAGGCGGATGGTCGCGCTGGCCGCCAGCGTCTTGCCCGCCGCCAGCGACCGGCGCAGCGCCAGAAGCTGCGAGCTGGATTGCGTCACATCGACATAGATGGGGTCGAGCTGCTGGATCGTGGTCAACGGGTCGGTCTGGCTGGTCGTCACCAGCGCGCCGGGGGTGAACAGGGTACGGCCGATACGCCCGCTGATCGGCGCCCGGACCAATGTGAAGTCCAGGTTGACGCTGCTGGTCTGGAGGCTGGCGCGCGCCTGCTGCACCGCGGCGCTCGCCTGGCGCGCGGTTGCGATTACATCGTCGCGGTCCTGCGCACTCACCGCTTCGGTATCGCCCAGGCTGCGATAGCGCTGCGCCTTGGCCTGCGCCGCTGCGGCGGTCGCCTGCGCACTCGCCAGGCTAGCCTGCGCCTCGTCGCGCGACGCGCGATAGAGACGTGCGTCAATCTGGTAGAGCGGCTGGCCGGCGCTGACCATCGATCCTTCGGTGAACAGCCGCTTCTGGATCAGCCCCGCCACTTGCGGCCGCACTTCCGACATCATGGTCGATACGGTGCGGCCGGGCAGCTCGCTGGATACGGTGGCGTCCTGCGTGCTCAGCGTGACCACGCCCACTTCCACCGGCCCTTTTTGCGGCGGCTTTTGCTGGCCACATGCCGCAAGCGACAGGCCAAGAGCGATCGGTGCGACCCGAAGGCTGCGCAGGGTGGCGGAAATGAGCATGGTCTGACGCTTATCCTCGAAGGCGTGCCGGACAGATCCCTGCGATGCCTGCCGATGCATGGAGGAGACCGGACCGGGCGCACGAGGGGGAGGGGGGAGGGACGTGCGCGACCGATTCGGGCCGTTGCACCGGGTTTCCAGCCAGGATGGCAGGGTTAGGCATCGCAAGGACTCCGTTGGCGTCGGCAGGGGAGCCGACAAGGCCCTCTTCGCGGCTTTGCCCGTCTCATGGTAGAGCGACTGTTTTTCGGAATGCGACGACGCGTTGCATGAGCGCGCAACTTCGTATCGCTTTGTATCGGCCTGTATCAGGCGCGAAGAAGCGCAGACTTTTAACCCGTCGCGCGCTAGGACAGGCCATGGTCGATACTGCATCCTTCCGTCCCGCCACGGTGCTGGTGGTCGATGACGACGCCGATATTCGCGACCTGATCGTCGGGCAGTTGCGGCAGGAAAATTATCGCCTGCTGGCCGCCGCCAGTCTCGGCGACCTGCGCCAGACGCTGCGCGACGAGGCGGTCGACCTCATTGTCCTCGATCTCAACCTGCCCGACGGCGATGGCCTGTCGCTGTGCCGCGAATTGCGGGCGGAGGGATCGGACGTGCAGATCATCATGGTGACCGCGCGCGGCAGCGCGATCGACCGGGTGCTGGGGCTGGAACTGGGCGCCGACGATTATCTGACCAAGCCGTTCGAGCCGCGCGAACTGCTGGTGCGCATCCGCAATTTGCTGCGGCGCGGGCGCAGCGGGGTCGCGGCACGCGCCGGCACCACGCGCTACGCCCATATCGGCCCGTGGCGGGTGGATATGGTGCAGCGCCGGCTGGTCGCCCCCGACGACCGGCTGGTGATGCTGTCCTCGGCCGAATTTCGACTGCTCAGCCGTTTCATCGACGAACCCAATGTCGTGCTGGACCGCGAGACATTGCTGCCCGAACGGCGCGCCACCGCCGCGTTCGACCGGTCGATCGACCTGCAGATCAGCCGGTTGCGGCACAAGCTGTCGACGCTGCCTGGTGGCGAGGATCTGATCCTGACGGTCCGGGGCGAAGGCTATGTCCTCGCCTGTTCGGTGGAGCATTCATGATCGGCAAGGCGTTCGGACGCGCGCGCGCTTTCTTCCGGTCGATGGCGGGACAGATTTTTCTGATCCTGACGCTGGGCATGTCGGTCGCCGCGATCATCGCGCTGCTGGTGGCGGAACAGACGCGCCGGCATGACTTCGAACGGGTGCGCCGCCAGCGTGTCATCGCCAGCGCGGTCGATGTCGCCGATCGTTTCCGCAGAGATCCAAAGCGCATCGAAAAGATGATGGCGACGCACAGCATCATCGGCGTAGCGCCCGCGCCTGAAGGCATAAGCCTGAACGAGCCGGATTCCGACCTCGAATCCCTTCTGCGTGCGCGCTTTGGCCCGCAATCCCAGCCGGAAGCGGGCCAGGTGCCTGCCGGCCTCTGCTTCCCCGATCGCTACAAATCCAAGGAATTCGTGGCGGGGCTTGTCGATGCGCCGCGCCCGGATTGCTGGGTGGTGCGCTATACCGACGGTATCGGCCAGCGCCGTGCGATCGCCCTCAGCTTCCCGCGTCTCGCCAAGCCGCCCAGCACCATCTTCAACCCGCTCTACCTGATCGTCATCATCGCCTCTTCGGCTGGCTTGGCGATTCTGGTTGCGCGCATCGTGTCGAAACCGCTGCGGCGGCTGGAACAGGCGGCGGAGGCCTTTTCCGTCTCGCTCGACCCGGAGGAGATACCCGAACGCGGACCGGAGGAAGTGCGCGCCGCCCTGTCCACCTTCAATCTCATGCAGCGCCGCGCGCGCGCGGGCTTTGCCGAACGGACCCAACTGCTCGCTGCGATCAGCCATGATCTCCAGACGCCGCTGACCCGTCTGCGGCTGCGGCTGGAACTGGTCGAGAATGAAGAACTGCGCGCGCGCCTGTTGCAGGATCATCAGGCGATGCAGACGCTGGTGCGCGAGGGGCTGGATCTCGCCAGCAGTATCGAGGCGCGCGAGGAATGGTCGGCGCTCGACATCGATTCGCTGCTGACGAGCATGGCGGAGGATGCCGAGGAACTGGGCGCGCCTGTTCGTTTCCTGCGCGGGTGCGGCGGCACGGTGCGCGTCAAGCCCAATGCGCTGACCCGCTGCATCGCCAATCTGGTCGACAATGCCGTGCGCTATGGCGGCAGCGCGGAAATTAGCTGCGCGCGATCGGGCGGCAGGTTGCTGATCCATGTGCGCGATCATGGCCCCGGCATTCCCGCCGATCAGCTCGACCAGATGTTCGAACCCTTTACCCGCGGGGCCAGCAGCCAGCCGGGCGGGCGCCACGGCACCGGCATCGGCCTCACCATCAGCCGGTCGCTGGCGATGAGTTTCGAGGCTTCGGTGCGGCTGCGCAACGCCGAGGATGGCGGCCTGATCGCCACCATCGACATGAAGGCCTAGATCAGCAACCCGGCGATCGTCAGCACAGCCGCCACCGCTACGCCCGCGCGCGGCACCGCCGGGCGATAGGTCATGCCCAGCACCAGAACGCTGCCCAGCAGCGGCACCAGGCCGATCCAGGCGACCAGAGCCATTCCAACATCCGTCCACGACCACAGGCTGAGCAGCGACAGACCCAGCAGCGTCCAGCCCGCCAGCTCCAGATGGGCGACCCAGGAACGACGTTGCCATATATCCAGCAAAACCGGCCGATGCCGCTGCATCCGTCCCGCCAGCGCGAACAGGGCGAGATAGAGGAGGCCGATGGTGAGCATCATGCCGGCGCCATCCGGCGACGCACCGGCGTCGGGGCGCTGCGGCGGCGCAACTGCTTCCAGACCAGCAGGGCCAGCGCAACCGCCATTGCGGTCAGCAGCATATTGCCGGCCATGACCGTCACGTCCCCCGCCCAGATCGGTCCCATGGCAGCGGCAAGGGCGCACAGCGCCGCCAGCAAGCCGAGCAACAGCGGCCAGCCAAGCGCAGGCGGCAGGACCAGCCCGAGCAGCAGCGCCGCGCCTGCGCTCCATAGCGCCACCGACACTTCCTGCTGCGCGCGCGCCGCCAGGCCGAGCGGCAGCAGACGATTGGCGACCAGGAACGCCGCCATACCGATCGGTATGCCCGCCAGCCCGCCGACATTCAGCCGTTCCAGTAGCCGGTTGCCGATCGACAGCGGCGCGCGTTCGCGTCGCTTGACGATCCAGAGAACCATGCCGCTGGCGATCGCCAGGGTCAGCATCGCGCCGCCCAGAAAATAGAGCCAGCGCGTCAAGAGCGGCGCGAAATGCGCCATATGGAGGCCATAGATGGTCTGGTAGGTCCGGATGCCCGCGCGTTTTTCGGTCCAGGCCTTCAGCACCTTGCCCGTCGCGCCGTCGAAGCTGATCTCTGCGGGCAGATAGCCGATCGATGCCGTCTCGACCGGGTAGACGGTGACCACAGCGCCGGAATCTAGCGGATTGAAGATGTAGACCCGACTTACCGGGGCACCTGCGAAATGGCGCTGGGCCCGCGCCAGCATCGGCCCAATCGGCGCGAGCGTTGCCTTGGTTCCGGTCGGCGCCTTCGTCACCGCACCGGGGGTCAGGTCGCTGTAAAGCGCCATCAGATCGTCGCCATAGGCCGCCGTCATGCCCCAGGGCATGTTGAGCGACGCCAGCGTCAGCAGGCCGGTGAAAGTGATCATGACGTGGAAGGGCAGGGACAGCACACCCAGCGCATTATGCCCGTCCAGCCACGATCTTTGCCCCTTGGCCGGGCGGAAGGTGAAGATGTCCTTGAAGAAGCGCTTGTGCGCGATGACGCCGGTGACGATCGCCACCAGCATCAGCATGGCCGCCAGCGATGCCAGCAACCGGCCCCAGGGATAGGGCAGTTCCAGTTCGAAATGCAGGCGATAGAAAAATTCCCCGCCCAGCGTGTCGCGCGCCACCGGCGCGCCGCTCACCGGATCGAGCGCGCGACTGAGATAGGCGCCGCCACTGTCGTAGGACGCTTCGACGACATTGGAGCGGCCGTCCGGCGCAGCCAGATACCAGCCGGTCGATCCGGTCGTGTTGGCCGACAGCCAGTCGGTAGCCGCAGTGATCGCCCGGACAGGATCGGCCTGCCCGCTGACCTCCGGACGCATCCAGCGGCTGATCTCCGGCTTGAATACGCTCAACGTGCCCGCCAGACACATGATGAAGAGGATGTGTCCGAACAGCAGCCCGGTCCAGCCATGCAGCCAGGCCATTGCCTGACGGGCGCCGTCACGCACCATCGCGCTCGTCCCGCTCATGCCGGTTGCCCCGCGATCCAGGCGATGCCGCCCAGCGCCGCCGCCGCCAGCGCGACAGCAGCGATCGCGCGCCACGGCCCGCGCGCCAGAAAGGCCCAGATCGTAACGGCGGGCGCCACCATATAGGCCATCAGGGTCGCGATCGTCACCGCCTCAACCCGTGCCATCGGCAAAGTGCGCGCCAGCGCCGCCGCCGCGAGCGCCGCTACGCCATAGGCGCCGACCGTCCCGGCGATCGTGCGCAAAGCCACATTGGCGCGATAACGCCAACCACTGCGCAGCGGGCGAGCGGAAACCTTGCTCAAAAATCGAGCCTCATGGTCGCCAGCGCGCTACGCGGCGCGGCATAATAGGCCTGGCCCCACATCAGGCTGTTGAGATAGCGCGAGTTGGTGACGTTGCGCACATTGACGCTGGCGCTGACATGCGCGGCCAGCTTCACGCTCGTCATCAGGTCCAACACGGCATATCCCTTCTGCCGGACGGTCGCCCCGTCCGCTTCCGTGCTGATTGCATTCTGCCATCGTAGCTGTCCACCCAGCTTGAGGTCGCTGAGTTGGGGAATCATATAGGTCGTCGACAATTTCAGGGTGCGCGTCGGCAGCCAGGTGCGGGTGTTCTCGCCGTCGTCATCCTCTATGTCGAGATGGGTATAGCCCCCGCTCAGGCTCCACTGGTCGGTGATGTTGCCGGCAACCTCCAGTTCGAACCCGGTCGAGGTCGTATCGACGCCGATATAATAGCTGCGCACGCTGTCCTCGAACGTGCCGGCATAGTCGGCCAGGCCGCTTTGCTTGGCGCGGAATACGGCGGCGGTGGCGTAGAGGCGACCGTCGAACCACTGGCTCTTGATTCCCGCCTCAAGGCTGGTGCCCTTGGCCGGAGCGAGACGATGGTTGTCCACATCCACTTCGGGCTGCGGATTGTAGATGTCGGTATAGCTCGCATAGAGCGAGACATGCTTGTCGAAATCGAAGATCAGGCCGGCATAGGGGCTGAACTTGCTATCCTTGCGATATTGATCGACCGTATAGGCGGTGCCGGTTGTCTTGAGCCACATGAGGCTGCCGCCCACCACGGCCTTGAGCTTGTCCGTCAGCTTGAGGTGCGCCGCGCCATAGACGCGGGTCAGGCGGTCCTTATAGTCGGACGCCAGATAGGGATCGGGATAGGCCGGCTCGGCCAACAGGCCCTCGTCCCATTGGCCGATGGCTGGATATTCCAGCAGATCGGCGGAAAAGCCTTCCCACTCCTTGCTATGGGCGGAGGCGGTCGAGACGCCGAAAGCGACGCTATGTTCGCGGCCCAACAGGGTGACGGGGCCGGAGGCATAGAAATCGCCCAGATATTGTTTGAAGGCCGACGGATAAATGCCGGTCATGCCATAGACGCCCAGGCCCGTCTGCTTGTCCGGCGTGCCAAAGGCGTAGAGCAGCTTTGCCTGCTCGTCGAACTGCTTGTAGGTGAAGACGCCTTTGACCGACCAGCCATTGTCGAAGCCATAGGCCAGTTCGGCAAAGGCGTTCTGGTCGGTCGTGTTCCAATAGGTCCAGTCGGCGCTGGTGGAGGTGGAGCGCGGATAGCTGATCTGGGTAAGGTCGCTATAGACCAGAGGCAACGCCCCCCACAGTACGCCATCGGCGTCATTTTCCTGCCGCGCATAACCGATGGTCGCTTTGAGCTGTGGCGTCACCTGCCAACTGACGATACCGCCCATCACATCGCGGTTGACGTGATTATAGTCGAGATAGCTGTCCTTCTCCTCATGGGCGTAGATCAGCCGGGCAGACATGGTGTCGGTCAGCGGCATCGACACATCGCCTTCCAGCCGCCACTGGTTCCACGATCCCGCCTGCGCGGAGACTGTCGCCCGGAATTCGTCCAGCGGCCGCTTGCGCACATAATTGATCGTTGCGGACGGATTGCCGATCCCGGTCATGATCGCATTGGCGCCGCGGATCGTTTCCACATTTTCGAAGAGGGCGGTGTCCATGTCGCCGAACTGGATGCCCGAAATCAGCGGCAGGCCGATGCCGTCGATCTGGAAATTGGTCACGTCGAAACCGCGGCTGTTATATTGCGTGCGATCCGTTTCCACCCGCTCCACATTGATGCCGACCGCCTGCGCCAGCAGATCGTTGACATTGGTGAGGGCATAATCCTCGATCCGCTCGCGATTGATGATGGTGATCGACTGCGGCGTTTCGCGCGGCGTCAGGGCCAGGCCCGTTGCGCTGCTGGTCTGATGGTCGGCGATGCCGGTGACGATGATCTCGCTCTTCTCCGTTACCGAAGCATCCGCTTCGGCCGCTTTGGCGGTGTGGAGAGGCAGCAGCAACATGGCGCTGGCGAAAAGGGCGGATCGAGCGGGAACGGGCATGGCATGGTCCTTGACGGTATGACCGGGCCGTTATCCGAAATGTAGAATGCGAGTCAATCGCATTAGCAATTATTGCTCATTTATCTCGCGATGTTGCGGCGCCTCTCCGGCTTCTGTGTCCAGCCGTTCGGCACCATGGGCGTGCGGTGCGGCAAAGGCTTTTCGCTCCATGCCGCATCATCCGCACCCTATGCTGCCGCGCAAGAGTGAGAGGAGCGGATGCAATGGAGATGATCGTGCCGACGGGGGCCGGCCTGGTGCGCGGCGCGATGGTCGGTGGCGTCGCCCGCTTTCTGGGCGTCCCCTATGCCGCCGCGCCGATCGGCGACCGCCGCTTCGCCCTGCCGCAACCGCCCGAATGTTGGGACGGCGTGCGCGATGCGCAGGCACCCGGCGCCAGCGCGCCGCAGCGGGTGCGCGGCGTGCCGGGCGTCGATGTCGAGGCGCTGGTGGGCAAGGGCTGGCTTCCCGGCGAGGATTATCTGACCCTCAACATATGGAAACCGGCTGACGATCGGACCGCGTTGCCGGTCATGGTCTTCATCCATGGCGGCGGTTTCGTTTTGGGCAGCAAGGACGCAGCGGTGCAGGACGGCAGCGCCTTCGCCCGCGACGGCGTGCTGCTGGTGGCGATCAATTATCGGCTCGGGATCGAAGGTTTCCTGCCTATTCCCGGGATCCCGACAAATCTGGGCCTGCGCGACCAGATTTTCGCGTTGCAATGGGTGCGGGAAAATATCGCGGCTTTTGGTGGTGATCCCGCCAACGTCACCGTCTTCGGCGAGTCCGCCGGGGCCATGTCGGTCGCGAACCTGATCGCCTCGCCGCTAGCCAAAGGGCTGTTCCGCCGCGCCATCGCGCAAAGCGGCCATGGCGCGATGACCCGCGACATCGGCGTTGCGCAACGCCTGGTGAAGGCGCTGGCGAAGCGGGTGAAGATCGCACCCGACGCCGCCGGATTCCGGTCGGTCGCACCGGGCGACATGCTGGACGCGATGGAGAAGGTCAGCCTGCCGACCGCGCGGCTCGACCTGCGCGACGCCGACGGGCGGGAGCCGGTGTTCGGCATCAGCCGCTTCGTCCCGGTCCATGGCGACGATGTCCTGCCGCAAAAACCGCTCGACGCGCTCAAGGCCGGGGCAGGGGCGCAGGTCGACCTGCTGATCGGCACCAATGCGGAGGAAATGAACCTCTATTTCGTGCCGACCGGCGTGCGGGAGAAGCTGGGCCGCCTGCTCGCGACCTGGTTCGTCCACAAGCATCAGCCGCAGGCGCGCAAGCTGCTCAAGGCCTATGGCATGGGCGCGGAGGGCGTGAAGCCCGGCCACGCCTTCACCAATGCCCTGCACGATCTGGTGTTCCGCTGGCCCGCCCGTCGTTTCGCCGAGGAACATCGCGGGCGCACGCATATGTATGAGTTCGCATGGCGGTCGCCGCTGTTCGGCGGCCCCCGATCCGACGGTTTGGGCGCGGCGCATGCGATGGAACTGCCTTTCGTCTTCGACATGCTCGCCAGCGTTACCGGTCCCCATGGGCTGTGCGGCGAAGCGCCGCCGCAAGCGCTGGCCGACCGGGTCCATCGCATCTGGGTCGATTTCGCCACCGACGGCCGCCTGCCCTGGGATGCGTTTACGCGCGACAATCGGCTGGTCTATCGACTTGCGGAAGGGGAGGCAGCTTATGAACCACCCATGCCCTGCGCGCCTTATCTGCCCTGAAGGATTGCCCATGTATCTGGAACGACTGAAACTGGACGGCCGCCGCGCGCTCGTCACCGGTGGCGCGAGCGGCATCGGCCTGGCCTGTGTAGAGGCGCTGGGCGAAATGGGCGCGGCGGTGACGATCGCGGACCTCGATTCTGCCGCGATCGACGTGGCTGTCGCGGCGATGACGGCGAAGGGGCTGTCGGTCGACGGCGTGGTGATGGACGTGACCGACAGTGATGCGGTGACGGCGACCGCCGATCGGATCGGCGCGGTCGACATCCTCGTCAACAATGCCGGCGTCGCGCGCAGCGATACGCCGGCGGAGGCGGTGGCGGACGAGCATTGGCGTAATGTCATCGACGTCAATCTGAACGGCACTTTCTGGTGTGCGCGCGCCTTTGGCCGTTTGATGCTGGAGCGGGGCCGGGGCAGCATCGTCAATGTCGGATCGATGAGCGGCGTCATCGTCAACCGGCCGCAGCCGCAAAGCTATTACAACGCGTCCAAGGCGGCGGTGCATCAATTGACGAAGAGCCTGGCGGCGGAATGGGCGGACCGCGGCGTGCGGGTCAACGCGGTCGCGCCTACCTATATCCGCACGCCGCTGAATGCTTTCGCCGACAAGGAAGGGCCGATGGTTCGGCGCTGGATCGATTCGACGCCAATGGCGCGGCTGGGCGAAGTGGAGGAAGTGGCGTCGGTCGTCGCCTTCCTGGCATCCGAAGCAGCGAGCCTGATGACCGGCAGCATCGTGCTGGCCGACGGCGGCTATAGCTGCTGGTAAGGCATGGAGGAGACGGCGAGTCAGACAGTTTCTGCGCTATGGCCAATCCGATCGGCGAAGCGATCGACCCGGACGGCATAGTGGTCTATCTCCTCAAACCTATCTGAAAGCTGTACCTATCAGATAGGCCCATGGGCGATCCGCAGGACATGATTCCACCGGACGCCGGGAGGAGAGACAGGATGACGTTGAAGGCCCTCTTATTTGCCGGTGTCGCGATCGCGGCGCCTCTGCCCTGCGCAGCACAGGCGCAGCAGGCGCCCGCCGCCGACGCGGGATCATCCGACATCATCGTCACCGCGCGCAAGCGGCAGGAAACGCTGCTCGATGTACCCGTCGCGGTGACCGCAGTGAGCGGCGACACGCTCGCCCGGCGCAACATCAATTCGGTGCGCGAAGCCGCCGCACTCGCCCCCGGCCTCAACATTTCCAGCGACGGTGCGGGCCGCGCCTTCGTCTCGATCCGTGGCGTGGGCGTCACCCTGGTCCAGTCGGTGCAGCCCGGCGTCGGCCTGTTCGTTGACGGCATCTATCGTCCCAACACCGCCTATCTCAACAACCCGCTGCTCGACGTCGAGCGGATCGAGGTGCTGCGCGGGCCGCAGGGCACGCTCTATGGCAAGAACACGCTGGGCGGGGCGATCAATGTCATCACCCGCCAGCCGGGCAATGCTTTCGAGGCCCGCGGCGCGGCCAGCTATGCCGGGCCGGACAATAGCTGGTTGGTGTCTGGTTCGGTGTCCGCCCCGATCGTGCAGGACAAGCTGGCGATCCGCGTCGGCGGGTCGCATCGCGAGCAGGACGGCTTCATCAACAACAGCAATATCGGCGGCAAGGCGAACCGGTTCAACACCGACTCGCTCAGCAGCACCATCCGCGCCACGCCCAGCGAAGACCTGACGATCGTCGTGAACGGCTATTATGACTGGGTGAAGGGCGCCAACGTCCCCTATGCCCGCGTCACCGGCCCGACCGACTATTCGCGCGACAACCAGTTCGATACGCTGGGCACCACCACCTATAAATATCGCGGCGTCAACGCCCGCATCGAAACCCCGATCGACGCGATCAACACCAAGCTGTCGCTACAGGCCGCCTACGACGCGCGCGACACCAGCGCGCCCGACACCGACGGCGATTTCGGCCCCAGCGACGCGACCACCGCCGTCCCCGCCGTGCGCCAGAGCAGCACCGACCGCCTGCGCACCAAGACGCTCGAACTGCGTTTCGACACCAAATATAGCGACAAGTTCTCAACGCTCGTCGGCCTGTTCTACAGCCGGGAGACGACGCGAGCGAACCACCTCACCAACATCCAGCTCACCTTGCCGCTGCCGACCGGGCCGTTTCCGGTTGCGATCAACAATCGCGCGCAAAACGCGACCAAGGCGGACACTTATGCGGCCTTCGGCACCGCTTTCTGGAAACCCAATGCGGACTGGGAAGTGGCGCTCGGCCTGCGCTACGACCATGAGGACCGGCAATCCGTCGGCATCGTCAATGGCGGCGCGCCGTCGCGGGTGGGCCTCAAGTCCAACGAGGTCGAACCGCGCCTGTCGGTCACCCGCCACTGGAACCGCGAACTCATGACCTATGCCTCGGTCGCGCGCGGCTATCGCGGCGGCGGCTTCAACGCCGTGACCGCGCCGATCCGCGTCTATAAGGGCGATTCCGCCTGGACCTATGAAATCGGCACCAAATATGCGTCGGCCGATCGCCGGGTGACCCTGTCGGGCGACATATTCTACAGCGATTACAAGGATTATATCGGCCTCAACTCGATCGCCCCGGCCTCCACCGGCGGCCTCGTCACGGTCGATCTCAACAGCGGCGACGTCGAAAGCTATGGCGCCGAAATCGAATTTGCCTTCAAGCCGGTCGAGCAATGGACGCTATCGGGCGGCCTGACCTACATGCACGCCCGCCTGACCGACAGTTCGGCCTATACCGCCGTCACCGGCCGCACCCTGTCGAGCGATCGGCTGACCTTCCAGCCCGACTGGATGGTCAGCCTGTCGAGCGACTATGTCGTGCCGCTCGGCGATGACAGCAGCCTGACCCTCAACGCCGGCCTCACCGGCAAGGGCAAGCGGCTGGCCGCGACGCTGAACCAGACGACGCCGACGATCCTGAAATCCTATGTCCTGACCAACGGGTCGATCACCTACCGCACCGGCGGCATCGAACTGGCGCTGTTCGGCACCAACCTGTTCAACAAGAAATATTTCGACTCCTATATCGAGAAGACGACGCTGGCACTGGCCGGCCTGCCCGCATCGGATCTGGGTATCATCGGCGACCTGCGCCGCTATGGCGTGCGCGCCAGCTTCCGGTTCTGATCCGATGCGCGCGCCCGCCTTCTCACTCCGCAAGGCCCTGCCGGACGGCTTTCTCGACCAGCTTGCCGCCGCCTTTGGCGACAATCTGGCGCTGGGGGAGGCCGTGCGCAGCCAGCATGGGCAGAGCGAGACGCATTTCGCACCCGTCCTGCCCGACGCTGTGGTCTTCGCCCGTTCGACGGAGGATGTCGTCGCACTGGTCAAGCTCTGCGTCGCCGCCGACGTGCCGATCATCCCCTTCGGCGCTGGCACCTCGATCGAGGGCAACACCCTGCCGGTGCAGGGCGGGGTGACGGTCGATCTCAGCCGGATGGACGCCATCCTTCAGGTGAATGTCGAGGATTTCGACTGCACCGTGCAGGCCGGCGTGCGGCGCGAGCAACTGAACGAGCATCTGCGCGACCAGGGCCTGTTCTTCCCCATCGACCCCGGCGCCAATGCCACGCTGGGCGGCATGGCCTCCACCCGCGCATCGGGCACCAATGCCGTACGCTACGGCACGATGCGCGAGGCGATCCTGTCGCTGCGCGTCGTGACCCCCGACGGTCGCGACATCCGCACCGCCCGGCGCGCGCGCAAGTCGGCGGCGGGCTATGACCTCACCCGGTTGATGATCGGCAGCGAAGGCACGCTGGGCATCATCACCGAAGTGACGCTGCGTCTCCACGCCATACCGGAGGCGATCTCGTCGGCCGTGTGCAGCTTCGAGAGTCTGGAAGGGGCGGTGGATACGGTGGTGCAGTCGATCCAGATCGGCGTGCCGCTGGCGAGGGTCGAGATATTGGACGATGCGCAGATGCGCGCGGTCAATCGCTGGTCGAAGCTCGACTATCCCGAACAGACCACGCTCTTCTTCGAATTCCATGGTTCGCCATCCTATGTCGAGGAACAGGTGCGCACGGTGGAGGAGATCGCCGCGATGCACGGCGGCGGGCAATTTTGCTGGTCGAACCTGCCGGAGGAACGCTCCAGACTGTGGAAGGCGCGGCACGAGGCCTATTATGCCGCGGTCAACCAGCGCCCCGGCGCGATCGGGTGGGCGACCGACGTTTGCGTGCCAATCAGCCGGCTCGCCGAATGCATCACCCGGACCAAGGCGGACCTGGCGAACGCCAGCGTGCCGGGCACGATATTAGGCCATGTCGGGGACGGCAATTTTCACGTCATCTTCTCCATCGACCCCAACGCACCGGCGGAAATGGCGGAAGTGGAGGCACTCAACCAGCGACTGGTCGACCGGGCGCTGGCGATGGACGGCACCTGCACCGGCGAACATGGCATCGGCCTCGGGAAGCAACATTGCCTGGTGGAAGAGTTGGGCGACGCGGTCGACCTGATGCGCGTCATCAAGCGCGCGATCGATCCGAAAAACCTGTTCAATCCGGGCAAGATTTTCACCCTTTGACATCACGCCGTTTAGCCGGGGGCTAAACTGTCCGGCCGCGTCGATCCCCTTTGGCGCGGCCGGGCATCATGACAGGTGCTTGGCCATGACCGGCCATGCCGCAGAAAGGCTCGTCCCGATGACCGCCCCATCCGCCCAATCCTCATCGTTTCTGCGCCTGTTGCCGCCGCTGCTGATCCTGGCGCTGGCGATGGCGGCGGGCTTTACCATGATGGGATCGTTCAGCATGGTGCAGGAAGGCGCCAAGGCGGAAATGGGCCTGAGCGATTTCCAATTGTCGCTCGTGCAGGGCGTGGCCGCCGCGGTGCCACTGCTGTTCTTTTCCATGCCGATCGGGTTATTGGTCGATCGCACCAATCGCCTGCGCCTGCTCATCTGTCTGGCGCTGATCTGGACGATGGGCACCCTTTTGACCGCGGTGGCGCAGAGCGTCTCCACCCTGTTCATGGCGCGAATGCTAGCCGGGATCGGCACTACCGGCGCTTTGACGGCAGCGCTGTCGCTCTGCGCCGACCTGTGCCCGCCGCACCAGCGGGGCAGGGGGCTGCTGGTCGTGACCCTGGGCAAGGCGCTGGGGCAGGCGGGGGCGTTCGCGCTGGCGGGCTGGCTGCTCAGCCTGTTCCTGCGTCCAGCCGCAGACACCCTCTTCGCCGGCGTCGCCCCCTGGCGCGCCACCCATTTCGCGCTTGCGGCGATCAGCGCTGCGCTGATCCTGCCCATGTTGCTGCTGCGCGAACCCGCGCGACAGGAAGTGGCGGCTGGCATCCATGCCCCCTGGCGCGTGGTTCTGCAGGAACTCTGGTCGCGCCGCGCCTTTCTTGGCCCGCTGTTCGTGGGGCAGGTCAGCGTGGTGATGGCCGATGCGGCGGCCGCGATCTGGGCGTCGCCCGTCTTGTCGCGCAGCTATGGCCTGGCGCCGCCCGACTTTGCCGGCTGGATGGGCAGCCTCATATTCCTGACCGGAGTCGCAGGATCGGTGCTGGGTGGCGTGGCGGCCGACATCGGGCAGAAGAGCGGGCGGCGCGGCGGCCTGCTGATCGGCGCGGTGATCGCGGCGGCGCTGGGCATCCCGGCCGCGCTTTTCCCGATCATGCCCGGCATCCCCTCCTTCGCCGTGGCGCTGGGTGCGCTGATGCTGTGCGGCACCGTCACCGGCCTGATCACATCCGTCGCGCTCACGGTATTGCTGCCCAACGAATTGCGCGGCCTGTGCATCGGCGCCTTCATCGCCATCGCCGGCCTGATCGGCTTCGGCGTCGCGCCGACCTTGGTGACGGCGATCAGCGGCTTGCTCGGCGGCGAAGCGCATTTGGGCGGAGGCCTTGCGACGGTCGGCGTGTCGGTCAGCATCGTCTCGGTCGCCGCCTTCTGGCGGGCTATGCGTCGCGCGCCGGACAGACCTATCTGATAGCTATTGCCAAAAGCTGTCTGATAGGTCAGTATGTGAGCAAGGAGAAGATGGCCATGGATCGAATCAGTGTGTCGCCCGAGATGATCGCGCTGGTCGGACCAGGCATCGCCACGCTCGCCAATGATGCGGGCCTCTCCGTAGCTTTCCTGCTCGGTTTCGGCGCGGTGGGGCACTCGGCTTCGGTCCGGCTGGTCGAGCATCCCACGCTTGCCGACCTCAACGACGATCCGGGCAGCCGCCTGATCCTGCTGGTCGCGCCGGACGCCTGCGCGCGGGTGGCCGACGGCGCGGTGCCGCTGGCGCCGGGCGTTGCTTATTATCTCCCCGCGCCGCTCCGCGCGATCGCGCTCGCCATCCGCGATTGCCGCCTTCACGACGCGGCGGCCGCGCCCTATCGGCTGGCCAAGAGCATCGAACTGTTCTGCGAGCTTCTGCGCGCCGGGCGCGAAGACGGGTTCGTGCCGATCGGGCAGGATGCGCTGTTGTCGCGGGCCGACAGCGAAAGATTGCTGACGGCGCGGCGCATGATCGAGGATCGCTGGGCGGAAAAGCTGACGCTGGACGGCATCGCCCGCGCCTGCGGCCTCAACCGCGCCAAGCTGACCCGCGGCTTCCGCGACATGTTCGGCAGTTCGGTCGCCGACGCCATCACGGCGCAGCGGCTCGACCGGGCGGGGGAAATGCTGGTGGCGACCGAATTGCCGGTGTCGTCGATCGGCTATCGTTGCGGCTATCTCAACAATGCCAGCTTCACCCGCGCCTTCGCCCGCCATTTCGGCGTCGCGCCGACGCTGTATCGCGCGGAGCGACTGGCGGCATGACGAGCCGGGCGATCGACGACGGCGGGTCGCTGGTCGAACGCGCCATCCAGGCCGTGCGCGACCATATCCGCGCCCATAGCCTGCGGGTCGGCGACACGCTGCCGGGGGAAGGCGCCTTCGCCACCAGCCTGGGGGTTAGCCGCGCGGTGATGCGGGAAGCCTTTGGAGCGCTTGCCGCCTTGCACCTGATCGACGTTGGCAATGGCCGCCGCGCGCGGGTCGGGGCCATCGATGGATCGGTGATGGGGGCTTCGCTCGACCATGCGGTATCGACCGAGCAGGTCAGCGTCGCCGATGTGTGGGACGTGCGGCGCACGCTCGAACTGCGGATCGCCGCGCTTGCCGCGCAGCGCCGCACCGACGCGCAGGCTGCCGAGATTTTGGCCATAGCGCAGGCGATGGCGCAGGAGTGCGACGACATGGCGCAGGTGACCCGGCTCGATATCGCGCTCCACAATGCGATTGCCGAAGCGGCGTCGAACCTGCTCTTCGCGCAGATCATGCGGTCCTTCGCGCCGCTGATGGAAACGGCGGTGCCGCGCGCCTGGGAAACCCGCCGGACCGATACCCAGCGGCAGGACATCATCGCCTGTCACCTCGACCTGGCGCAGGCGATCGTCGACCGCGACCCCGCCGCCGCCGCCGCGGCGATCGACCGCCATTTCGATACGTCTATCGGCCAGATGCTGGCGACATGATTATCGGCGAATCATGACCCGTTCCGCCGACAGGCCGAAGACGATCCCGATCGTGGCCCACAGGACCAGTTGGGTCGCGATCGAGGCGAGGCGGAAATGCCAGAGCAAGGTCGCCGGGAAATCGGCTGGTACTTCATCGACGCTGGGCAGCAGAAACTGGCCCAGCACGACCATCGCGACATAAGCCGCCATTGCGAGCAACATCGCGTCGATGCCACGACAGGATCGAGCGAGCGCGCTTCGGATCTTCGCGGCGATCACCGCGCCGCCCACCGACAGGGCGATCATGGCGAAATAGGCGGCGGTGCGCAGGCCCACAGTGTCATGCTGGCCCACGGCCGGCGGCGTCTGGGGATATTTGATCCCCGGCACGATCACGATCAGCAGAATGGCGATCCCGGCGAGCAACAGGGCGAAGCTGCGCGGGCCAATGCGGCCGAAGCGTCCATAACCATAGGCGAATATGAGTGCGAAAATGCCGCCGACCGCCGCGCCGTAAAGCGCCAGCGCGGTCAGGAGGCCCGCGCCCTTCTGCGTCGCCCGGCTTACCAGCTCCTCTTCCTGCCCATTCGCAGGTGTGTCCGCATGATGCGCCGCATGGACATGCTCATAGCCAATGGCGAGATCGATCTGGGGCTCCGCGATCACGCGCGCGAACATCGTCGCGACGAGGGCCGCGAGAATGCCGGCCAGCATTCCGCGCCACAAAAGACTTTTGGTCATCGCCGGCGATCAGTGGCAGGGGAAGCCGAGCAGATGGCGCCCGTCATGGACGAATTCATGCACATACATGCCGTCGAACAAGGCGAAGGCGCCCTGTTCGGTGCTGACGAAATAGAGGAAGATGAGCGCGATCAGCGTCCCGAATACGGCCCAGGGCGCGATGTCCTCGATCGGGATGGCGGAGCCACCCTGGACAGGAATGAAATGGTCGTCGAGCAGTGCGGCAGTGGTTGCCATGATCCGTACTCCTATAGGGGATTGCGCGTCCCGCGAGAGATAATATGTCCAAGAAGAAGGTCTGGCTCTCGACCTTGTACGTCGATAACAGTGGCGCGACCGCGCCGGAATCTCACCGGCTTCTTCTTCCTGATGCCCGCGCTGTTTAGGGTGCGCGATGGCGCGACGTCAACATCTCCCGGAGGTTCCGCTGGCTACATCCCTCCTTCTCCTATGCGCGGCGTCCACGCCGTCCAGCCGGATCGGCGGCTTTCCGGCGCTGGACGAGGGCCTGGACGCACGCGGCGCGCATGATGCCGCCGCCTGCCGCCTGCCGCCGGGTTTCGACAACCATGTCCTTTGCAGCCCGTCCCGCGCCGCCGCGCAGACTGCCCAGGCGATGGGGCTGGACGCCTCGGTCGAGGTGGCGCTGGTGGACATGGATGCCGGGCGCTGGACGGGCCGGTCGTTTGCGGACCTTTCTGCCGCCGAACCGGCCGCCCTGTCCGACTGGATCGCCGATCCGACGCAGGGCACCGCGGATGGTGAGACCATGGAATCGGTGCGACAGCGGGTAGGCGGCTGGCTGGACGGAATGGCGCAGTCGCCCGGATGCGTCTGCGCCATCAGCCATGCCATGACGATCCGCGCCGCCTTGGCGCACGCGCTGGGCTTTCCGCTCGTGACGACGCCTGCCATCGACATTGCGCCGCTATCCGCCGTTCGCCTGTCCTTCAACCGCATCTGGCGGCTTCAGGCGATCGCACCGCACTGAGGGCTTGCGGACGGCCCCGGCAGCCGGTATCGCCGACCGCATCCGGGGAGCCGCAAGCCCCCTTCGATGACTGATCGCGCCGGTTCCCCGCAAGGGGATTAAAATGGGAAGGCGGTGCGGGTGGCAGTCCCTCGACGAGGGCGCTCATCCAAATCCGCAGCTGTCCCTGCAACTGTAAGCGGCGAGCGCGATGCACATCGCTCCCTTTCCAGGGGAGCAGCCACTGGGCCGGACGCTAAATCCTGCGAGGCCTGGGAAGGCGTGCATTAAGCGATGACCCGCGAGCCAGGAGACCTGCCGGCGTCTGGTCGCTCTTGCTTTGGTCCAGGGGATGGCCGGGGCACGGTGAACGCCGTCTGAGCGACGAACCCATGTGGCTGGGGCCGCATCGGTGCGCGCTGACGGGCTCCATGCGCCTGCTCGTCGCCGCGCATCGACCGTTCGTTCGCGTCCGGCACGCCCCCGCCCGAGATATCGCTCAGGTGCAGCGGGGGTAGACATGGCCATTATCAGGCTCGGCGATGCCGATCGCCCCTTCGCGCGCATGAATCCCATGGCGCTTGAAGGAGAAGAAGCGTGAGCAAGATCCCGACCACCGTCATCACAGGCTTTCTGGGGGCGGGCAAGACGACGTTGATCCGGCACCTGCTGCACAATGCCAAGGGCCGCAGGCTGGCGCTGATCGTCAACGAGTTCGGCGATGTCGGCGTGGACGGCGCGCTGCTGCGCGGATGCAATGACGAGGCGTGCCCGGAGGACGATATCGTCGAACTGGCCAATGGCTGCATCTGCTGCACCGTGGCCGACGATTTCCTGCCGACCATGCTCAAGCTGCTCGACCGCGCCAATCCGCCAGACCATATCATCATCGAAACGTCCGGCCTGGCGCTGCCCAAGCCGCTGGTGAAGGCGTTCCAGTGGCCCGAAATCCGCACCCGCGCGACCGTGGATGGCGTCGTGGCGCTGATCGACGCCGATGCGGTCGCCGCCGGGCGCTTCGCCGCCGACGAAGCCGCGCTGGCGCTGGCGCGGGCGGCCGACCCCTCGCTCGACCATGACAGTCCGCTGGAGGAACTATACGAAGACCAGCTCGCCTGCGCGGACCTCGTCATCCTCAACAAGGCCGACATGGTCGATGCTGACGCGCTGACCCGGATCGAGGGCGACATAGGCAAGGATATCCGTAGTGGGGTGAAGATCGTGCGGACCGATCATGGCGCGATCGATGCCGGCGTCCTGCTCGGCCTGTTCGCCGAAGCGGAAGAGGATATCGACGCGCGGCCATCGCACCATGACGGCGACCCCGATCATGACCATGACGATTTCGACAGCTTCGTCGTCACCGGCGGCGAGATTGCGGGCGTGGATGCGCTGGTGCAGGCCATGGCCCCGTTGATCGAGGCGCATGATATCCTGCGCATCAAGGGCATGGTCGCCGTCGCCGGGCGCCCGGCACGGTTGGTCGTCCAGGCGGTCGGTCCCCGCATCCAGCATTATTTCGACCGCGCCTGGAAAGCGGAGGAGTCGCGCCTGTCACAACTGGTGGTGATCGGGCAGAAGGGGCTGAATCAGGCCGCCATCGACAGCGCCCTTCGCGCGGCCTTCGCCTGATGCATTTGCTGGCCGCTACGCCGGGAACCGTCTCCAATGGCGAGGAGGCGATCGACCTCGATCAATCGCCGGGCGAGATCGTGTTCCTGACCGTGGCGGACAGCGAGCTGGCCTGTTTCGCCCAGGCGGCGGCCCTGCTGGGTGAGGATGCGCCGTCGATCCGGCTGGTCAACCTGCTCCAGCTCAAACATCCCTATTCGGTCGATCTCTACGTCGAAAAGGTGATCGCCCATGCGCGTTTCGTGTGCGTGGTGCTGCTGGGGGGCAAGGCCTATTGGTCCTATGGCGTCGACGAGATCGCACGGGTGGCGCGCGAAAAGGGGATTGCCTTCGCCGCGATCGCTGACGGGCGCGAACCCGATCCGTCGCTCGATGCCGCCGCGACGCTGCCGGTGGCGGTCAGCGAACGGCTCCGCGACTATCTGCGGCAGGGCGGCGTCGCCAATGCGGTCGGCTTCCTGCGCCATGCCGCGCGGCTGATCGGCGCGGATATCGGCGTGCCGGACGATCCGGTGCCGGTCGCCGACGCCGGTCTCTATCTGGCGGGTATGGAACGGCCTACGCTGGACGATGTGCGGACAGGATGGCGCGCGGGACAGCCCGTCGCGCTCCTCTGCTTCTATCGCGCGCTGATGATCGCCGGTACGCTCGATGCCGTCGATGCGCTCGTCGCCGCGCTGAAGGGACGCGGGCTGAACGTCGTCACCGTCCATGTGCGGGCGCTGCGCGAGCCGTTCGCGATCGACTGGCTGCGCGGCCTGATCGCTGAAATCCGGCCCGACATCATCCTGAACGCCACCGCCTTCGCCGCTTCCTCGCCGGGCGACCGGCGGACGCCGTCGGTCCTCGAAACCGCGGATTGTCCGATTCTCCAGACCGTGTTTGCGGGGGTCGAACAGGCGAACTGGGCCGACAGTCCGCGCGGCCTTGGCCCCCGCGACCTGGCGATGAACGTCGCCCTGCCCGAGATTGACGGCCGCCTGTTCACCCGCGCTGTCGCCTTCAAGGCGGCCGAGCGTTTCGATGCCCGGACCCAATGCGGCATCGTGGTGCCGCGCGTTGCCCCCGATCGCGTCGCTTTCGTCGCCGATCTTGCCGCCAATTGGGCGGCATTGCGGCGCACGCCCGCATCGAATCGGCGTGTTGCGCTCATTCTCGCCAATTATCCCAATCGCGACGGTCGGCTGGGCAATGGCGTCGGCCTCGACACGCCGGCCAGCGCGGCCGCCATTCTCGCCGCCCTGCGCGAAGCGGGCTATCATGTCGGCGATGCGCCCCTGGACGGCGCGGGGCTGATGGCGATCCTGCTCGGCGGCGTCACCAACGCCCGCGCGTCGCTGGATCGCCTGCCCGAAGTCCGCCTGCCGGTCGGCGATTATAGCCTATGGTTCGACGCGCTGCCCGCGTCGATACGTGGCGCGGTGACGGCGCGATGGGGCGCGCCTGCCGACGATCCCTTCGTGCGCGACGACGCCTTTCATCTGCCCGCCCATCGCTTCGGCCATATCGTCGTCGCAGTGCAGCCCGCGCGCGGGTATAATATCGATCCCAAGACCAGCTATCATGACCCGGCGCTGGTCCCGCCGCATGGCTATCTGGCCTTTCATTTCTGGCTGAACCAGGATTTCGGCGCGCAGGCGGTCGTCCATGTCGGCAAGCATGGCAATCTGGAATGGCTGCCGGGCAAGGCGCTGGCCCTGTCCGACACCTGCTTCCCGGAAATCTGCGCCGGGCCGGTGCCGCAACTCTATCCTTTCATCGTCAACGATCCGGGCGAAGGAACGCAGGCGAAGCGCCGCATCGGCGCGGCGATCATCGATCATCTCACCCCGCCGCTGACGCGCGCGGAAAGCTATGGCCCGTTGAAGGCGCTCGAAGCGCTGGTCGACGAATATTATCTCGCCGCCGGCATGGACCCGCGCCGCATCCAGCATCTGAAAGCCGAGATTCTCGATCTTGCCCGGTCGCAGGGACTGGACGCCGATGCCGGGGCCGTCGGGGATGGCGATGACGCGCTCGCGGCTCTCGACAATTATTTATGCGAATTGAAGGAGATGCAGATACGCGACGGGCTGCACATCTTCATGCGATCGCCGACCGGCCGGTTGCGCACGGACTTGCTCATCGCCCTGTCCCGCACCCCGCGCGGCTATGACGAGGCGGGCCAGGCGTCGCTGCTCCGCGCCTTGGCCGACGATCTGGGCCTTGGCTTCGATCCGCTCGATTGCCGGATGGGCGACGGCTGGACCGGTCCCCGACCGGCCGTGCTGGCAGCGGTGGGCGATGCGCCCTGGCGCAGCCATGGCGACACGATCGAACGGCTCGAACTGCTGGCCGTCGCGCTGGTCGAGGGTGCGACAGCGCCCGGCCCAGCGTCGCAGGCCGTCATGCGGTCGCTGCGGCACGATCTCGCCAGCCGCGTGGACCGTTGCGGCCCCGCCGAAAAGGCTGCGTTGCTGGCTGGCCTGGACGGGCGTTTCCTATTGCCCGGTCCCTCCGGCGCGCCCACGCGCGGGCGCCCCGACGTGCTGCCGACCGGCCGCAACTTCTATTCGGTCGACACCCGGTCCGTGCCGACCGCCACGGCATGGGAGCTTGGCCGCCGCTCGGCGCAACTGCTGGTGGACGATTATCTCCAGCGCGAAGGCGAATATCCAAGGGCCATGGCGTTGTCCGCCTGGGGCACGGCCAATATGCGCACCGGCGGCGACGACATCGCCCAGGCCCTGGCGCTGATGGGCGTGCGGCCGCGCTGGGACTGGACGTCGGGCCGCGTGATCGGTTTCGAGGTGATGAAGATCGCCGAACTCAACCGCCCGCGCGTCGATGTCACCTTCCGCGTCTCCGGCTTCTTCCGCGATGCTTTCCCCGAACAGATCGACCTGCTCGATTCCGCAGCGCGCGCCGTAATGGCGCTGGACGAGCCGGACGAGGACAATCCCGCCGCCGCCCGCCACCGCCGTGAGACCGCGCAACTGATCGACGCCGGCCATGACGCGAAGGCGGCCGCCCGGCGCGCGGGCTTTCGCGTGTTCGGATCGAAGCCGGGCGCCTATGGCGCGGGCCTTCAGGCGATGATCGACGAGAAAATCTGGCACGACCGCGCCGATCTCGCCAACGTCTATCTCGACTGGGGCGGCTATGCCTATGGGGCAGGGGCGGAGGGCGACGTTGCGCGCGACCTGTTCGCCACGCGGCTGGCCCAGGCCGACGCCGTGGTGCAGAACCAGGACAATCGCGAGCATGACCTGCTCGACAGCGACGATTATTACCAGTTCGAGGGCGGCGTCGCGTCCGCCGTCGAGCATCTGTCGGGCAAGCGGCCGCGCGCCTATCATAACGACCATAGCCGCCCCGAACGCCCTGTCGTCCGCACGCTGGAGGACGAGATCGGCCGGGTGGTCCGCGCCCGCGTCACCAATCCCAAATGGATCGCGGGCGTGATGCGCCACGGGTACAAGGGCGCGTTCGAGATCGCCGCGTCGGTCGACTATCTGTTCGCCTTCGCCGCCACGACCCATGCCGTGCGCGATCATCATTTCGACGCAGTCCATGCCGCCTTCATCGAGGATGAAGCCGTGCGTGCCTTCCTGGCGGAGGCCAATCCGGCCGCGCTGCGCGAAACCGCGGCGCGCCTGGCCGAAGCGCTGGAGCGCGGCATGTGGAAACCCAGATCGAACAGCGCGGGCCTGTTGCTCGCCCAGCTTGCAGGAGGATGACGATGGCCGAACGGACAGACGAACAACATGCGCAGAAGATGAAGAAGAAGCAGGCCGCGCACGACCGGATCGTGGCGGGCAAGACGGTCGAAAAGGGCCTGCTGATCGTTCACACCGGCAAGGGGAAGGGCAAGACGACCGCGGCGCTGGGCATGGTGGTGCGCGCCATCGGCCATGGCAAGAAGGTCGGCGTGGTCCAGTTCGTGAAGGGGGCGATGGAGACGGGCGAGAAGGCCGTGTTCGATCGTTTTCCCGATCAGGTCGAATTCATGGCTATGGGCGACGGCTTCACCTGGGATACGCAGAACCGGGCGCAAGACATTGTTTCGGCAGGCAAAGCCTGGGATCAGGTCAAGCGCATGATCGCCGACCCGGCCTATCATCTGGTGCTGGCCGACGAACTCAATATCGTCCTGCGCTACGATTATCTCCCCCTCGACGAGGTGCTGGCGGTTCTCAAGGCCAGGTCGGAGATGAAGCATGTCATCGTCACCGGCCGCAACGCGCCCGAAGCGCTGGTCGAAGCCGCCGATCTGGTGACGGAGATGACGCTGGTGAAACATCCGTTCCGCGAACAGGGCGTCAAGGCGCAGCCCGGCATCGAATTTTAAAGCCGATGGTCGATCTGGTTCACCAGGCTGCGAACGGCATCGACATAGGCCGGCCCGCCACAGACGGTCCAGGCCTGGGGCAGGCGCAGCCGCTTGATGTCCTTCAACAGCGGGTGGCGCAACATCTCCGTACCCAGATCGACCACATGTTCGGAGCCGCTTTCGATCAGCAGATAGTCGGGCTGGGCGACCATCAACTCTTCGAGCGTGAGTTGCGACAGGACCGGCTTGCCGAGCTTGCCGGCCAGATTGACCAGCCCGGCGCGGGTCATCAGGTCGTCGATCAGCGTGCCCGTCCCGGTCAGGAAACCGCGCCGCTGATAATAGGCCGCGACGCCGGACCGGCGGGGACGGGCGATGGCGGCGAGATCCCGGTCCATCCCCGCGATCAGCGCCTCGCCGCGATCGACATGGCCGACCGCCTTTGCGACGGCGCGGATTTGCGTGACGATGCCGGTGTAGCTGCCGGCGGGCTTCAGATCGAGGGTATGATAATGTGCGCCCGACAGCGCCGCCATCATCCCGCCGCGCCTGGCCGGCGCGCCGATCACCAGATCGGGATCGATGGCCAGAACTTCTTCCGCGGAACCTGTCAGGATGGGCAGGCCGCGCGTTTGCGCCGCGGCTGCGGACATGGCCGCATTGTTAGCGTTCCGGGTCAGACCCGCAATCTGCGCGCGATCGGCCAGCGCGATCAGATATTGGTCTGCACACAGGTTCAGCGACACGATCCGCTGCGGTGCGGCGGTGTCCCCGGTTCGCGATGCGGGCGCCGAACCAGCCAGAAGACTGCCCGCCGCCAGCGCGAACAAAATCGCCGCCAGTGCGGCGGACGAGGATTTCCTTAGTCCCAGTATCATAGCCGCCCCATGACTTACACGACCCCGGGACACAAGCGTGACGGGGACCACCGATCCACTGCGAGGTGCCATTGTCCAACTTCCACCCGTTCGACGCGCGGCGGCGCGTGCTACTGCTCATTCTCCTGGTCTTGACGATCCTGGCCGGCATCGCCTCGCTGGGCGTGGGATCGGCGGCCATCGATCCGGCGCGGCTGCTGGCGGCAGCGACCGGCCATGGCGACCGGATCGCGACCGCGATCCTGTTCACCCTGCGGCTGCCACGCGTCTTGCTCAGCCTGGCCGTGGGCGGGATGCTCGGCCTCGCAGGCGCAGCGTTGCAGGGTTATTTGCGCAACCCGCTGGCCGAACCGTCGGTGCTGGGCGCATCCAACGCCGCGGCGCTGGGGGCGGTCGGCGCCCTCTATTTCGGGCTGTCCGAACTGCATATCCTGCTTCTGCCATTGCTGGCGATCGGGTCCGGCCTGCTCGCCCTGCTGCTGCTGTTCGCCTTGGCGGGGCGCGCCGAAAGCCCGCTCAGCCTCATTCTCGCCGGCATCGCGATCTCTGCGCTGGCGAGCGCGGGCATCAGCCTCGCCCTCAACCTGTCTGAAAATCCCTTCGCCGCCATGGAGATCACCGCCTGGCTGCTCGGATCGATCGAGAACCGATCGGTCGAGCACGTCTGGATCGCGCTGCCCTGCATCGCCTGCGGCGCGGTGCTGCTCCTGCTCGACTCCCGCGCACTTGATGCCCTGACACTGGGGGAGGAGGGTGCGCAGGCGCTCGGCGTCAACCTGCAGCGCACCCGGTTGCGCCTGTTGCTGGGCGTCGGCATCGGTGTCGGCGGCGCAGTGGCGGTCGCCGGCTCGATCGGCTTTGTCGGGCTGATCGTGCCTCATCTGGTGCGGCCGCTGACCGATCGCAGCCCCTCGTCGATCCTGCTGCCCTCATTGCTGGCGGGGGCGGCACTGCTGACGCTGGCGGACATCGCGGTGCGCCTGATCCCGACCTATAATGAACTTAAGCTCGGTGTCCTCACCGCCTTCCTCGGCGTCCCCGTTTTCCTCCTGCATCTGGTGCGGGCACGGCGGCTATGGTGACGCCGTCCTGGCCTGTCGCCGATATTCGGCAACCAGTTTGGCCTTGAGCAATTTGCCCGTGGGTTCGCGAGGAAGCTGATCGCGGAAATCGAATCGCCGCGGTGTCTTCACGCCACCCAGCGCCTTGCGGACATAGGTCGTCAACTCGCTGGACAGGCTGTTATCGCCGGTCACGCCCGGCGCGGGCTGGACGACCGCGATCACCATCTCGCCCAGATCCTCGTTCGGTTCGCCGATGACCGCCACGTCCGCGACCTTGGGGTGGGTGATCAGGGAATTTTCGATTTCCTGCGGATAGATGTTAACACCACCCGATATGATCATGAAATTCCTGCGGTCGGTCAGATAGAGATAGCCGTCCGCATCGACATGGCCGATGTCCCCCAGCGTTGCCCAACCCCGGCTATTATAGGCCTTGGCGGTCTTGTCCGGGTCATTATGATATTCGAAGCGCGGGCCGTCGGCGAAATAGACGTCGCCCGTTTCGCCGGGAGGCAGTTCCCGACCCGCGGCATCGAGGATCTTGACCGTCCCCAATATCGCTCGCCCGACCGATCCCGGGCGTTCCAGCCATTCGGCGGACGACAGGGCGGTGATACCGCAGGTTTCCGTGCCGGAATAATATTCATGCACGATCGGTCCCCACCAATCGATCATCGCCTGTTTCACCGGCACCGGGCAGGGGGCTGCGGCGTGGATGACCGCCACCAGCGAGCCGCTGTCATAGCGCCCCCGCACCGCCTCCGGCAGTTTGAGCAAGCGGATCAGGTGGGTGGGCACCCAAGTCGCATGGGTGATGCGATAGTCCTGGATATGGGCAAGCGCAGCCTCCGCATCGAAGCGGTCCATCAGGACCACGGTGCCGCCGAAGCGCTGCACCGTCATCGCCCAGCGCAGGGGCGCCGCATGATAAAGGGGGGAAGTGGACAGATAGATCATGTCCTCATCCATGGCGTAAAGGGTGCGCCCCATGGCGACGAGCGGAATTTCCGCGTCCAGCGGCCCGTCGGGCAGGGTCGGTTTCACGCCTTTGGGACGGCCGGTCGTGCCGGAAGAATAGAGCATCTCCGTGCCTGCGCTTTCGTCGGCGATCGCCGTGGCGGGGCAAGCGGCGCAGGCCGCGATCCAGCCGGGAAGGCCGCCCGCCTCGCCATGGACGCTGTAGGCCGCAAGCGCAGGCCTGGCCGCAAGCGCCTGCTGCGCGAGCGGCGCGAGTGAATCGGAAACGATCAGCAGCCGGGCGTCGGAATCCGTGATGATATAGTCGAGATCGTCGGCGCTGAGCTTGGTCGAGATGCTGGTGAGATAGAGACCTGCGCGCTGCGCGGCCCAGGCAATGGGAAACACCGCCATTTCATTGTTCAGCATCACCGCGATCACATCGCCCCGCTGCAAGCCGAGTCGCCGCAACATATGCGCGCAGCGGTTCGATGCCGCGTCGAGCGCCCGATAGCGCAGCACCTTGCCCGTTTCGGCCATGATGCAGGCAGGCTTGTCGGGATATGCAAGGGCATGGTGCATGGGGTGCATGGATGTCGGCCTCTCCTGTCGGGCGCGACCGCCCTTCGGGAGTCCGCTGCCTCGCTATGGCGCCGTCGAGCTGTCGCCTTCCGTGCGTCTGTCGAACGTGAAAAGCCGTATCGTGCCGCGGGAGGCAAGCGATGCGCAAGAAATGTCAAAAAGCAGAACATCTCTGTGTAAAGCCTGCAGAGCGCGCTTCGACTAAACCGCCAGACAAGCCAGCGACCATCAAGGTCCGAAGGAGGAGAGATTTTGCGATATCCGGCACAGCCAGGCGCGACCGTCGCCCCCACCGCTAGATACGTCATTACATATGCAGCATCCCCGCTCCATAAGGCCGGAAGAGAGATGTCCCATGCTGATTGAAGGGCTGGCAGCGATCGTGACCGGCGGTGCTTCCGGGCTGGGCGGCGGCGCCGCCGCAATGCTCGCACGCGCCGGCGCCAGGGTCACCATCTTCGATCTCAACGCCGACTTGGGCCAAGCCCATGCCAAGGCGATCGGCGGGCGGAGCATTGCCCTGGATGTTGCCGACGAGCCTGCTGTCGAAGCAGCGCTGGACCAGGCCGAATCCTGGCATGGCAAGGCCCGTATCCTTGTGAATTGCGCGGGTATCGGCGCGCCGGAAAAGATCATCGATCGCAACGGCAAGGCGATGTCGCTCGCCCATTTCAGTAAGATATTGACGGTCAACCTGGCGGGCAGTTTCAACGTCCTGTCCAAATTCGCCGCGCGCATCCATGATGCCGATGCGTTGGGGGAGGAACGCGGCGTGATCGTCAACACCGCCAGCGTCGCGGCCTATGATGGCCAGATCGGTCAGGCGGCCTATGCCGCATCGAAAGGCGGCATCGTCGGCATGACATTGCCGATCGCGCGCGAATTCGCCCGCCACGGCATTCGCGTGATGACGATCGCGCCGGGTATATTCTGGACCCCGCAACTCGCGACGTTGCCGCAAGAAACGCTGGATTCACTGGGACGCCAGGTGCCCTTTCCCAATCGCCTGGGGCAGCCGGAAGAATTTGCCGCGCTCGTCGAGCATATCATCGGCAACCCGATGCTCAACGGGGAAGTGATCCGGCTGGACGGCGCGATCCGGATGGCGGCGAAATGACCCGGATGGACTATATCCGCGTGGAGCGGGAAGGCCCGCTGACGATCATCACGATCAACCGCCCAGCATCACACAATGCGCTCAATACGGCAGCCCATGAAGAATTGGCCGCGGCATTCGACGATTTCGCCGCCGATGACGACCAATGGGTGGCCATCATCACCGGCGCCGGGGAAAAGGCCTTTTGCGCCGGGCACGACCTGAAGCAGCAGGCGTCGGGTGGCGGCATGGCAACGCCGCCGAGCGGCTTTGCCGGGCTGACCGCCCGGTTCGACCTGAACAAGCCGGTGATCGCGGCGGTCAACGGCGTGGCGATGGGCGGCGGGTTCGAAATCGCGCTGGCCTGCGACATTGTCGTCGCGTCCACCCATGCCATGTTCGCGCTGCCCGAAACGCGGGTGGGGATTGCGGCGCTGGCGGGCGGGCTGCATCGCCTGCCGCGCGCGATCGGGCTGCACCATGCGATGGGCATGGTTTTAACGGGCCGCCGGGTAAGTGCGCGAGAAGGCGCGGCGCTGGGTTTCGTCAACGAGGTCGCGGAAGGCGACGTCATGGACGTGGCCCGGCGCTGGGCGGCCGAGATACTGGCCTGCAGCCCGCTGTCGGTGCAGGCGACCAAGGAGGCGGTGCGCAAGGGTCTGACCGAGCCGGTGGACAAGGCGATCGTCGCGCAGTGGGATTATCCCGCCATGCGGCGGATGCTGGCGTCGCAGGACCATGTCGAGGGACCGCTGGCCTTCGCCGAAAAGCGCGCGCCGCGCTGGACCGGGCGATAGCGTGACGGGAAGAGCGACGCGTCGGCCGCGCGTGGCAGGGGCGGCCTGCATGGCGCGCGCCTCTCGTGCCGATGCGCCGATTTTCGCGGTTTCCTCCCTTCGCCTCTTGTGCGCGGCCGTCATGCTCTCCATCCTTTGATGGCGACCGGCCGCCTCCATCGGCAGATATCGATCGCATGGTGAGAGGAACAGGGATCGTGCACCAGCAGAAGTGGCACGCCGAGGCGATCATCGCCGATACGCTGAAGCGGGAACCGGAGGTCAAGCTTGCGTCCAGCGACGGCGCCTGGCGGTTCAGCCGCTGGCGCCAGTTTGTGGGCAGCTATACCCTGCCGGCGCTGCCCGATCCGATGTTCGTCGTCCAGTTGGCGGGCAAGACCAATGTACGAACCTGGGAGCGGGACGGGTGGAGCGAGACCGCTTCCTATCCCGGCGCCGCGACGATCGTGCCCGCGACCATGGCGACGCGCTGGCTGGTCGATGGCGAACTGGACGTCGTGACGCTCAGCATCGATTCCGGGGATTTGCGGGCTGCGTCGGTGTTCGACCAGTTTTCCCGGATGCGCTTCGCCTTTTCCGATCCGTTGGGGGCTGCCCTGGCGCGGCAGATACTGGCCGAACTCTATCGCCCCGCATCGGGCGCGCGCGACATATATGTGTCGGCGATGATCGACGCGCTCAAGGCGCATATGCTGCGCGGTCCGGCCACCACCGCGAGCAGTGGGTTTCCGACCTCGGCCTTTTCCTCCTATCGCATCCATCATGTGATGAATGCGGTGGCCGAACGTCCCGAAGCGGAGCATAGCCTGGAGGACATGGCGGCGCAGGCGGGCATCACGCCGTCCCATTTCTGTCGCGTCTTCAAACGCGCGACGGGCATGAGCCCGCATCAATATGTGCTCAAGGCCCGGCTGGAGCGGGCGCAGCAGATGCTGAGCCAGTCGGAGACGCCGATGAGCCAGATCGCCGACATGCTCGGCTTTACCAGTCAGAGCCATTTCAACCGCGCTTTTCGCAATTTTGCCGGGGAAACGCCCTCAAGCTTCCGCAAGCGCCGGCTCGACTGAGCGATATTGCGGGGCGGCCACCACATGATCCGTTGGCTTGCGCATTGTTGCGCGCGCCGTTGCGCAAGAAATGTAAAAAACGAGAGCAGGTCCGTGTAAAGCCTTCCGACCTCCAATCCCCTAGACCGAATGCACAACTTCGGCGGCAAAAAAGGCCGACAGATAAGGGAGAGGTTATGGAATTTCGATTTGCGAGGCACATGTTCGTCGGCGCGTTGATGTGCGGCGCTGCGGCCCCGGCTCTGGCACAGGAAGCGAACACGTCGGGTGCGGCGACAGCCGCATCGCAGGCCGATGGCGGCGGAATTGCCGACATTGTCGTCACCGCGCAGCGCCGGTCGCAATCATTGCTGTCGGTCCCGCTCGCCATCTCCGCACTGAGCGACGAAACGCTGGCCACCAAGGGGATCAGTAATTCCGCGGCGCTGGCGACCGCGGTACCCAATTTGCAGGTCAGCAGCCCCTATGGCAGCACCCAGCCCAATTTCTCGCTGCGCGGCATCAGCGTAGCCAATGAATTCAACGCCAATCAGGCGTCGCCAGTCGGCGTTTACATCGATGACGTCTATATCGCCGCGCGCACCAGTCACGGCATGGGCCTGTTCGATCTCGACCGCGTCGAAGTGCTGCGCGGGCCACAGGGGACGCTGTTCGGTCGCAATACCACCGGCGGCGCGATCAACTTCATCACCAAGGGGCCGAAGCTCAAAGGGACGGAAGGCTATCTGGAGGCCGGCTACGGCAATTTCGCCACCTTCAAGGTGCAGGGTGCGGTCGAAACCACGATGGTCGAGGACGAACTGGGCATCCGCATCGCGGGCAATTATGAAAAGGGCGACGGCCAGTTCCACAATGTGGCGCCGGGCGGGCGCGATCCCGGCGGCGTGGACACCTGGCAGGGGCGGGCATCGCTGCGCATCCGGCCCGGCAACGGCCCGCTGGACATCAAAATCCGCGCCTATGCCGGCCAGAATCGCGGCACCGAAGCGGGTATCCACGGGCTCGAGCCATTCCGCACGGGCCTTGGCTTCTTCGAAGTGAATGAAAGCCGTGTCGGTGAAAACCAGACCGACGCCTGGGGCGTCGCGGCGAATATCAGCCTGGAACTGAGCGACACCGTGACGTTGACCTCGATCACTTCCTATGATGGCGGCAAGCAGAACCTCCAGCAATCCTCGGATGGCGCCCCGATAGACGTGCTCAACATCAACTGGCGGTCGACGTTCCGCCAGTTCAGCGAGGAAGCCCGGCTCAACTATGAATCGGACAAGCTCAAGCTGGTCGGCGGCGTGTTCTACGGCTGGGACCGGATCGTCACCGACAACAGCTTCTATATCGGCAGCGCTCTGGCGCCGGGCGTCGATGGCGGCTTCTTCCAGCATTACCGCCAGACCCGCCGTTCCTATGCCGCCTTCCTTCAGGGCGACTATAATCTGACCGACAAGCTGATCCTGACGCTGGGCGCGCGCTATACCGCCGATCGTGGTCGCTATGACGACGGCTATGCCTATCTGTTCGCGGGCAGCGTCACCGATCCGCAAACGCCGATCGCGACGACGGTTCCCTGCGCCGGCGCGCCGGGCAGTTGCGCCTATGATCCTGCCGCGATCTTCAACCTCAAGGGGCGCAACAATGCGCTGACCGGCCGCGTGGCGCTCAGCTACACGTTCGACAATGGCCTGCTTGTCTATGCCAGCTATAATCGCGGCTATCGTTCGGGCGCCTTCAACGGCGGCAGCTATACCTCCTCGTCGGGGATCAACTATGTCGATCCCGAACGGGTCAACGCCTATGAACTGGGCCTGAAAGGGCGCGCGCTGAACAATCGCATGACCTTCTCGGCCGCGGGCTTCTATTATGACTATACGAACCAGCAGGTGCAGGACCTGCGCGCCGGGCCGGTCAACATTCTGGTCAATGCGCCCAAAGCGGAAGTATATGGCGGCGAGGTCGAAGCGAGCCTGCGGATCATATCCGCGCTGACGCTCAACGCGTCGGCCGGCTATCTCCATGCCCGGTACAAGGAACTGGCGCTGCAGGGCGTCAATCTCGCGGGCAACGACCTGCCGTTCGCGCCACACTGGACGGCGCAGGCGGGCATCGACTGGAAGATCATCGATGCCGGCAGCGATACCGTCACCTTCTCGCCGACGATCAATTATTTCAGCCGCCAATATTTCTCGCCCTTCAACAGCGAGAATGCGCCAGGCACCGGCCAGATCAATTCCGAACTGCAACAGGACGGCTATGCCAAGGTCAACGCCAGCCTGATCTGGGTGCATGACAATCTCCAGCTCCGCGGCTGGATCAACAACGCCTTCAATCGAAAGGTCTATGCCTATGGGCTGGACCTGCGCGGCGCCGGCTTCCCCTATAATTTCCTCGTTCCGTCCACGCCGCGTACCTATGGCGTGACCGCGCGGGTGAGCTTCTAAGAGGGAGCGCAGCGCCATGACCGCCACCACTGGTCCCGATCTCAAGAACCCCGACCTCTATCTCGACCGGGCGCCGCACGAGGTGTTCGCCCGGCTCCGGCGGGACCAGCCGGTCTATTGGAACCCGGAGGCGGACAGCAGCGGTTTCTGGGCGCTGACCCGCTATGCCGATATCGTCGAGGTGTCGAAGCGGCCCGATCTCTTTTCGTCGGCCCATGACAATGGCGGGCACCGGATCTTCAACGAGAATGAGGTCGGCCTGACCGGCGCGGGAGAGACTGCGATCGGTGTGCCGTTCATCTCGCTCGATCCGCCGGTGCACACCCAATATCGCAAATTCATCATGCCCGCCGTCGCGCCGGGGCGGCTGGCGGGCATAGAGGAACGGATCACGGCGCGATGCGAGGCGCTGCTGGACAAGATCGCACTGGATGAGCCGGTCGATCTCGTCCCGCTGCTGTCGGCGCCGCTGCCGCTGCTGACGCTGACCGAGTTGCTCGACCTGCCGCCGGACATGTGGATCAAGCTGTATCACTGGACCAATGCTTTCGTCGGCGAGGATGATCCCGAGTTCCGCCAGTCGCCGGAGGCCATGGCGGCGGTGATGGGCGAGTTCATGGCCTTTGCCCAGCAGCTCTTCACCGATCGGCGCGCGACGCCGGGGACCGACATCGCCACCCTGCTGGCCACGATGCAGGTCAATGGCGTGCCGGTGACCTTCAACGAATTTCTGGGCAACCTCATCCTGACGCTGGTCGGGGCCAATGAAACGACGCGCAATTCGCTCAGTCACTCGATCGTCGCCTTTTCCGACAATCCCGACCAGTGGGATCGCATCCGCGAGGACCGTGAGCTGTTGAAGAACGGCGTGCGCGAGATGGTCCGCTATGCCAGTCCCGTCATGCACATGCGGCGCACGGCCATGGCTGATGTGGAGATTGGCGGGCAGGCGATCCGCCGGGGGCAGAAGGTCGTGATGTGGTATATCGCCGCCAATCGCGACGAGGCGGTGTTCGCCGATCCCGACCGCTTCGACATCGGCCGGGGTAATATCCAGCATCTGGCGTTCGGCAGCGGCCAGCATGTGTGCGTCGGATCGCGCCTGGCTGAAATGCAGTTGCGGGTGGCGTTCGGACTGCTGGCGGGACGAGTCCGCCGCTTCGAGGTGACCGGCCCACCGCGCCGTTTCCGCTCCAATTTCATCAATGGCCTCAAGAATCTCGATACCCGGCTGGTATCCGCATGACCGCGTGGATGCCTCCCCGCAACAAGGTGGGCACGAACGAGAGCATCATCATCGATGCGCTCGGACGGATGCCGGACATCCAGCTTGGCTCGGACGATGATGGCTGGCAATTATGTCGTTGGCGCCAGTTCGTGGGCACCTATACCCTACCGGCGCTGCCCGATCCGGTCTTCACCGTCCATATCGCCGGCAAGCCGCAGGTGAAGACCTGGGATCGCGACGGGTGGAGCGAACTGAGTTCCATGCCCGGCTGTGCCACGATCGTTCCTTCGGGGCAGGAAACCGGTTGGCTGGTCGATGGCGAACTGGATGCGTGACGCTCAGCGTCTCGTCCCATATCCTCAAGGCCGCACCCGCCGCAGACCAGTTCCGGCGGCTGCGCTTCGCCTTCACCGACCCGCTGGGGGTAGCGCTGACGCGGCAAGTGCTGGCGGAACTTTACGCCCCGCCATCGCCCGCGCGCGACATCTATGTCGGCGCCATGGTCAATGCGTTGAAGGCGCACATGCTGCGCGGACCGATTTCGGCGAGCGGCGATGATATCCCGACCGCCGCCTTCTCCGCCTATCGCCTGCATCACGTCATGAACGCGGTCCAGCAACGGCCCCAGGCCAGTCACAGCCTGGAGGAAATGGCGGCGCAGGCCGGCATTACCCCGTCGCATTTCTGCCGCGTGTTTCGCAAAGCGGCGGGCATGTCGCCCCATCAATATGTGATGAAGACCCGGCTCGACCGGGCGCGGCAGATGCTGACCCAGTCGGACATGGGGCTGGCGACGATCGCCGAATTTCTCGGCTTCACCAACCAGAGCCATTTTACGCGCGCCTTTCGTCAATATGCCGGCGAAACCCCCAGCGACTTCCGCAAGCGCGGACGGGAGATGATGCAATGACGATGCAAGCGGGGACGATGCAGGCGGGCTTTGCCGGGCTGAACCTGCCCGACCTGCAGCTGCGGGCCGGGGACGACATACTGCCGGTAACGAGGCTGGCGGCGGATGAAGATCCCTGCACCGGTCAGGCCTTTGCCGATATTCCGGTCGCCAGCGACGCTGATGTCGATGCAATCGTCGCGGCGGCGAAGGCGGCGCTGCGCGACCCGGCCTGGCGCGATCTGGTTCCGTTGGCGCGCGAGCGGTTGCTACACCGCTTCGCCGACGCGATCGAGGCCGACATCCAGCGCCTTGCCGCTCTGGAATCGCTCGATACGGGCAAGCCGGTCGCGATTGCCGAAGCCGTCGATATTCCCGCCGCCGTGGCATGGCTGCGCACCTATGCCGGATGGCCGAGCAAGCTTGCGGGCAGGGCCGGGACGCTCGCCGCGACACCGGGTGGCTATCATGTCTATACGCGACGCGAACCGATCGGCGTCGTAGCGGCGATCACGCCATGGAATTTTCCGATCGTGCTCGCCATGTGGAAAATCGCGCCGGCTTTGGCGGCGGGATGCACGCTGGTCCTGAAACCGGCGCCGGAAACGCCGCTGTCGGCGCTGCGTCTGGCCGAGATCGCCCGCGAAGTGGGATTTCCGCCCGGCGTATTCTCGGTCGCCACGGGCGACGGCCGCACCGGCGCGGCGCTGGCCGGCCACCCGGATGTCGCGAAGGTCGCCTTCACCGGCTCCACCGCCACCGGGCAGGCGATCCTGGCCGCATCGGTCCCCGCCATCAAGCGGGTCACGCTGGAGCTGGGCGGCAAGTCGCCCTCGATCATCTGCGCCGACGCCGACCTGTCGCTCGCCATCCCCCAGGCGGCGATGGGCTGTTTCTTCAACACGGGACAGGTCTGCTATGCGGGCACGCGGCTCTACGTTCATCGCTCCGTTTACGATCAGGCGCTCGAAGGGATCGCGCAGGTCGGCGCGGCGCAGAGGATCGGGCCGAGCGGCGATCGCGCGAGCCAGCTTGGCCCGCTCATCAGCGCCCGGCAGCATGACAAGGTCAGCGGCTTCGTCGACCGCGCCCACCGCGCCGGAATCGAACGGGTAGGGGGCGACATCGCTCTTCCCGAGCAAGGGCATTATTTTGCGCCGACCGTCCTGCGCGACGTATCCCCCGATGCCGAGGCCGCCCGCGAGGAAATATTCGGCCCGGTGCTGGCCGCAACGCCGTTCGACGATCTGGATGAGGCGATCGCGCTGGCCAATGACAGCGCCTATGGCCTCGCCGCGCATGTCTGGACCCGCGACCTGGCGACCGCCCATAGCGCCGCCGCGCGGATCGAGGCGGGGACGGTCTTCATCAACTGCATCATGGTCGCCGACCCTGCCTTTCCCTTTGGCGGGTTCAAGCAATCGGGCCTTGGCCGGGAGAATGGAATGGAAGTGCTGGACGCCTATCTGGAACCCAAGTCGGTGGTGGTGGCGCTATGAGCGGGCCTCTGTCCCATGGCCGCTGCCTGTGCGGCCAGGTTCGCTACAGCTTCACCGGCGCGCCACTGCTGACCGCGGTCTGCCATTGTCGTCATTGCCAGCGGCAGGGCGCCAGCGCCTTTTCGGTCGTCGTCGCGGTGCCGGCCGATTCTTTCACGCAACAGGGCGAGACGAAGGTCTTCGCCGACACCGGCGACAGCGGTCAGGCCGTCGCGCGGCATTTCTGCCCCACATGCGGATCGCCGATCGCCTCGATCGCCGATGCCTTGCCGGGACTGGTGCTCATCAAGGCCGGCACGCTGGACGATTTCGACCGGCATGTCCCTGTCATGGAAGTCTATTGCGACAGTCGCGTGCCATGGTTGCCGACAATGCCCGACGCGCAGCAATTCCCCGGATCGAATATCGGAGTAGAGTGAGTGAGCCAGCCCCTATTTGCCTGGACGGCAAGATCGCCCTCGTCACCGGCGCCGCATCCGGCATAGGCCGGGGCACCGCCCAGCTGCTCCATGCGCTGGGCGCCACCCTCGTCCTGACCGATATCGACGACGCCAGCCTGGCGCAGACGGCGTCGATGCTGGGGGACGACGTGGTGACGCTGCATCATGACGTGTCGAGCGAGGCCGACTGGGCGGCTGTGTTCGCGGCAGTGGAGGCGAAACATGGCCGGATCGACATATTGGTCAACAATGCCGGCATCATGATCGCCCGGCCCTTTGCCGAAGCGGGAATCGACCTGCTTCGCAAACAGCAGCGGGTCAATGTCGACAGCGTCTATCCGGGCATGCAGGGTGTGTTGCCGCTGATGCGCGCGGCCCTGACGCAAGGCGCGAGTACGACCGCGATCATCAATGTTTCGTCCATTTATGGCAAGGTCGGCGGCGCGGAATATGCGGCCTATAGCGCGACCAAGGGCGCGGTGCGCGCGCTGTCCAAGGCGGTCGCAACCGAGCTGGCGGCGACCGGCATTCGCGTCAATACCGTGTTGCCGGGGCCGGTCGCGACCAACCTCAGCGCCGACTGGGAGCCGCCGCGCGATGCGGACGGCATCCTCATCCCGCCGGAGCAGGCGCTGGCCGCCTGGTCACGGCTGATCCCGATGGGCCGGCTGGGCACGGCCGAGGACATCGCGCCGTTGATCGCCTTTCTCGCCAGCGATGCGGCGGGTTTCATCACCGGATCGGAATTTATCGCCGACGGCGGCTATACGGCCGCCTGATCGCGCACGGAAAGGACAGGGCCGGTGGACATCATGGCGGCGATCGCGCGCGAAGCGCACGGGGATTTCTCGGTCGAAACGGTGCAGATCGAGACGCCCCGGCCCAATGAGGTACGGGTACGGATCGCTGGGGTCGGCTTGTGCCACACCGACCTCGTCGCGCGCGACCAGTTCATTCCGATCCCGCTGCCCGCCGTGCTTGGCCACGAGGGCGCGGGCATCGTTGAGGCGATCGGTTCTGCCGTAACGAAGGTGCAGGTCGGCGACGCCGTCGTCATCGGCTTCAGCAGTTGCGGCCATTGCGCCCGCTGCGGCGAGCATCTGCCGTCCTATTGTCGCGACTTCCCCATGCTCAACTACACCGGCGCGCGTCCTGACGGCAGTTCCGGCCTCAGCCTTGGCGAGCAACGCCTGTCCGCCAGCTTCTTTGGCCAATCTTCCTTCGCCAGCCACGCCCTGGCCCATGAGCGCAATGTCGTGCGCGTCGATGCACAGGGGATCGCGCTCGAAACCCTCGGTCCGCTCGCCTGCGGCCTGCAGACGGGCGCGGGCGCCGTCATGCGATCCATGGCCTGCCCGCCGGGAAGCAGCATCGCGATCTTCGGCGGCGGTCCGGTCGGGCTGGCGGCGGTGATGGCGGCCGTCATTCGCGCGTGCGCGACCATCATTCTGGTCGAGCCGATCGCGAGCCGCCGCGCCATGGCGCTGGAGCTGGGCGCGACCCATGTCATCGACCCGGCCAGCGGCCCGGCATCTGAAGACGTGTCCGCGGCGATCCGCGCCATCCTGCCCGATGGCGTGGACTTCGCGCTGGAAACGAGCGGGCGCGAGACGGTGGTCGAAGCGGCACTCGCCAGTCTCGCCAGCCACGCCATGCTGGGACTGGTCGGTGTTCCGCCCCGGCCCGAAAGCAGCATCGCCATCAACCTGGCGTCGGTCATTACCTATGGCCACAGGATCATCGGCATCGTCGAGGGCGACAGCGACCTGGACAGCTTCATCCCGGAACTGCTGGCGCTGCATCGCGCGGGTCGCTTCCCGTTCGACCGCCTGATCGCGACCTTCCCGCTGGCCGAAATCAACGCCGCTGTCGTTGCTCAACATGAGGGCGGCTGCATCAAGGCCGTCCTGCTGCCTTAAGCAGGAGACGCCCCGTCACATCGCCACCCTCGATGCGCTCAGGCACCGATGACCAGCTTGTTTCCGTCGATATTGAGGTTGAGCTGCAATTCTTGCGAATATTCGTCCGACGTCTCGCCAAAGGTGATCGTGAAAAAGTCAATCTCCAGCTGATTGTGGTCGCGTCCGGGGCGAGATGACAGGCGTCTTCCCGGCTGACGGTGGAATTGATGTCATGCGAGGATCAGAAGTGACGGCCCATGTAATGGACAAACAGGGGGAGGGGACGAGAAGCTGCTGTGGCGCGGTGCCGCGCCATCATGGGGACTGATATGGACCAGACGAATAAACGACCATCCCGGTCGTGGCATCATTCCCGTCGGGTCGCAAACCAGATGGTGTGGGTAGCGGGCTCGCCGTCGATCACCACCGCCACATCAACCTCTTCGACATCGAAACGGGCCTGCTCCAGCCTTATGACGAAATCGTCGTCGGGATATGCCGACCATATGGCCAGAATGCCCCTGGGTCGCAACGCCGCATAGGCCGCACGCAACCCCCAGTTGCAATAGAGCCGTTCGTTGGCGATGTGGATCAACCCATCGGGTCCATTGTCGACATCCAGCAGGATCGCATCATATCCGACCGTCTCCTGCACGATGACATCATGGACGTCGCCCATCTTCAGCGACACGCGGTCGTCGGTCAGATAGTCGTGGAACAGGTGGGCCAGCGGCCCTTTCGCCCATTCCACGATCGCCGGGAGGAGTTCGGACACCGTGATGGCGGCAGTCTCCGGGAGCGCTTTGAGCGCTGCCCCCAGCGTAAAGCCCATGCCCAGCCCGCCGATGAGGATGCGGCTGTCGGAATGCGCCAGCCGCTGGCATGTCAAAATGGCCAGTGCCTCTTCGGATTGCCGAACCTGATTGCCCATCAATTCCGTGTCGCGAAAGCGGATCGAATAATCGTCGCCGCGCCGCAACAGGCGCAATGTCCCGCCATCGGGAAGATCGGCCGTGTCGATCAGTTCCACCGGAACTGTCGCAACTTCAGCAGTTATGGCCAAAAACATGCCCCTTCATTGGCTTGATGCGCTGTTATTGCGTGGCATATTGTCCGGGTTGAGCCTTGAACGTGTCGCGCGCGAAATTGCGCACGGCCGCTGCCGACTTGAACACTTCATCCTGCAACTGAGATGTTACGAGCGGATAGCCCTGGGAATTATAGCGGGTTTCGCGAACAGTGAGCCGAAAATTCCCTTCCTCATCCTTGGTAATCAAAAAGGGGCGGATTTTTTCTCGGCTCATGGGTGTTCCTTATAATATTGGGAGGCCGGCAGGACATATGTCCTCCCGGCCTGCGATGTTCAGCCCAGCACGGCCGCGACGATCTGCTTCAATTCGCAGCTCGACAGGATTGCTGCTGCCGGCGTGGCCGGTCGTCCGGCCGACCGGCCGTAAGGCAGGCGGAGGGCCGGGCGGCCGCGGGTTTCGGGAGTGATATTCATTGTAAAATCCTGGCGGCCTGTGCCGCGTTCTGTTTGCAGGCGAAAGGCGCATGATCCTCCCGCAGGGCGCGCCGTTGGGACGTTAATCCCCGGATTGCCGCCTGACGGTGGAAATGCGCCATGCCTCTTCAAAATCAGGCCCGGTTCTTCCGGGCCAGATAGCGCGCGTCGCGCGCGGCCTTGCGTTCGGCTTCCGTCAGCACCGGCTTCTGGCGTGCGGCGCTTGCCGCCGCGGCTTCCAGGGCCAGCGCCCGCTTGGCGGCCTTTTCTTCCTTGGCCGCCAGAAGCGCATTCTGACGCTTTTCCCGCGCAGCCGCTTCCTTTGCGAGACGCCGTTCGGCGCGTTCCGCCGCCGCGGCCTCATCGACCGGAGGCTTGTCACGCAGTTGCTCGAGAACCGCCGTTCGGGCGCGCGCCGCCGCAGCTATGCGCTCCTGAAACTGTGGTTCCTTATATCTTTTCATGCAGAGAAATATCCTGTTGTTCCAAATGCAGGCGGGAAGGGGCCAGGCGATGGAGCCGCCCGGCCAAGTCCCCCCGATAATGCCTTGTCAGGCCGCCTGGAGATTGACTGCCGACATCTTGCCGCGCTGGTCCTTTTCCAGTTCGTAGGTCACGCGCTGGTCCTTATCGAGCGTGCGCAGGCCGGCGCGTTCGACGGCGGAAATATGGACGAAAGCATCGTCGCCGCCGGTTTCCGGAGCGATGAAGCCATAGCCCTTGTCGGCATTGAAGAATTTGACGGTTCCGGTGATCATAACGAAGTCTCCTTGTCGCAAGTCCACGGGCATACGCGACAATTCGCGCATCCCGGCTTTTAGAGGCAAATATGGGGACAAAGGAGAGCCGAAGCGGCCCGATATCCGTCAAAACGCGACGTTCAGCAAAGTGGCTTTAGCACAAGTCGCTTCAATTTCAAAATCCGGCGCTGCGCAAGGGTGGAGACGATCCGATATGCAAGCAGAAATGAGCGGCGCTGGCACGAGTCTCTTTTGTCACCAGGCGGATAGGCGATGACGCCGGGCTTGGCTTTGGGCGGCGCGTGGGGCGCCGGTCATTGTCCGTTGCCCCGCCGCAATCGGGCTACGGCGCCGTCATCCAAAGGGCATTGAGCGCCGGAACGAAATGATCCCGATGCTGCCTGGGAATGCGCGCCAACAGGTCCGCCTCGAACGCTTCGGTGATGGCCTTTGCGCGCACGAGCCGTTCCTGCCCCTCCTCGGTGAGCATGATCGCCATCGACTTGCGATCCAGCGGCCTGCGCCGGATCAGCCTCTGCGCATCCAGACGATTGAGCAGCGGCACCATGTTCGCGCGCTGAATGTCGAGGACGCGCCCGATCTCGCTCGACGTAATGTCGTCCCGCCCGTCGATCAGCAGCAAAACCGACGCCTCGGACAATTTCAGGTCGATTGCCTGCAGACGCGTGGAAAGATCATCCATCATCACATGCGCCGCCCGACGCAGGGCGTAGCCGGGCAGATGGGCAAGAGGATCGTGCATCAAGGCTCCATTATGCTATTGTACATAGCAATTAAATTATGCTATCTATCATAGCAAGCTTTAGTCAATCCGGGAAGGAATGCCATGTCTGATCGCGCAGAAGAAGATACTGTCGGCTTCAAGGTCGAAAACCGCATCGCCACTGTGTGGTTCAATCGCCCGGAGAAGCGCAACTGCATGAGCCCCAAGCTCAACCGGCAGATGATGCGGATATTGGAAGAGCTGGAATTTCGGGACGATGTCGGAGTGCTGGTGTTGACGGGCGAAGGGACGTCCTGGTCCGCCGGCATGGACCTGAAAGAATATTTCCGGGAAAATGAGCAGCAAGGCCTGCACGCGACGCGCAAGGCGCAAAGAGAGGCCTATGGCTGGTGGGAACGGCTGCGCTGGTATCAGAAGCCGACGATCGCGATGATCAACGGCTGGTGCTTCGGCGGTGCCTATGGCCCGCTTTTTGCCTGCGACTTGGCTGTCGCGGCGGAAGATGCGCAGTTTGGCCTTTCCGAAATCAACTGGGGCATCCTGCCCGGCGGCGGCGCGAGCAAGATCATCACCGAACTGACGGGGTTCCGGCGATCGATGTATCACGCCATGATGGGCGAGAACCTGACCGGCACGCAGGCGGCGGAATGGGGCCTTGTGAACGAAGCCGTGCCGGCCGCCGCGCTTGAAGCGCGCGTGACGGAAATCGCGACCGTGTTGCTGGGCAAGAATGCGGAAGCTCTGCGCGCCACGAAATGGGCCATCCGCCGCGTGCGCGAAATGACCTACCATAATGCGGAGGATTATCTGGTGCGCGCGCAGGAAGCGGCCGGCTTTTTCGACAGCGAAGGCCGCAAGGAAGCGACCCGGCAGTTTATCGACGAAAAGACATTCAAGCCGGGGCTGGGCAGCTATGATCTGGACAAGGCGAAAAGCTGATCTGTCCTATGAAGCTGATCGGTTCCGGCCGGTCCGCTTCGGCATCCCGGACGGAATTTCAACGCCGTAATTCGGCCCCGTCCAGGCGGTCCCGCGAGAATTTCGCGATCATATCCGTCAGGCTTGGAACGCTCGTCATATTATCTTGAATGACCTGTAGCGGGTCCACCATCTGGGTGAAGCGCACGCCGCACAGGTCGTCGCGAACCCAGCTGATACGCGATGCCATGTCCAGCCCCTTGGCGCGGAGCTGCACGCGACTACCGACCTTTAATCCGCGACCTTCTTCCAGCAGGCATCCGCCCGCCGAGATATCGCCGACGATCACCATGCGCGCTTCATCGCCTTCGAGCAATTCGGCTTCGAAAGCGGTGACGAAGCGCGGATGTTGCCTCCGGTCAAATCTGAAGGCCAATTTATCGACTGTCATCGCGACATTCCTTTAGCAGCGAAAGCGTCGATTTTTCGGCGCAGTTGTTCTCGATCAGGTCGAGCATCCCCGAATCTTGTCGATATTTGTGAAAAAATGGTTAACGCGGCCACCGGCCAATTTTTGCCTAGCCATTGATTTTGCTTGAAAAAGCCGAACAGCAACCCGGGAAGGCGGTCGGCGGTCGGCTGAGTGGACAAGGAAGTAAGATCAATCGAATTGCCCCCTGTGTCGACGATCTCTGCGTCCCCTCCGAACGACAAGCCGCCCGGCATCAACCGCCATTGGATGGATGACCGCTTTGCTGCGCGCCGTTGTCGACATTCACATTGTCGGCACCGGACTGACCCGTTTCGAAAAAGCCGAACCCGACTGCCACCGCCAGAAGGATGACGATCAGCAGCAGGCTGACCGCAAGGATATTACGGGTAACCCGCGTCCGCGAGCCACTTCGCGCGTCGGTCGTCGTCACATGGGTGACGCTTTCCTCTTTGTTCCCAGTCTCATCCATCGCCTTCTCCTTTGGCGCGATAACCCGCGCCCCAGATGGCAGGTTCCCTTTCCGGCGGAATACGGCCGGTTTCCCATGCTTTGAAGGGCCGGCGCGGCGGCGATCAGGCGATGAAGCGCGCGCTCAATGCATGATCGCCCGGATAAAGCAGTCTGACATGCGTGATGCGTTCTTGGGTGCGCCATGTGGCGCGTTCGATCGACAGGCATGGCGCGCCTGGATGCAGGTCCAGATGCGCCGCCTGGGCGGCGGTCGCGGCCGTCGCCGTGATGCGATGCTGCGCGTCCGTCCAGGGAACATGGCCGAGCAGCCAGCGGCCGGGGCTTTCGCGCGTAAAGTCTATATCCGCGGCGGCAGGGACGATGACAAGGTTGATGAGTCGCTCTTCCAGCGCGAAGGGCGTTCCATCGGCGCGATGGATGCCACGCAAGGCGAGTACCGGCCCCGCCGTCATCGCCAGCAGGCGACGATCATCGCTATCGCCCTCCCGTTCGATTCGCTCCAATATTTCTATGCTATGCCTGCGCCCTCGTCGTTCGACCTCCACCGCCACGTCCGGAATCTCCAGCATCGCGCGATGCATCGTCGGCGCAGCGACAAAGCTGCCCGCGCGCTTGCGCCGGTCGATCAGGCCGCGTTCGGTCAAGGCGGATATGGCCTTGTTCACGGTCATCCGCGAACAGGCATATTCGGCCATCAATTCATGCTCCGGCGGAATGCGGTGCCCCGGCTCCCACACACCCGCCATGATCCGATTTTCTATATCCTGGCGGATGCGATCGTGCAGCGTCGCCGGCTTCATGCGAGCAGATCTGCGAGCACGCGCCGATAGCGCGCGGCAATACGGTCGCGATGGATATGCCGGCCTTGCTCGACGACGCGGCGACCGCGCCGCCAGACGCCGTCAATCGCCGACCGACCTGCGGCGAAGATCAACCCGTCGAGGATCGCATCCCCCTGCCGCCCGGCCAGAGAAGGATGATCGCCGTCGATCGTAAGAAAATCCGCCGATGCCCCCTTAGCCAGGGCGGCCGGGGCGCCAAGCGCACGCGCCCCGCCCTGCAACGCGCCGCGAAAGAGCGCGCCGCCGGTCGATCCGCCCGCCGACGCCATGACATTACGACCGCGCGCGCCCAACCGCTGACCATATTCCAGGAGACGCAGTTCTTCGGTCGCGTCGATCAATATGTTGGAATCCGACCCGATGCCATAACCGCCGCCGGCCGCCATGAATCCGGCGGCCGGGAACAGGCCGTCGCCCAGATTGGCCTCGGTAATCGGGCAGAGGCCCGCCACGGCGCCGCTTGCCGCCAGCGCTTGCGTTTCCGTGTCGGTCATATGGGTCGCATGGACGAAGCACCAGCGGCTGTCGACCGCCATATTGGCCAACAGCCATTCGACCGGGCGAGCGCCGCTCCAGGCGACGCAATCCTCCACCTCCTTCACCTGCTCGGCGACATGGATATGGATCGGCCCGTCGCTCAGCGCGGCCAGCGCGCTCAGTTGTGGCGGCGTCACCGCGCGCAGGCTGTGGGGAGCGACGCCCAATATCGCATCCGGTAAAAGGGAAAGGCCGGTGCGCAGCCGGTCGAGGAGCGCCGCAAAACCGTCCATGTCATGCAGGAAGCGGCGCTGTCCGTCGCCGGGCGGCAGGCCGCCGAAGCCGGCATGGGCATAGAAGACCGGCAGATGGGTGAGTGCAATGCCGCTGTCCTGCGCCGCCGCGACGATCGCGGCGCTCATGGCCGCGGGATCGGCAAAGCGGCGACCGTCACGGTCATGATGGAGATAGTGAAACTCCCCGACGCGGGTAAAGCCGCCCTCCAGCATCTCGACATAGGCGAGAGCGGCGATCGCCTGAAGCTGGTCGGGCGTCACGCGATCGACGAAGCGATACATGGTTTCGCGCCAGGTCCAGAAACTGTCGTTCGTCGATCCGCGAACCTCCGCGAGACCGGCCATGCCGCGCTGAAAGGCGTGGCTGTGCAGGTTGGGCAGGCCGGGGAGGGCGATACCGTGCCGATCGTCACCGGTCTGGGCGTGGGCGCCACATATGATCGAGGCGATCACCCCATCGCTGATGGCGATCCGCACATCATCCGCCCAGCCCTCTGGCAGCAGGGCCGTGGCGAAATGCACGAAATGGCTTGCGTTCGCATTCATCGGCTGGCCTCCGATATTATGTCTATACATTATTATTCATCGGTGCAATGCTCGGAGGGCAGGGAGATTCGACATGCAATGCGATCGACTTTGGAGGGATGCGCGGTTGGCGACGATGGCGGGCGAAGGCCTGGGCGTCATCGACGATGGCGTGATCGCCGCTGTCGACGGGCGCATCATCCATGTCGGCTCCGCCGCCGACGCGCCTACCTTCGAAGCGGACGAGGTGATCGGCTGCGACGGGCGCTGGATAACGCCCGGCCTGATCGACTGCCACACCCATCTGGTCCATGCCGGGAATCGCGCACAGGAATTCGAACTGCGGCTGGCCGGCGCCTCCTATGAGGCGATTGCACGGGCGGGCGGTGGCATTTTGTCGACGATGCGCGCGACGCGAGCGGCCAGCGAAGCGCAACTGGTCGGAAGCGCCATGCGGCGGCTGGATGCGCTGATCGACGAAGGGGTGACCACGGTCGAGATCAAGTCCGGCTACGGCCTGACGTGCGACGACGAGATCAAGATGCTGCGCGCCGCCCGCGCGTTGGGCAAAGAACGGCCCGTCACCATTCACACGACCTTCCTGGGCGCGCATGCCGTCCCACCCGAATATGCAGGCGATTCCGACGGCTATATAGACCTGGTCTGCGAGGACATGCTGCCCGCGGCCGCCGGTCTGGGCCTGGTCGACGCGGTCGATGCGTTTTGCGAAGGGATCGGCTTTTCGGCCGATCAGACCGGCCGCGTATTCGGCGCCGCGCGCACGCTGGGGCTGCCGGTCAAGCTGCACGCCGAACAGCTTTCCAACCTTAACGGCGCCAGGCTGGCGGCCGAAGCGGGCGCGCTGTCGGCCGATCATCTCGAACATCTCGACACGGAAGGCGTCGCCGCCATGGCGCGGGCCGGAACGGTCGCGACCTTGTTGCCGGGCGCCTATTATTTCACTCGCGAAACCCGGTTGCCGCCGATCGAGGGACTGCGCGCCGCCGGCGTGCCGATCGCGCTCGCGACCGATTGCAACCCCGGCACGTCGCCGCTGACGTCGATTCTTCTCGTCATGAACATGGGCGCGACCCTGTTCCGCCTGACCGTCGAGGAATGCCTGCTGGGTGTCACGCGCCACGCGGCCCGCGCGCTGGGATCGAGCGACGAAACCGGCACGATCGAGGCGGGCAAGAGCTGCGACCTTGCCATCTGGGACATCGAACGTCCGGCCGAACTCGTTTATCGCATGGGGCATAACCCGCTCCATGCCCGCATCTGGAAGGGCCTATGAGCCAGATCATTCTTACCCCCGGCGAAACCAGTCTGAGCCAGTGGCGCGCCATCTACCGGGGCGCAACGCCCTATATCGATCCTGCCAGCGCGCCGGCGATCGTGGCGAGCGCGCTGGCGGTCGAGCGCATCCTGGCGCGACATCAGCCGGTCTATGGCATCAACACCGGCTTCGGCAAACTGGCGAGCGTCCGGATTGGCGACGCGGATCTGGCGACGCTCCAGCGCAATATCGTTCTCAGCCATGCGGCCGGCACGGGAGAGCCCTCGCCGGTCCCGATCATACGACTGATGATGGCGCTCAAGCTCGTCAGCCTCGCTCAGGGCGCGTCGGGCGTGAAGCCGGAAACGGTGGCGATGCTCGAAGCCCTGTTGCAGCACGGCCTGACGCCGGTCGTGCCGTCGCAGGGGTCGGTGGGCGCGAGCGGCGATCTTGCGCCGCTGGCGCATATGGCCGCGGCGATGATCGGCGTCGGCGAAATCGATATGAATGGCCAGCGCCTGCCCGCTGGCGCCGCGCTGGAGCGGGCCGGCCTGTCTCCCCTGACGCTTGGCCCGAAGGAGGGGCTGGCGCTGCTCAACGGCACTCAGTTTTCGACCGCCAACGCCCTCGCGGGCCTGTTCGAAACGGAAAATCTGTTCCAGTCCGCGCTGATCACCGGCGCACTCGCGACCGAAGCGGCGAAGGGATCGGACACGCCTTTCGATCCGCGCATTCATGCATTGCGCCGCCAGCCGGGCCAGATCGAAACCGCCAGGGCGCTGCGGGAACTGACGGCGGGATCGGCGATCCGCGCGAGCCATCTGGAAAATGATGCGCGGGTGCAGGACCCCTATTGCCTGCGCTGCCAGCCGCAGGTGATGGGGGCGGTGCTGGACCTGATGCGCCAGGCTGCGACGACATTGGCGATCGAGGCCAATGGCGTATCCGACAATCCGTTGATCTTCCCCGACACGGACGAGGCACTCTCCGGCGGCAATTTCCATGCCGAACCGGTCGCCTTCGCCGCTGACATGCTCGCGCTCGCCATTTGCGAAATCGGGTCGATCACCGAACGGCGCATCGCGATGCTGGTCGATCCGGCCCTGTCCGGTCTGCCCGCTTTCCTGACGCCGCGGCCGGGACTCAATTCCGGTTTCATGATTCCGCAAGTGACCGCCGCGGCCCTGGTGTCCGAAAACAAGCAGCGCGCGACCCCGGCCAGCGTCGATTCCCTGCCAACCTCCGCCAATCAGGAAGACCATGTGTCGATGGCCGCACATGGCAGCCGACGCTTGCTGGACATGACGCGCAATGCGGGAGCCGTCATCGGTATCGAATTGCTGGCGGCCGTGCAGGGGTGCGATTTCCATGCGCCGCTGGCGTCCAGTCCCGCGCTGGAGCGCGCCCGTGCCCGCCTGCGCCGCGACGTTCCGATGCTGGAGGATGATCGCCATTTCCACCCGGATATGGAGGCGGCCAACGCCATCATTCGATCGGGCGCCTTGATCGTAGCGGCGGGCATAGACTTGCCGGGCCTGTCATGACCGACTGGATCGACATCATATCCGGCGATGCGCCGCTGGTGATCGGCCTGCCGCATACGGGGACCGATATTCCGGCGGAGCTGGAGAATCGTTTCGTGTCGCCCTGGCTGGCGCGCAAGGATGCCGACTGGTGGATCGACCGGCTCTACGCCTTCGCCGCCGACATGGGGGCGACTATGGTGCGGACCCGCCTGTCGCGCAGCGTGATCGACTGCAACCGCGATCCGTCCGGCCAGTCGCTCTATCCAGGACAGACGACGACAGGGCTGTGCCCGACCGAAACATTCGACGGCGAACCGCTCTATCATGTGGACCAGGAGCCGGACGAGATGGAGATTGCGCATCGGCGCACCGCCTATTTCAACCCCTATCATGCGGCCTTGTCGGCGGAACTCGATCGGCTTCACGCTCTGCATGGGAAGGTCGTGCTGTACGACGCCCATTCGATCCGCAGCCATGTACCCCGATTGTTCGACGGCCAACTGCCGCAATATAATATCGGCACGGATGGCGGCACGACCTGCGATCCCGTTCTGGAGGAGGCCGTGGTCGGCACGGTCGGGGCGATCGGGCGCAACCATGTCCTCAACGGGCGCTTCCGGGGTGGCTGGACGACGCGTCACTATGGCCGACCGGCGGAAGGCTATCATGCGATCCAGATGGAACTCGCCATGGGCGGCTATCTGGTCGAGCCGGCGCGGCCATCGCCCGGCAACTGGCCACCGCCTTTCGATCCTGCGACCCCGCTGATCGCCGACCTCAAAACCATCATCGCGGCGTGCATCGCCTTTGCCCGCGCCTGAAGGAGTATCGCCATGACCCGCCTCGACAACAGCCGCATCATCCACCCCGCCACCGGCACCGCATTGTCCGCCAAAAGCTGGCTGACCGAAGCGCCGCTGCGCATGTTGATGAACAACCTGCACCCCGACGTCGCCGAACGGCCGGAGGAACTGGTCGTCTATGGCGGCATCGGCCGTGCCGCGCGCGACTGGGAGAGTTACGACAAGATCGTGGAAGCGCTGCGCGGACTTGACGACGACCAGACCCTGCTGGTGCAATCGGGCAAGCCGGTCGGCGTCTTTCGCACGCACGCCGATGCCCCCCGTGTGCTGATCGCCAACAGCAATCTGGTGCCAAAATGGGCGAATTGGGAGCATTTCGCCGAACTGGATCGCAAGGGGCTGGCCATGTACGGCCAGATGACGGCGGGTAGCTGGATCTATATCGGCACCCAGGGCATCGTGCAGGGCACCTATGAAACCTTCGTCGAGATGGGCCGCCAGCATTATGGCGGCGATCTGTCGGGCCGCTGGCTGCTGACGGCGGGCCTGGGCGGCATGGGCGGGGCACAGCCCCTTGCCGCGGTGATGGCGGGGGCCTCCTGCCTGGCGATCGAATGCCAGCCCAGCCGGATCGAGATGCGCCTGCGCACCGGCTATCTTGATCGTGCGGCGGACACGATCGACGAGGCGATGGCGATCATCGAGCAAGCCAATGCCGCAAACACGCCCGTTTCGGTCGGCCTGCTCGGCAATGCCGCCGACCTCCTGCCCGAAATCTACCGCCGCGGCATCCGGCCCGATCTGCTGACCGACCAGACGTCGGCCCATGATCCGGTCAACGGCTATCTGCCCTCCGGCTGGACAGTCGCGCAATGGATCGAACAGCGCGAACGCGCGCCTGAAACCGTCGCGGCGGCAGCCAAGGCGTCGATGGCCATCCACGTCCAGGCGATGCTCGATTTCCAGGCGGCAGGCGTACCGACCGTCGATTATGGCAACAACATCCGGCAGGTGGCGAAGGATGAGGGCGTAGCGAACGCCTTCGACTTTCCCGGCTTCGTCCCCGCCTATATTCGCCCGCTCTTCTGCCGCGGAATCGGCCCGTTCCGCTGGGCGGCGCTGTCGGGCGACCCCGAAGATATTTATCGCACCGACGCCAAGGTGAAGGAACTGCTGCCCGACAACGCGCCACTCCACCGCTGGCTCGACATGGCGCGGGAGAAAATCCGGTTCCAGGGCCTGCCGGCGCGCATCTGTTGGGTGGGCCTTGGCGACCGCCACCGGCTGGGACTGGCCTTCAACAAGATGGTGGCGACAGGCGAACTGAAGGCCCCGGTGGTGATCGGCCGGGATCATCTGGATAGCGGATCGGTCGCCAGCCCCAATCGCGAGACGGAAGCCATGCGCGACGGATCGGATGCGGTATCCGACTGGCCGTTGCTCAATGCGCTGCTCAACACCGCCAGCGGCGCGACATGGGTGTCCCTGCATCATGGCGGCGGGGTCGGCATGGGCTATTCGCAACATAGCGGCATGGTGATCGTCGCGGACGGCAGCGAAGCGGCGGCGCGGCGGCTGGAGCGGGTGCTGTGGAACGACCCGGCGACGGGCGTCATGCGCCATGCCGACGCGGGCTATGACATCGCCCTGAGATGCGCGCGCGAAAAGGGCCTCGACCTGCCGGGCATATTGGACTGAACCGGGCGGCGATCGCAACGGGCAGGCAGCGGGCCTCTATCCCTCGATGATCGCGGTCATCGCGGACGGATCGTCCGGCTGCTGCCGCGGACCACCAGTCCACCATCGACCACCACATCCTCATGCCGATCGGGATCGTCGCGGAGGGCCAGGATCAGCCGCAACACTTCGTCGACCATGCGCTGCGCAGGCTGGGCATAGCTGGTGAGGGAAAAAGCCGGCCATGCGGCCATCGCCACATCGTCATAGCCTACGATCGAGATTTCCCTGCCGACATCCAGCCCAAATTCATGCCGCGCGACATTGATCGCGGCGATCGCCATATTGTCATTGGCGCAGAAGATGGCGTCGGGCCGATCCTGGCCGGCCAGCAATTGCCGCGTTGCAGCGGTGGCGACCTCGGTCCGATAGTCGCCGGCTGCGCGAAGGGGCGCAGTTGCGCCCTGTTCGGCAAGATAGCCGAAAAAGGCCTTTTCGCGTTGCATGTTGGTGGATGAACCATCCGCGCCGGCGATGAAGGCCATGCGGCGGTGGTCGCCCGCCAGCAAATGGGCCGCAATGGTGCGTGCGCCGATGCCATTGTCGCCGATCACGCTGGAGGCGGCATGGTCCTGCGTCGTGCGATTGTAGAGGACCACGGGCACTTGCGCCTTGCGACATTCTTCCGCCAGGCCAGACGACAGGCCGACGGACAGCAGCACCAGTGCATCGAGGCGATAATGCAGGATTTCGTTGATGGACGGCTCGCCGCCGCCTTGGGCCTCGGCCGGGAAGAGCAGCAGCCTAAGCCCGGCCTCATCGAGCGTTCGCGACAATAGCTGCAACGTCTCCACGAAGAAGGGGTTGGACAGATCGCCGACGCCCACGCCCACGATGTTGGAGCGGCCGCTGATCAGCGAGCGCGCGAGCAGGTTGGGGCGATAGCCGAGCCGCGTTGCGGCGTCCATGATGCGCGCGCGCGTGTCGGGGGCCACGCTGGCGCCGGGCGTAAAGGCGCGCGACACCGCGGACTGGGACACCCCGGCCGCGCGGGCGACGTCATGGGCGGTGATGAAGGAGCGGTCGCTGATGGTCACGGCCCTTCTTCGCAAGAGTTGCAGGAATGAGCAACCGCCGATCATGTTTGTTGAATATGATTGCAAGCATATTTCGACCTTTACCTATGATTCAGCATTCTATCCGCGAAGAGCGTTGCGAAAATAGTGATGCATAAGTATGCAATCAATATCGCGATTCGGGGAGAGACCGGCATGATCAGGGAAGTGGCGCGGATCGAGATTGATCCGGCGGATGCGGAGCGCTTCGAGACCGCGGTCGCGCTGGCGACCCCGCATTTTCGCGCAGCGGACGGGTGCCGCAGTTTTCGGCTCGACCGGTCGGTGGATCGGCCGGGTCATTATCGACTGGTCGTGGGCTGGGACACCGTCGCCGCGCATGTCGACGGCTTCCGCAATTCGCCCGGTTATCAGGCGTGGCGCGCGCTGGTCGGCCCATTTTTCGTCACACCGCCGGACGTGGATCATGTCGAGACGGCGGTGAATGGCTTTTAAACGAGGATCAGCAATATGGCTCAATATCTGAAGCGTGGCGCAACCGCCGAAGCGAAAGCGGATGCGGACCGCAAGGTGCGCGACATCGTCGAGGCGGCGCTGGCCGACATCGAAATGCGCGGCGACGCCGCCGTGCGGGAGATGTCGATCAAGTTCGACGGCTGGGACCGCGACGATTATCGGCTCAGCCAGGCGGAAATCGACGCCTGCGTCGACAGCCTGACGCCGCAGGAGCGCAAGGATATCGAATTCGCGCAGACGCAGGTGCGCAATTTCGCCCAGATTCAGCGCGCATCGATGCACGATGTCGAGGTGGAAACGCTGCCGGGCGTGATTCTGGGACACAGGAATCTGCCGGTGAACGCCGCAGGCTGCTATGTGCCCGGCGGCAAATATCCGTTGCTCGCGTCCGCGCACATGTCGGTCATCACCGCCAAGGTGGCGGGTGTTCCGCGGGTCATCACCTGCGCGCCGCCCTTCCAGGGGCAGCCTGCGCGGGCCATCGTGGCGGCGCAGGCCATGGCCGGAGCGGACGCCATCTATGCGCTGGGCGGCATCCAGGCGATCGGCGCCATGGCGCTGGGGACGCAGAGCATCGATCCGATCGACATATTGGTCGGACCGGGCAACGCCTTCGTCGCAGAAGCCAAGCGCCAGTTGTTCGGCCGGGTCGGCATCGACCTGTTCGCCGGCCCGACCGAGACGCTGGTGATCGCCGACGAGATTGGCTGCGACGCGGAACTGGCCGCGACCGATCTGCTGGGGCAGGCGGAACATGGGCCGGACAGCCCGGCGGTGCTGCTCACCACATCGGAAAAGCTGGCGCGCGAGACGATGCGGGAAATCGAACGCCTGCTGATGATCCTGCCGACCGCCGATTATGCGCGCAAGGCGTGGGAAACCTATGGCGAAGTGATCGTGGCGGAAGATGATGCCGAAATGGTTCGGATTGCGGATGCGATCGCTTCGGAGCATGTTCAGGTAATGACCGCAGACCCCGATTATTTCCTGCAGAACATGACCAATTACGGCGCCCTGTTCCTGGGCGCGCGCACCAATGTCAGCTTTGGCGACAAGGTGATCGGCACCAATCATACGCTGCCGACCAGAAAGTCGGCCCGCTATACCGGCGGGCTGTGGGTCGGCAAGTTCATCAAGACCTGCACCTATCAGAAAGTGCTGACCGATGCGGCATCTGCACTGGTCGGCGAATATTGCAGCCGCCTGTGCGGGCTGGAGGGCTTCGCCGGCCATGGCGAACAGGCGAATATCCGCGTGCGCCGTTACGGCGGACGCAACGTGCCCTATGCCGGCATGGCGGAACCGACCCCGGCGACGGCCGCCTGAGCATGGACACACTACCGACGACGCCGAGTTTCCGGCTGGACGGCAAACGGGCGCTGGTGACCGGGGCAGGGCGGGGCATCGGCCTCGCCTGCGCGGCGGCGCTGGGGCAGGCGGGCGCGCATGTCACCCTCGCCGCCCGCAGCCATGGCGAGGTCGAGGCAGGCGCGCAGGCGATCCGCACGGCGGGCGGCCAGGCCGACGCACTGCTGCTCGACGTCAACGACGTGACTGGCACGGCGCAGGCGCTCGACGGCGTCGCGCCGTTCGACATACTGCTCAACAATGCCGGCACCAACCGGCCCAAGCCTTTTACCGATGTGTCGGAAGAGGATTATGACGCCGTGCTGGGCCTCAATCTGCGCGCCGCCTTCTTCGTCGCCCAGAGCGTGGCGCGGCGGATGATCGATGCGGGGGTGCGCGGGTCGATCATCCATATGGGGTCGCAGATGGGCCATGTCGGCGGTCCGCGCCGTTCGCTTTATTGCGCATCCAAATGGGGGCTGGAGGGATTGAGCAAGGCGATGGCCCTCGATTTGGCACCCCATGGCATCCGATCCAACACCATCGCCCCGACCTTCATCGAAACGCCGATGACCAAACCCTTTTTCGAGGACAAGGCATTCCTCGCCAGCGTGCTGGACAAGATCAAGCTCGGCCGACTGGGCACAGTGGAGGATCTGATGGGCGTGGCGGTGTTTCTCGCCTCGGATGCGGCGGCGCTGATGACCGGCACCAGCCTGGTGGTGGATGGGGGCTGGACCGCGGACTGATCTGACGGGTCAGTCCGCACGAGTCTCCGTCGCTATGCTGAGCGGTGCGAACAGCGGATGGTGCCGGATGCTCGCCAGTGCGGCGGCCAGATCCGCTTGCCGGAACGGCTTGCCCAGCCGGGGCAGGCCTGCGGCCAGCCCGACCGCGTCGGAATAACCCGATACGATCAGCACCGACAAGGTGGGGTTGATAAGCGCGATTTCCTGCGCCAGTTCGACGCCGGTCATGTGCGGCATGATATGGTCGGTCACGACAAGGTCGATGTGATCGGCCTGTCGCAGATGCTCGACCGCTTCGCCCCCGGAGCGCGCCTCCAGCACGTCGAAGCCGAGGTCGCGAGCATGTCCGCAGTGCTGGCCCGCACCACATCTTCATCGTCGACCAGCAGGACGGTGCCGCTGAAGCCGCCCTGCCGGGCGGGTGCGCCAAGGGTGGCGACGGGACTCTGTTCGCTCACCAGACTGCGGACGAAGGTCGGGCGATAGGCGTCCTGCGGCACCCGATCGTCCCTCTCTATGTCGGCGATGGCGACGGTCCGGGCATGGCGCATCGCCCAACCCGACACGCAGCTATCGGCCGGGAAGCGCTTGCCGCTCCACAAGGGGCCGATCGCATCCTCTGCGACATAATGGCACAGGTCGCCATCCTTGAGGATGATGGCGATTCCTTCCGCACCGATCGCGGACCGCGCCGTCCGGCGCAAGACATCGACGACTTCCGCCATCGACCGGGCGGCAGCCAGCTGCTCGCTCGCTTCGATCAGGAAGGACTGGGCACCCGACGCATCCGGGTCCGCCGACGATGAGCCATGGGTCATATCCGCTCCGACAATCACATGCGCCTTCTAACAATATCCTCGGCGAAAGGCGACCCAGGACCGACATGGCATGGATCTCCAGGGGGCATTGCGCGGCCGTCGCCAGCCGATGTTGATGCAGATCAGCTTTGCGGGGCGCGCAGGCGCAATCCCGGCTTATCCGGCAAAACAATTGCTTGGCGGATGGCTGAGACCCCTTTACGCGAACGTCCATGGCAATCGGAAAAACAGCTTTTGCGGGCAGCCCGCTGTCGCGCGCGTCGATCTGGGCAGCATTGGGGTTGGCGGTCGGCCTGGCCTTTTTCCTCGTCAGCGGCACGATCGCCTATCGCAATATCCAGAGCCTGCGCGAAAGCGACGAAGCGATCCGCCACACCCACAGCGTGCTGATCGCGCTCGACGATCTGCTCTCGACGGCGCAGGATGCCGAAACCGGGCAGCGTGGCTATCTGCTGACCGGCACCCAGGCCTATCTGGAACCCTATGACAGCGCGGTGCAGAATCTCGCCGAACGCATGAAGGCGGTCATTCTGCTGACCCGCGACAATCCGACGCAGCAGGCCAATGCTGCCGTGTTGAAACGGCATGTCGACGCCAAGGTGGCGGAATTGCGCGAAACGGTCTATCTGCGCCGGACCAAGGGGGTTGGCGCCGCGCTGGCCGTGGTGGCCACGGACCGTGGCAAGATCGAAATGGACGCGATCCGGGCGCAGTTGAACGGCATGGCGCAGGAAGAGTTGCGGCTGCGCCAAGTTCGCATGGACGACATGGCGGCGGCGTCGCGCACGGCAATCACCACCGGGATTATCACCAGCCTGATCGGCGCGGGCCTGACCCTCGTCATCTTCATTCTCATGCGGATAAGCAACCGCGCCCGCGCCCGTCAGCAATGGTTGCAGGCCGGCCAGCTGGGCCTGTCGACGGCGATGGGGGGAGAAAAGTCGGTCGAGGAACTGGGCGAAGCGATCCTTGTCTTCCTGGCCCGCTATCTCGGCTTTCAGGGCGGCGCCTTGTTCAAGGGCGAAGGGGGCCGCTTCCAGCGCGCCGCTACGCTCGGCATACCGGCAGACGCGGACCTGCCCGCCAGTTTCCTGATCAAGGAAGGACTGCTTGGTCAGGTCGCCGCGGAAGGCGCGCCGCTCGTCCTGCAGGATATTCCAGACGGCTATCTGACGATCGGATCGGCGATGGGCAGGGACCGGCCCCGGCATCTGGTCATCATCCCGGCCAAGGCGGACGAGGTCGTCAACGCGGTGCTGGAACTGGGATTTTTCCAGCCGGTCAGCCCCGCCGTCCTTGACCTTCTCGACCATGCATCGCCGGCGATCGGCATCGCCCTGCGATCGGCCCGCTTTCGCGCGCGGCTACAGGATGCGCTGGAGGAAACCCAGCGCCAGTCGGGCGAGTTGCAGGCGCAGAGCGAGGAACTGCGCGTTTCCAACGAGGAGCTGGAGGAGCAGGGCCGCGCGCTCAAGGAATCGCAGGTTCGTCTGGAACAGCAGCAGGTCGAACTGGAACAGACCAACAGCCAGTTGGAAGAGCAGGCCCAGACGCTGGAAAACCAGCGCGACGAACTGGAGCGCGCGACCGGCACATTGCAGTCCAAGGCGCGGGAACTGGAACAGGCGAGCCAGTATAAATCGGACTTCCTGGCCAATATGTCGCATGAACTGCGCACGCCGCTCAATTCGCTGCTGATCCTGTCCAAGCTGCTGGGCGACAATTCCGAAGGCAATCTGTCGCACGATCAGGTCAAGTTCGCGCGGACGATCGAATCGTCGGGCAATGATCTCCTCACCCTCATCAACGACATTCTCGACCTGTCGAAGATCGAGGCCGGGCACATCCAGGTCCAGCCCGAAACCGTGCCGCTGCAACGGCTGGTCGGCGACCTCCGCCAGTTGTTCCAGCCTGTCGCCGAAACGCGCAATCTGGCGTTCGAAATAGAGGTCGCTCCCGACTGCCCCCGCGCGATCGAAACCGACCGGATGCGGATCGAACAGATCCTCAAGAACCTTCTGTCCAACGCCTTCAAATTCACAGAACAAGGCAGCGTGCGCCTGACCCTGTCGCCGGCGGAGGGGGACCGGATCGCGCTCGCCGTCACCGACACCGGCATCGGCATGTCGACCGAACAGCAGGGGCATATCTTCGAAGCCTTCCATCAGGCGGACAGTACGATCAGCCGGCGCTATGGCGGCACTGGCCTCGGCCTGTCCATCTCGCGCCAGCTCGCCCGCCTGCTCGGCGGCCACATCAGCCTGGAGAGCAAGCCGGGAGAGGGCAGCCGCTTCACCCTGATCGTGCCGCTGGCCTATGATCCGGCGGCGGTCGGGTCCCGCCCCGTCGCGGCGCCAGCCCGCGTCGAACCTGCGCCGGTCGCGCCGGCAACGCCCGCGCCCCCCAGACACGTCCCGGTCCAGCCCCAATGGATAGTGGAGGACGACCGCGCCTCGATCGCCGAAGGGCGCCGCCTGCTGCTGATCATTGAGGATGACGAGGTGTTCGCCTCGGTCGTGTGCGACCTGTCGCGCGACATGGGTTTCCAGTGCATCATCGCCGGCACCGCGGAAGAGGCGATCAGGCTGGCGCGCGACTATATGCCCAGCGCCGTTGTGCTCGACCTCGGCCTGCCCGACCAGTCGGGGCTGACCGTTCTCGATCGGCTCAAGCATGATGAGGCGACGCGCCATATTCCGATCCATGTCGTCTCGGCGTCCGACCACAGCCAGGCTGCGCTGTCGCTCGGCGCGGTCGGCTATCTGGTGAAGCCGGTGAAGCGCGAACAGCTCGCCGAAGTGCTGGAAAGCCTGCACGCCAAGCTGGCGACGCGGGTACGGCGCGTCCTCATCGTTGAGGATGACCCGGTCCAGCGCGATGCGGTGGCGCGGCTGCTGCTGACCGACGATGTCGAAACGGTCGGCGTCGGCACCGCCGCCGAATGTCTCGAACAACTGCGCCAGCAGACGTTCGATTGCATGGTGCTGGACCTGAGCTTGCCCGACACATCGGGCTTCGCCTTGCTGGAGACGCTGAGCGAGGAGGGGGATCATGGCTTCCCCCCGGTCATCGTCTATACCGGCCACGACCTGTCGCCCGACGACGAGCAGCGCCTGCGCCGCTATTCCAGCTCGATCATCATCAAGGGCGCCAAGTCGCCCGAACGGCTGCTGGACGAAGTGTCGCTGTTCCTGCACCAGGTCGTGTCGGAACTGCCCCCCGAACAGCGCAAGATGATCCAGAAGGCCCGCAATCGCGATGCCGCGCTGGAAGGGCGCCGCATCCTGATCGTCGAGGATGACGTCCGCAACGTCTACTCGCTGACCAGCGTGCTGGAGCCGCGCGGCGCGGCGGTCCAGATCGCGCGCAACGGGCAGGAGGCGATCGATGCGCTGGCGGAGTCGCTGGACGATCCAGCAAAGAGCATCGACCTTGTCCTCATGGACGTGATGATGCCGGTGATGGACGGACTCACCGCCACGCGCGCGCTGCGCGGCGATCCGCGCTGGGCGGGGTTGCCGATCCTGATGTTGACGGCCAAGGCGATGCCGGACGACCAGCAGCGCTGCCTGGAAGCGGGCGCCAACGATTATATGGCAAAGCCGATCGACGTCGACAAACTGCTCTCGCTGGTGCGTGTATGGATGCCGCGCTAGTGCAAGGCCCCATGCAGGCGGGCGTCGAGGATATCGAAATCCAGTTGCTGCTGGAGGCGCTGTATCAACGCTATCATTATGACTTTCGTCATTATGCGCGCGCGTCGATCAAGCGCCGCCTGGTGCAGGCGCGCGGGCAATTGGGCTTTGCCAGTTTCTCCGCCATGCAGGACCATCTGCTCCACGATCCCGCGACGCTGCCGCGCCTGCTCAACTATCTGACCGTGCAGGTCAGCGAGATGTTCCGCGATCCCGGCTATTTCCGCGCCCTGCGGGAAAAGGTGATCCCGCATTTGCGCACCTATCCATCGCTCAAGGTCTGGGTCGCGGGCTGCAGCAACGGTGAAGAACTCTATTCGCTGTCGATCCTGTTCCGGGAGGAAGGGCTGGACCAGCGGACGCTCTTCTACGCGACCGACATCAACCCCGACGCGCTCAAGGCCGCGGAAGCCGGCGTCTATCCGCTAGAACAGATCCGCAAGTTCACCGAAAACCATCAGCAGTCGGGCGCACGGTCTTCGCTGTCCGACTATTATACGGCGGATTATGGCCGCGCCGTGTTCGACAAGAGCCTGCGATCGCAGGTCGTCTTTTCCGACCACAGCTTGGTGACCGATGCGGTGTTCGCCGAAATGCATCTCATTTCGTGCCGTAACGTCCTTATCTATTTCGACCGCGACCTGCAGGATCGGGCGCTCGGCCTGTTCCGCGACTCCCTCGCGCGCAAGGGATTTCTGGGCCTGGGGTCGAAGGAGAGCCTGCGCTTTTCCGATCACGCGCCGTCCTTCGCCGATTTCGTGCGCGAGGAGAAAATCTACCAGAGGCGGGAGCCATGACGGCACAGCAGATCCAGGCGATCGCGATCGGCGCGTCGGCCGGCGCGGTGCAGGCGTTGCTGCGGATATTACCGGCGCTGCCTGCCGACTACCCGCTGCCGGTGCTGATCGTCGTCCATGTGCCGCCCGACCGCGACAATGCGCTGGTGGACCTGTTCCGATCCAAATGCCCGCTTCAGGTCAGGGAAGCGGAAGATAAGGAACCGATCGCGGCGGGAACGATCTATTTCGCGCCATCCGATTATCATCTGCTGGTGGAGGCCGACCGATCGCTCGCCTTGTCGTGGGACGAGCAGGTGAACCACAGCCGCCCGGCGATCGACGTGCTGCTGCAAAGCGCGGCCGACGCTTATGGTCCCGCGCTTGTGGGGATCGTCCTGACCGGCGCCAATCATGACGGCGCGGCGGGCCTGGCGGCGGTGGCCGATGTCGGCGGCGTCGCGATCGCGCAGGAACCGGCCGATGCACAGGTGCCGACCATGCCGGCGGCCGCGCTCGCAGTCTGTCCATCCGCGCAAGCCATGACCCTGGACGACATCATTTCCTATCTTCTGACACTGGCGGCGACATGACCAGCGACACGCATCCCCTATATTGCCTGCTGGTCGACGACCTTGAGGAAAATCTGCTGGCGCTCGAAGCGCTGCTCCAGCGCGATGGGCTGATCTGTCTGAAGGCCCGTTCGGGCGAGGAAGCGCTGGAACTGCTGCTGGTCCACGATGTCGCGCTCGCCTTGCTCGACGTCCAGATGCCCGGCATGGACGGGTTCGAACTGGCCGAATATATGCGCGGCAACGAACGCGCGCGCCATGTCCCGATCATCTTCGTGACCGCCGGCAGCGCCGACCGGCAGCGCCGCTTCCGCGGCTATGAGGCGGGCGCGGTGGACTTCATCCAGAAGCCGATCGAAGCGGACATATTGCGGTCCAAGGCCGCCATCTTCTTCGATCTGCACGACCAGCGTCGCCAGATCATCGCGCAGCGCGACGAACTGGCGACGCTGGCCGGCGCGCTTCAGGCGGCGGACCGGCGCAAGAACGAATTTCTCGCAATCCTGGGACATGAATTGCGCAACCCGATCGCGGCGCTGGCGGCCGGATTGCATTTGCTGGAGAAGCGCGAAGGAACGGAGGCCGCGCGCGACATTCGCGGCCGGATGGACCGGCATGTCCATCATCTGTCCCGCCTGATCGAGGATATCCTCGATATCGCCCGCATCGACCAGGGCAAGATTTCGCTGAAGATCCAGCGCATCGTGCTGCAGGATGTCCTCGCCTTCGCCGTGGAAACCTGCCAGCCGACGATCGAGGCGGCGCAGCACCGGCTCGTCATCGATATCGCCGATGATCCGATTAAACTGGACGCCGATTATGCGCGCGTCGTCCAGATCGTCAGCAATCTGCTCAGCAATGCGGCGAAATATACGCAGCCGGGCGGCGAAGTGCGCCTGACCGTTCGGACGGTCGATGGCTGGGCGGAGATAGAGGTGGCGGACACCGGCATCGGCATTGCGCCGGACATGCAGGCCCGGATCTTCGACCTGTTCGCGCAGGTCAAGCGGTCGACCGGCGATGCGCAGGACGGCCTTGGCATCGGATTGGCCCTTGTTCGCCAACTGGTAGCGCTGCACGGCGGCGCGCTCTCGCTCAAGCATAGCGCGCCCGGCGAAGGCAGCATCTTCCAGGTCCGCCTGCCGACGGTCGAGGCGCTGGTGGCCTGAGACAAACGCGCCGCCATTGAGTGTATATGTTGGCAAGATGGGGCGACCTGAGGTCATCAGGCTCTAGGCTGCTGACATCCCTGAGTCCCCGCGTGCCCCCCTCAACGATCGACTGTATAGCGCAGGCGGCTTGCGATGCTAATGACTTGCAACAGCCTCGCCACTGGTCTAGCGGAGCGGCGCGTAACTCTGGGGGACATTATGAATATCCGCGCCGCAATCCTGTTCAACGGCACCGCGCTTTCACGCGCAGCCTGGTCCCTCGCCGGTCTCGCCGCGATGGCGTCCACCGCCGCGCGTGCCGAGGATAGCGATCCGATCGTGGTGACGGCCGCACGCTCGGTGTTGCCGGCCAACGCCCTGCCGCTGACGATCGACGTGATCGACCAGGAAAGCCTCAATCAGCAGGTCGCCATTGGCGGTTCCATCGTGGACGCAGTGTCGGCGCTGACGCCCTCCTTCTCTCCTACCCGGCAGAAATTGTCGGGCGCCGGCGAAACGCTGCGCGGCCGGTCGCCGCTCTATGCGATCAACGGCATTCCGCAGACCGCGCCGCTGCGCGACGGCGCGCGTGACGGTTTCACCATCGACCCCTTCTTCGTCGATCGGGTCGAGCTGATTTATGGCTCCAACGCCTTGCAGGGGATTGGCGGCACCGGTGGCATCGTCAACCAAGTGACGGTCGCGCCGCCGAAGAGCGATGGCCTGTCGGGACGTATGCTGATGCAGGGCAATGCCGACACCGGATTCCACGGCGACGGCGTCGGCGGCAAGGTCGCTGGTCTGCTGGCCTGGCGCGGCGGGCGCTGGGACGCGATGGTCGGGGCGGCTTATGAAAAGCGGGGCGTCTTCTATGATGGCCATGGCAACCGTATCGGCACCGACCTGACCCAGGGCGAAACCCAGGACAGCCGCAGCTGGTCGCTGTTCGGCCGCTTCGGCTATGCGTTGAGCGACACGGCGCGCCTCGACCTGACCATGAGCCGGTTCCAGTTGAAGGGGGAGGGCGATTATATCGCGTCCAACGGCGATTATCGCATCGATCGGCCGACCAGCTCCGTGCGCGGGACGCCACCGGGCGTGCCGGCCACCAGCCGCACCGAAAGCGCGGCGCTGACCCTGACCGACACGGACCTGGCCGGCGGCAATCTGATCGCCCAGATTTTCTTCAACCGCTCGCGCGACACCTATGGCGGTGAAATTGCGCCGATTGCGACCTTCCAGGATGCGGCGCTCGCGCCGATCGGCGCGCTGTTCGACCAGTCGCAGAATCGCAGCCGCAAATATGGCGGCAAGCTCAGCTATGAACGCAGCATTCCGGGGTTCGAGGCGCTGACCGCGATCGTCGGCGTCGATGCGCTCTACGACCTCACCGAACAAAGGCTGATCGCCACCGGTCGCAGTTGGGTGCCGCCGACAGACTATCGCAGCATCGCGCCCTTCGCGCAGGCAAACCTGGCCCTGTTCGACAAGAAGCTGCGCATCGCCGCCGGCATCCGTCATGAAGATGTGAAGATCGGCATCGACGATTATACCACGCTCGCCAGCTATGGCGGCTTTGCGGTATCGGGCGGCACGCCGCGCTTCAGCGATACGCTGGTCAATGGCGGCGTCATCCTGGAGCCTTGGAGCGGCATCCGCGTTTATGCCAGCTATGCAGAAGGCTATACCGTGCCGGACGTCGGCCGCATTGCCCGCGCCGTCGGGCAGGCCGGGGTCGATATCGACGATTATGTGAATATCGAACCGATCGTATCCAACAATCGCGAAGTCGGCGTGGAAGTGAAGCGCGGCCCGCTTGACGCCAGCGCCGCCTATTTCTGGTCGACCAGCAAGAATGGATCGCTACTGGTCCAGACCGCGATCGGCTCACCGTTCGAAATCCAGCGCCAGCGCGTGGAAATTCAGGGCCTCGAACTCAATCTCAGCGTCAAGACGCCTCTGCCCGGCCTGACCCTGTCGACCGGCTATGCCCATCTGATCGGCCGCACCGACGGAAATGCGACGGACGGCGTGGACAAGGTCGATCGCGATCTGGACGGCGCCAACATCTCGCCCGATCGCCTCAACGTTGCCGCCAGCTATGTGCACGGCCCGCTGTCGGCGCGCATCCAGACGCAATTCTTCCTGGCCCGCCAGTTCGAACGCGCGCCGGGCAATTACAACCCGCTCTACCGGTTCGATGGCTATGACGTGACCGACCTGTCGCTGCGCTATCAGACCGGCTTCGGCGCGCTGACGCTGGCGGCGCAGAATATCTTCGACACCTTCTATATCGACTATTACAGCCAGACCGTCCGTCCCAACGACAATGCCCATTATTTCGCCGGACGCGGGCGCAATGTCACCCTGTCCTGGGACTATCGCTTCTAATGAGACTGCTCGACAGCCTGCATCGCTGGACCGGTGGCATCGTCGGCCTGCTGCTGGCGGTGCTGGGCCTGACCGGCCTGTTTCTGGTGCATCGCGACAGTTTGACCTTTGCGCCCCATGCCGGCGACGTCCGGGTGACCGACATGGGGTCGCTGGCGGCAACGACGCAGCATCTGATGACGACCGGTCCCATGCCGCAATCGATCACCTACGCCTCCGACGATTTCGGCCTGTTGCGCCTGGCCTATAAAGGCGGGAAGGGCGCCTATGCCGATCAGGCGGGTGCGCTGGTGATGCAATGGGACAGCCAGTGGCAGCGGCCCGAATTGTGGCTGTTCGACCTGCACCATCATCTCTTCATGGGTGAGGTCGGCGACACCGTGATCGGGCTGGCGGCGCTGTGCGGCCTGTTCTTCGTCGTCACCGGCGTGCTGCTGTGGTGGCGGACGCGCAAGACCTTTGCCTTTCGTCTGTGGCCGGCGCGGATGAGCCGTTCCTCCATCGTGCGTCACCATCGCGATTTGGGCATCGTCGTCGCGCCGCTCTTGCTGCTATCTTTGATGACAGGCGCGATCCTGATATTCCGTCCGATGGCGGCGATCCTGTTCGGTCCGGGCGCACCCGCGCAGATCGACCGGTCGCTCGCCGCGCCGCCGCCGCGCGTGGCGGAACTGGGCAAGCATCTGGACTGGGCGGCGATGATCCGCACCGCCCATGTCCGTTTCCCCGATGCCCAGTTGCGCAGCCTGTCGCTGCCGCGCAAGAAGAGCGGCCTCATCACCATCCGCATGAAGCGGCCGCCGGAATGGCTGCCCAATGGCCGCACCACCCTCTGGTTCGCTGCCGACACGGGCGCCCTCGTCGATGCGCGCGACGCGGCACAACTGCCTGGTACGGTAAGGGGCTACAATATGCTCTATCCGCTCCATGCCGCCAAGGTCGGCGGTCTCGCCTATCGACTGGTGATGAGCCTTTCGGGCCTCGCCATGGCATTGCTCGGCACGCTTGCGGTCTGGTCCTTCTGGTTCAAGCGTCCGCGCAAGCCCGCGCCAAGGCGCTGAAATGATGCTACAGGGCGACATGCTCACCCTGCGCCAGATCGAAATATTCCGCGCCATCATGATCGCCAAGACGATCAGCGCCGCAGCGCAAATGCTCGGCACGTCGCAGCCGGGCCTCAGCCGGATGCTCGGCCATATGGAGGACAAGCTGCATTTCCGGCTGTTCGACCGGACGCGCGGCCGACTGGTGCCGACCCATGAAGCGCGCGTGCTGTTCCAGGAAGTCGAACATGTCTACAAGGGGTTCGAGGATCTCAACCATGTCATCAAACGGCTGGCCAAGGGAGAGGACCGGACTTTCCGGGTCGGCGCGTCCCCTTCGCTCGGTCATTCGGTGGTGCCCAGGATGCTGGCCCGGCTGACCGCCAACTATCCCGGCCTCACCATCCAGTTCGACATCCTGTCGGTTGAACAGGCGTCCGATTATCTGGCGCTGCAGCGGGGCGATTATGCGCTGAGCGTCTTCCCCATCGACCATCCCAATATCCTGTCCAGCCGGATCGGGGCCGGGCGGATGGTCTGCGCGGTGCCCGCAAGCCATCGACTGGCCGACCGGACGCAGATCAGCGTGGCCGACATCGCCGACGAACAGCTGCAATCCTTTCGCCCGGACACGCCGCACGGCCGCATCATCGCCGACATGTTCGCGCGGGCGGGGCAGGCGCTGGAGGTAGAGACCTATATCCGCTTCGCCGAAACCGCAGTCGCCTTCGTCGCCAACGGCATGGGCGTGGCGCTGGTGGACAGCTTCACCGCGATGCAGGCCCATGCCGAAACCGTGCGCTTCCTGGAGTTCGACGATCCGGGGACGCTGCCGGTCTATATCAACCGCAATCTGGAATCGCCGCGCGCGATCATCGGCGAAACGTTCGAAGAGATCGCCCGCACCATATTGCTGGGCGTTCCTCGGCCAAAGCCATAACATAAGGGCATGGCAAAGCGCGTTTGAAACGCTGGAAAGAAAGGAACGATCGCAACATGGTAGCCAGACCCGCAGAATAGAACCAGATACGGCACCGGGTTGGTTAGAGCTATGGGGCATGGTCCGCCCCGCGAGAGGATGAAAGGCGTTTTTTCGATGGCCAGCTATTCCGCCAGCGGCACCGTTTCCGTCCGGCCCTATGTGACCGTGGATACGCCGTCCACGCACGCGTCGGCCCCAGCGTCCGACAGCGTCTGGACCGCCCGCCAGATCCTCGTCGTCGCGACCTGCTTCATCCTCAACATGCTCGACGGCATGGATGTGCTGATCCTCTCCTATATCGCACCTGCGCTGTCGTCCGACTGGCAGGTCAGCCCCGAAAGCCTGGGCGTCGTGTTCAGCGCGGGCCTTGCCGGCATGGCGGCGGGCGGGCTGCTCATAGCGCCGTTGGCCGACCGCTTCGGCCGGCGCAAGCTGATCCTCGCCTCGCTCATCATGATGGCCGCCGCGATGTTCGCATCGGGCATCGCCACCTCCATCCCCGAACTGATTGCCAGCCGCTTCGTCGTCGGCATCGGCATCGGTACGGTGCTGGCCAGCATGGCCGCGCTCACCGCCGAATATGCCCCCGAAAAGCATCGCACCTTCGCGGTCGGTTTCTTGCAGGCCGGCTATCCCGTCGGCGCGACGTTGACCGGCTTCGTCGTCGCCAGCCACGTCACCACCCATGGCTGGCAGGCGATGCTGCTGGGCGCGGCGGCTCTCTGCGCCATCGCCATCCCGCTGGTCTGGCTGCTGCTGCCCGAATCCATCGCCTTCCTGCTCAGCCGCCAGCCCAAGGGCGCGCTGGCGAAAGCGAACAAGCTGCTCGCCTCGATCGGCCAGCCGCAACTGGACGCGCTGCCCGCGCAGCAGACCAGCGAAACCCGCCATGCCGGCGTGCGCGGCCTGCTCAGCGAAGGCCGCGCGCCCAGCACCATCCTGCTCTGGCTGGCCATCACCTTCAGCTTCATGACGCTCTATTTCGTCATCAGCTGGATTCCCAAGCTGGCGGTCGAGGCCGGCCTTCCGGCCAAGGACGCCATCTATGCCGGCGCCATCTACAATATCGGCGCCTTCATCGGCACCTCCTCGATCGGCCTCGTCGCCATGCGCTTCGACCTGCGCCGCCTGATCCTGCTTTATATGACGCTCGCCGCCGCCGCGCTCACGGTCTTCGGGTCGGTCGCCATGCCGCTCGCCGCGACACTGGGCACCGCCTTCCTGGTCGGCGTCTTCGTGCAGGGCGGCTTCAACGGCTGCTATCCGCTCGCCGCCAGCCTCTATCCGCCCGAAGCGCGCGGCACTGGCATCGGCTGGGCCATGGGCGTCGGCCGGATTGGCGCGGTGATCGGCCCGATGCTCGGTGGCTTCCTGCTCGCGGCGAAGGTGTCGCTGCCGGTGATCTTCGGCATTTTCGCGGTGCCGGTGGTGCTGGCGGGCCTATGCGCCGCGCTCATCCGCCTGCCCAAGGCCGCCTGAACCTCTCGACCAAGGACAAATCCCATGTTCCAGACCCCCGTATCGGATACGGGCCGACCGGTCGCGTCCATCCTCTGCGGCCTGATCGGCAGCGGCATCGCCGGATCGCGCAGCCCGCAAATGCATGAAGACGAAGCCCGCGCGCTCGGCCTGCCGATGGTCTATCGCATCCTCGACGGCGAAGTGATGGGCTATGACGCGGCGGGCCTGCCGCGCCTTATCCCCCTGCTGGGGGCCATGGGCTTCGACGGCATCAACGTCACCCATCCCTTCAAGCAGGATGTGACACCACTGCTCGACAGCCTGTCGCCTGCGGCCAAGGCGCTGGGCGCGGTCAACACCATCCTGTTCGAACATGGCCGCACCTATGGCGACAATACGGACTGGTCCGGCTACCGCGCCCACTTCCTCGCCGGCCTTGGCCAGCACAAGCGCGCCCATGTCGCGATGATCGGCGCAGGCGGCGCGGCGGCGGCGGTCGGCTATGCCCATCTCGACCTGGGCGCCACCCGCCTGACCCTGTTCGATCCGGCACAAGACCGCGCGCAGGCGCTGGCTCATCGTCTCGCCGCGCTCTTCCCCGCGGCGCAAGTGAGGGCCGCCCCCACGGCGCAGGCTGCCATCAGCGGCGCCGACGGCGTGGTCCAGACATCGCCGATCGGCATGCTCAGCCATCCCGGCCTGCCCTTCGATCCGGATTTGCTGACCGCCGATCAATGGGTGTCGGACATCATCTATTTCCCGCTCCAGACCGCATTGCTCGCCGCCGCGCAGGCGAAAGGCTGCGCGACGCTGACCGGCGGCGGCATGGCGGTGATGCAGGCGGCCCACGCCTTCGCCCTGTTCACGGGAACCGAACCGGATTCCGCGCGGATGCTCCGCGATTTCGACCGCGCCAGCGCAGGAGCCGCCGCATGATCGCCGACACGCCCCCTGCCATCGTCGTGCCTGCGCCGGTCGTGCTGGCAAAAGCCGCGCAGTTGCAGGGACCATCCGCCGGCCCCCAGACACCGCCGCCAGCCGCCCCGGCCGACAAGCCCGGCTGGCGCTCACGGCTGAAGGACAAGGGCGTCGATCTCACCTTCTCCTATGTCTCCGAAAGCGCAGCAAGCATCACCGGCGGGCGGGACGGCGGCGCGGCTTACACGCAGCAATTGCTCGCCTCCGCCTCGATCGACACGGGCAAGGCGTTCGGCCTCAATGGCGGCAAGCTGATCGCCACGATCATCCACCGCAAGGGGGAGGATCTGACCGCGACCCGCCTCGGCAATCTGTTCGAAGTGCAGGAATTATTCGGCGGCGGTCAGGATCTGCGTCCGGCCGAACTCAGCTACGAACAGAAGTTGAACGGCGGCAAGACCGCGCTGAAATTCGGCCTTTATCATACGGGTGACGATTTCGCGACCTTGCCCAGCGGTTGCCAGTTCCAGAATTTCGCCTTCTGCCCGCGCCCGACCACGCTCTTCTACAATAGCGGCTTTTCGGGCTTCCCGATCCCGCGTTGGGGCCTGCGCGTCCGACAGGAGATCGCGCCCAACCTCAGCGTCACTGTCGCAGGTTTCGAGGTCAACGCTTTCCGCGCCCAGACCGGGGCAGGGTGGAAACTGGCGCCGCGCTTCGACAGCTTCGTCTTTCCGGTCGAGCTGGGGCTGAAGACAGGGCAGAAGCCGGGCGGCCTGCCGGGCCTGTTTCGCGTAGGCGGGCTGGTCGACACCACCGACCGCGCCGATGTACGCGACGATATCAACGGCGATTCCTATGTCCTGTCCGGCCTGTCGCCCGCCATGCGGCAGGAACGGTGGAGCGCCTGGGTCATGGGCGAACAGATGATCGTCCGCTTCGGGCCGGGCGATCGCGGCCTCAGCCTGTTCGGCACGCTCACTTTGTCGGATCGCCACACCGCGCGGGTGCCGACCTTCATCAGCGGCGGCTTCGTCGCACGCGGCCTGTGGGACGGCCGGCCCAAGGATAATTTTGGCCTCGGCCTCGTCTATGCCCGCGTCAATCCGCGCGTCACCGATCGCCAGCGCGATCAGCTCTCGCTGGGGCAGGATGTCGCGGTCCAGACGCATGAGATGAGCGGCGAAATCTTCTATGGCTGGCAGGCGACCCGCCAATTGCTGCTGCGCCCCAACCTCCAATATATCCACCGCGTCGGCGCGACCGATCGTTATCCCGATGCCGTGGTGGCGGGGGCGACGATCAAGCTCATCCTGTAAGGGCAGGGCGCTGTCCTACAGCGCCCGTAACCCGTAATATGCTATTTGCCGTTCGTCCTGAGCCTGTCGAAGGACCGTCCTTCGACAGGCTCAGGACGAACGGACATTGTTCGATAATTTCCAACATGTATTCTGAAATGTCGCATTCAGCGGGAAATATGCGAAGTTAAGCGCCCATATTCCTACAATGTCGCCGCCGGGATCGCGTCCGGCCGGAACCGGTTCTGCGCCGCCAGCCGTACCCCGGCATTGGGCGCGCCATAGCCCGCATAGCTCTTCGCCCGCTGGACGAATTCGAAGAAGAACAGCTTGTCGAAGGCGCGGCTATACATCTGCCAGAAGCTCGCCCCATCGCCATCCTCGTCATAGAGGACGCCGTCCGCCGCCATCCGCGCTGCCATCGCCGCGTCGAGGTCGAAGCGTGCGGCAAGGTCGGCATGATAATTGGCCGGTATCGCCAGCATCGCCGCGCCATGGTCCCGCAAGCCCCTGGCCGTCGCGAAGATGTCGTCGGTGGTCAGCGCGACATGCTGATACCCGCCGCCAAAGCCATGGTCGAGGAAGCGGGAGGACAGGGTTTCCCGCGCATCGGACGCATTGATCGTCACCCGGAACGCGCCGTCCGCCGACTGCAACGCCTGACTATGGACCAGTCCCGATGGGTCGATCACATCCTGCGGTCCGCGCGCCTCCAGCCCGAACAGCGAACGCCAGTATAGCTGCCAGGACAGGAATTCGTCATTATGGACGACGGCGGCCAGATGGTCGATGCCGCGCACATCGGCGCCGATGGCATCTGCATCCATCTCCACCGCGTCGAACTCGCGCGCCCACAGCCCCTCCACCTCATGATCGTCGATCAGATAGATGAGGCTGCCGCCAACCCCGCGCAGCGCCGGCATCGCCATCCGGCCCGGTCGCCCTTCGGGGCTATAGGCCTTGATCCCCAGCGCGGCGGCGCGGGCCAGCACGGCCGCCTTGTCCTTCACCCGCACGCCGATGGCGCAGATCGCCGTGCCCTGGGTCGCGCGATAGGCGCTGGCAAAGCCCTTCGGCTCGGCATTGACGATCAGGTTGACGCCGCCCTGCCGCCACCGCGTCACCTTCTTGTGGCGATGCTCGCCCACCAGCGTGAAGCCCAGCGACGCGAAGCTGCTGCCCAGCCGCGCGGCATCGCTGCCATCGGCGGTGAACTCCACAAACTCGCAGCCCAGCACGGGCTGCGGTGCGGGCATGGCGGTCGGCTGGGCGATCAGCCGTTGCGCGGCATCGCGGATATAGTCGAGCGACCGATGCCCATCCTCCGCCACCAGCCGCGCGGCGTTGGACCGGAAGCGATCGTTGAAGATCTCCAGGCTCAGCGGCCCGTCATAACCGGTGCGCAATATCTCCGCCACGAAGCCCGCGACATCCAGCCCGCCCTGTCCCGGCAAGTTGCGGAAATGACGGCTCCAGTAAAGCAGGTCCATGTCGAGCAGCGGCGCGTCGGCCAGTTGCACGAAAGCGATCTTGTTACCCGGTATCGCCTGAATGCTCTCGCTCGGAATCTGGCGCGACAGCGAATGATAGCTGTCGAGGATGATACCGATATTCGGATGGTCCACCGCCTCCACGATCGCCCAGGCGTCGCGATGGTCGTTGACATGCCGGCCCCAGGCCAGCGCCTCATAGCCGACGATGATGCCGCGTTTCTGCGCGATCCCGCCCAGTTCGCGGAAATCATCGACGATCCGGTCACGTTCGCCCAATGCGGCGGGATGGCAACTGGAACAGAAGAGGATGCGGTCGGTCCCCAGCTCTTCCATCAGGTCGAACTTGGCCTGCGCCCGGTCGAAGGCGCGACGGCGAAGGTCGCCCGGCAACCCCTCGAAATCGCGGAAGGGCTGATAGAGCATGCAGGCGAGGCCGAGGTCGTCCAGCATCGCCCGCACCTCTTTCGGCGACAGGGATGACCCGACCAGATCATTTTCGAAAATCTCGACCCCGGCAAAACCCGCAGCAGCCGCCGCCTTCAGTTTCTCCTCCAGCGTCCCGCGCAGCGATACGGTGGCGATGGCGTTCAGGGATCGGGCAATGGTCATGGCGGCTCCTCGGCAGAGCCGCCATGATCCTCTCCCCGGTCAGCATCGGCAATCGGGCCGAACTGACCGGGGCATAGCTTATGGTTATACTATCCTACTTCCGCTGCGCCGCCGTGGCATCGCGGGTTGCGCGGAATTCGCTGTCCGCCGACCAGTTGGGCCAGTCATGACTGTCCGCCACGCGCCGCCCGACATTATAGAGCAGGGTCAGGTCGCCGACCCAGCTGCTCGTATCCCAATTGGCGTCATATTCGTCCGCCGGCTGGTGATAGCGATCCTTGGTATAAGCGTCCTGCAACAGCTTGCCCCGCTCGGCCCCGCCATTCACCAGCTCGCGGCCCGGATTGAAGGAAATGGCAGGCACGCCGCGCTTGGCCATCGGGAAATGGTCGGAGCGGTAGAAACTGCCCGCTTCCGGTCGCGCGTCCGGCGTGTAATGGCGGCCCAGCTTTTCGCCTTCCTGCGTCAGCGTCGTCAGCAGGTCCAGCTTCGCCGCGCCGGAAATGCTGAAATTGGTCGTCTTCTCCATGCCGAACGGCCCGTCCATATTGACGACGCCCGCCGTAGTGGCCAACGGTCGCAGCGGATTGTCGGCATAATATTCGGACCCCAGCAGCCCCTTTTCCTCGGCCGTCACCGCCAGGAACAGCACGGTGCGCTCGGGCTTCGGCCCCTTGGCATAGGCGCGGGCCAGCTCCAGCAGCGCAGCCGTGCCCGACGCATTGTCCTTCGCGCCATTATAGATGGTGTCGCCCTTCGCATCGGGCGCGCCGATGCCCAGATGGTCCCAATGCGCCGAATAGATCACCGTCTCGTCGGGATATGTGCCGCCCTGCACCAGCCCCGCGACATTATGCGAGGTAATGATCTCCGACTTCACCGCATAGTCGGCGCTCATCGTGGCTTTCAAGGGGATGGGTTTGAAATCCTTCTTGCGCGCCGCAGCCTTGGCCGCCTCGAAATCCACGCCGGATGCCGCCAGCAGCTTGGCGGCCAGATCCTTCTGCATCCACCCTTCCATCTGGGTATGGGCGGCCTTGGGATCGGCGCGGACGATGTCGAACATGGTGTTGGTGTTGCTGTTCTTGACCGTGGCCCAGTCATAGGAGGCCGGCTCGCTTTCATGCACAACCAGCACGCCGGCCGCGCCCTGCCGCGCGGCTTCCTCATATTTATAGGTCCAGCGGCCATAATAGGTCATCAGCTTGCCGCCGAAATCGCCTTCACCGCCCTCGAAATCCGGGTCGTTGACCAGCACGACCATGATCTTGCCCTCCAGGTCCACGCCCTTGAAGTCGTCCCAGCCACGTTCCGGCGCCTTCACGCCATAGCCGACGAAGACCAGCGGCAGGTCGGCGAACTGGACCGATGACTGGCCAGTCTCGGCCGCGCGCACCGCGATTTCGCTACCTTGCGTCAGCGCCTCAGCGCTGCCGCCGATATTCATCGACAGGGCCGGCGTGCCAGTGATGTCCGACATGCGCAGCGGCACATCCTGGAACCAGCTGCCCTTGGGCCCGGCCGGCTTCAGCCCCGCCGCCTTCATTTGCGCGGAAATATAGTCGATCGTCTTCACCTCGGCGCGGGTCGCCGGACCGCGCCCTTCAAAGGCGTCGCTGGCCAGCGTCTTGATGTCCGCGCTGACACGGGCGACGTCGAAACTGGGTGGCGCAGCCAGCGCGATCGCCGATGTGGACAGCAGGCCGGCCAGCATCAACGGGCGGGCGAACGATAAAGAGAACAGCATAATCAACTCCTTGGCGCAGGGCTGCGCGATGAGTCGGATCATGCCGATCGGACGGCCAATGTCGACGGCCTTTGTAAACAGGCCGGGGCGCCGGCCTGGCGTGCTGGCATATCCGCGGGAAAGATTGTAGCGCAGGACGCATGACGGAACATGCCTCGACGATGGATATATCCCGCCGCGAATTTGCGACCCGCGATGGACTGACGCTGGTCGGCGATGTCGGCGGTCCGATCGACGCTCCCACGATCATGTTGCTGCACGGCGGCGGGCAGACCCGCCATAGCTGGTCGGGCGCGATGCGCCGGATGATCGGGGAGGGCTATCATGTCATCAATTTCGATGCGCGAGGGCATGGCGACAGCAGTTGGTCGGAAGAGGGGGATTATTCGCTCGCGGCGCGCGGCGCGGATTTGCAGGCGGCCATCGGCGATCGCCGCCCGGTCGCGCTCGTCGGCGCATCCATGGGCGGCATGACCAGTTTCTACGCGGTCGGTGTGGGTCAGGCGCCACAGGCGACCGCGCTTGTGCTGGTCGATATCGTGCTACGTCCGGCACCGGCCGGCGTGGCCAAAATCCAGAGATTCATGCAGGCCCATGCGGGCGGCTTCGCCAGCGTCGATGACGCGCTTGCGGCTGTCATCGCCTATAATCCGCAACGCAAGGCGCAGCGCGATGCATCCGGCATCATGAAAAATCTGCGCCTGCACGACGACGGGCGTCTCTACTGGCATTGGGATCCAAGGATGCTGGCGGCACGGCCCAGCGCCGAACCGCCCACCTGGACCGAGGAGTTGCTGGCGGTGAGCGGGCGGGTGTCGATCCCGACCTTGCTGGTGCGCGGCGGCAAGAGCGACATCGTCGATGACGAAGGCGTGGCCGAACTCGTCCGGCTGGTGCCACAGACCGAAATATATTGCGTCCCGGAGGCCGGCCATATGGTCGCAGGCGACAGCAATGACACCTTCAGCGACGGCGTGCTGGATTTTCTGCGCCGCATCCGCTTTGGAGCGCAATAGCCAGGATGGCCGCATGAACAAGGGGCCATGATCGTTGCTGCAACGACCATGGCCCCTTTTCCCGATAGTGCGCGCGAACCTTATTTCATCGTTGGAATGACGAAGCTCTGGTCCACCACTGCGCCGCCGGTCGGCCAGCGCTGCGTGATCTTCTTGGTGCGGGTGTAGAAGCGCACGCCGTCCTCGCCATATTGATCGAGATCGCCGAAGCCCGAGCGCTTCCAACCGCCGAAGCTGTGATAGGCGACCGGCACCGGGATCGGCACGTTGATGCCGACCATGCCGACTTCGACCTGCGCCGCAAACTTGCGGGCGTAATCGCCATTGCGGGTGAAGATGGCGACGCCATTGCCATATTGATGCTTGCTCGGATAGCTCAGCGCTTCCTCGAACGTCTCGGCGCGCAATATCTGGAGAACCGGACCGAAAATCTCGTCCTGATAGCTCTTCATCTGCGGCGTGACCCGGTCGATCAGCGTGGGGGCGAGGTAGAAGCCATCCTCATAGCCCTGAAGCTGGAAGCCGCGCCCGTCGACCACGATTTCCGCGCCTTCATCCGCTGCCATCTGGATATAGCTTTCCACCCTTGCCTTATGCTGGCCGGTGACGAGCGGGCCATATTGCGCATCCGGATCGCTCGGGATGCCGGGGCGCAGCGTCTCGATCGCGGCGATCAGCTTGGTGCGGAAGATTTCCGCCGTAGCTTCGCCCACCGGAGTCACGACCGGCAACGCCATGCAGCGTTCGCCCGCCGAACCATAGGCCGCGCCGACGATGTCGGCGACCGCCTGGTCCATGTCCGCATCGGGCAGGATGATGCCGTGATTCTTCGCGCCGCCCATGCACTGGGCGCGCTTGCCGTTCGCCGCGGCGCGCTGATAGACATAATTGGCGATGTCGGACGATCCGACGAAGCTGACCGCCTTGATATCGGGATGGTCGAGGATGGCGTCGACGATTTCCTTGTCGCCATGGACGACGTTGAGGATGCCTGCAGGCAGACCCGCTTCCAGCGCCAACTCCGCGAGACGCACCGGCACCGACGGGTCGCGCTCGGACGGCTTGAGAATGAAGGCGTTACCGCAGGCGATCGCCATCGCGCTCATCCACAGCGGGATCATTGCGGGGAAATTGAACGGCGTGATGCCCGCGACGATGCCCAGCGGCTGGCGCACCGAATAGACGTCGATGCCGGGGCCTGCGCCCTCGGTATAGTCGCCCTTCAGCAGATGCGGGATACCGCAGGCGAATTCCACCACTTCCAGACCGCGCTGGATGTCGCCCTTGGCATCGGCGATCACCTTGCCATGTTCGGACGACAGCATCCGCGCCATCTCGTCCAGATTGGCCTCGATCAGTTCCTTGAAGCGGAACATCACGCGGGCGCGGCGCTGCGGGTTGGTGGCGGCCCAATCCGGCTGCGCCGACAGGGCCGAATCCATAGCCTTCTGCAATTGCGACGGGGTGGCGAGTTCGACCTGCGCCTGCACCGCGCCGGTCGATGGATCGAGTACGTCCGACAGGCGCGCGCCGGGGAAGGACACGCTTTTCCCGTGAATGAAATGGCTGATGGAACGCATGGTTTTTGATCCTCTCCAGACGATGCAATGCCAGCGCTATAGACCCGCCGGCTTTGCAGATATACAGGGGCAATGACACAATGATTGTGCAGATTTGCCCATGCTGAATTCCGACGAACTACGCCTCTTCCTGGCGGTGATGCGCGAAGGCAATATGCTCGCCGCCGCGCGCCGTATCGGCGTGGATCATAGCACGGTCGCCCGGCGCATGACCAATATGGAGCGCACGCTGGGCGCACGGCTGTTCGATAGGTCGCCACGCGGCGTGATGCCCACGCCCGCCGCCTTCGCCCTGGTCGGTCATGCCGAACGGATCGAAAGCGAGTTGCTGGCGGCGATCAGCAGCGTGGAGGGGCGCGACCGCGATGTCGAAGGCACCGTGCGGCTGGCGACGCCCGAAGCCTGCGCGGCGCATCTGGTGGCCCCCCATGTCGCGAAGTTACGCGCGCGCCATCCCCGGCTGACGCTGGAACTGGCGTCGGAAAGCCGTGCCGCGAGCCTCTCGAAACGCGAAGCGGACATTGCGGTGATGCTGAATCCGCCGCCTCGGGGACGGCTGGTGACACGCAAGCTGGTGGACTATCGTCTCGCCCTTTATGGATCGCGCGACTATCTGGAGCGGGAAGGGGTGCCGGAAAGCCGCGCCGACCTCGCCCGGCACGGCTTTGTTTCCTATATCGACGATCTGGCCGGATTTCCCGAAATGATCGCACTCGATGAACTGCTGCCAGGCGCAGATATACGCTTTCGCGCCAGTTCGAGCGCAGCGCAACATGCCGCGGTCGCGGCCGGCATGGGACTGGGGATGCTCCATGTCTTCGCTTCCGCACAGGACGAGCGGCTGATCCGGATTATGCCGGAAGACATGGCGGCGCAACGCAGCTACTGGCTGGTGATGCACGCCGATCTGGAGGGATTGCCCCGCGTCCGGGCGGTGGTCGATTTCCTGGACGAGGTCATGCGAACCCTGCGCGATCAGTTCTGACCGCGCAGAATCCTGTGCCTTGCCTTGTCAGGCGTCAATCGCATCCTGTTTGAGGCGGGCGACATGGCCCAGCACGGCTTCGGCATGTTCCGTCCGGCAGATCAGCAGGTCAGGCAAATAGACGTCCTGCTGGTTGTAGACGAGGGGCGAGCCGTCGATGCGGGAGCAATGCAGGCCGTGGGCGAGTGCGACGGCGACTGGCGCCATGCTGTCCCATTCGAACTGGCCGCCGCTATGGAGGTAGATGTCGGCCTGCCCCAGAATGATCGCCATCGCCTTGGCGCCGGCCGATCCCATCGGCACCAGTTCGGCATCCAGCGCCGCCGCGACCGCGACCGCTTCGGCGGCGGGGCGGGTGCGACTGACCACCATGCGCAGCTTTTCGGGCGCGGGTGGCAACGGTAGCGGTTCGTCGGAGCGCAGCACCATGCCCCGACCCCGGCCTTCAGGGTCCAGCCCCGGCAGTGCGACCGCACCGATCACCGGCTGACCGTCGATCGCCAGGCCCACATGCACCGCCCAGTCGGCCCGCTCCTCGCCATATTCGCGGGTGCCGTCGACCGGATCGACGATCCACACCCGGCTCTTGGCCAGGCGGTCGTCATTATCCTTTTCCTCTTCGGACAGCAGCCCGTCGTCGGGCCTCTGCTCACGCAGGGCGTGGCAGAGAAACTGGTTGGCGGTCTGATCCCCCGCCTTGCCCAGCGCCTTCGGGCTGAACAGGCCCGACGCGCGCACGTCGAGCAGCAGCCGGCCCGCGATCTCGGCGAGATAGGAGGCGAGCGTGGCGTCCGATAGAGCGACGCTCATGGAATCAGCCTCGCGACGATCGCCTCGGCCGCTTCTTCCGCGGTCATCTCCGCCGTGTCGATCCTGATCTCAGGATCTTCGGGTGCTTCATAGGGGCTGTCGATGCCGGTGAAATTCTTGAGCTGGCCCGACCGCGCTTTCTTGTAGAGCCCCTTGACGTCGCGCGCTTCCGCATCAGCCAGTGACGTGTCGATGTGCACTTCCACGAACTCGCCCGGCTGCATCATGCTGCGCACCATGTCGCGCTCGGCGCGGAAGGGCGAGATGAAGGCGGTGATGACGATGAGGCCGGCGTCGGTCATCAGCTTCGCCACTTCGCCCACGCGGCGGATATTTTCCACCCGGTCGGCATCGGTAAAGCCCAGATCCTTGTTCAGGCCGTGACGGACATTGTCGCCATCGAGCAGGAAGGTGTGACGGTTCATCCGCGCCAGCTTCTTTTCGACAATGTTGGCGATGGTCGACTTGCCCGCGCCAGACAGGCCAGTGAACCACAGCACCGCCGGCTTCTGGTTTTTCAGATTGGCGTGGAAATCGCGGCTGACATCGGTCGCCTGCCAGTGGACATTCTGCGCCCGGCGCAGGCTGAAATGCAGCATACCCGCCGCCACCGTGGCATTGGTAAGCTTGTCGATCAGGATGAAGCCGCCCAGCGTGCGATTGGCCGCATAGGATTCGAACACGATCGGCTTGTCGGTCGACAGGTTGGCGACGCCGATGGCGTTCAGCTCCAGCGTCTTGGCGGCCAGATGCTCCATCGTGTTGACGTTGACCTGATATTTGGGCTGCTGCAGCGTGGCGGTCACCATCTGGGTGCCGATCTTGAGCCAATAGGAACGGCCCGGCAGCATTTCCTCGTCCGCCATCCAGACGATCGTCGCCTCGAACTGGTCGGCCGCCTGCGGCGGGTTGTCCGATGTCGCGATCACGTCGCCGCGCGAGCAGTCGACCTCATCGGCGAAGCAGAGCGTGACCGACTGACCGGCCACGGCTTCGTCAAGGTCGCCGTCGAGCGTCACGATACGCGTGATCGTGCTGGTCTTGCCGGAGGGCAGGACGCGGACCGCGTCGCCGGGCCGGACCGATCCGGTTGCGATCTGGCCGGAAAAGCCGCGGAAGTCGAGATTGGGGCGGTTGACCCATTGCACGGCCATGCGGAACGGCTTGTCGGCATCGGCCGCGCTGTTGACCTCCACCGTTTCCAGATGCTCGATCAGCGCAGGCCCCTGATACCAGGGCGTATTGTCCGACGGGCCGGTGATATTGTCGCCCTTGAACCCGGAGATTGGCATCGGCGTGAACGCAGTGATGCCGATCGAGCGGGCGAATTCGGCATAGTCGGCCACGATCTTGTCGAATACCGCCTGATCGTAGCCGACCAGATCCATCTTGTTCACCGCCAGCACGATGTTGCGAATGCCGATCAGGTGCGCGAGATAGCTGTGACGGCGGGTCTGGGTCAGGATGCCCTTACGCGCGTCGATCAGGATGACGGCAAGGTCGGCGGTCGATGCGCCCGTCACCATGTTGCGGGTATATTGTTCGTGGCCGGGCGTGTCGGCGACGATGAACTTGCGCTTTTCGGTCGCGAAGAAGCGATAGGCGACGTCGATGGTGATGCCCTGCTCACGCTCGGCGGCGAGGCCGTCTACGAGGAGGGCGAAGTCGATCTCCTGCCCTTGCGTACCCACACGCTTGCTGTCCGCTTCCAGCGCGGCCAGTTGATCCTCGAAGATCATTTTGCTGTCGTAGAGCAGGCGGCCGATCAGTGTCGACTTGCCGTCGTCCACCGATCCGCAGGTGATGAAGCGCAGCATCGTCTTATGCTCATGCACCTTGAGATACTGGTCGATATCCTGCGCGATGAGGGCGTCGGTCTTGTAGATGGGATCGGCGATGGTGTCGGTCATAATCTAAATTCCCCGTTCGGGCTGAGCTTGTCGAAGCTCTCCACTGAGCGAAGCGAAGTGCTCCCCCGTCGGTCGGCCGAGCCCTCGACGGGCTCAGGGCGAATGATGGGAGCGTGAAGGTTCAGAAGTAGCCTTCCTGCTTCTTCTTCTCCATGCCGGCGCCGCCCGCATCCTTGTCGATCGCGCGGCCCTGCCGTTCCGAAGTGGTGGTGAGCAGCGTTTCCTGGATCACTTCGGGCAAGGTCTTGGCCGTGCTTTCGACCGCACCGGTCAGCGGATAGCAACCCAGCGTGCGGAAGCGGATCGAGCGCATCACCGGCGTCTCGCCCGGTTGCAACGGGAAGCGATCGTCATCGACCATCAGCAACATGCCATCGCGCTCCACCGTCGGGCGTTCGTCCGCGAAATAGAGCGGCACGATCGGCACATCGTTGAGATGAATATATTGCCAGATATCCAGCTCGGTCCAGTTGCTGATCGGGAAGATGCGGATGCTCTCGCCCTTGTTCTTGCGCGCATTGTAGAGGTTCCACAATTCGGGCCGCTGATTTTTGGGATCCCAGCCGTGCGACGCGGTGCGGAAGGAGAAGATGCGCTCCTTGGCCCGGCTCTTTTCCTCATCGCGTCGCGCGCCACCGAACGCCGCGTCGAAACCGTAGAGGTTGAGCGCCTGCTTCAAGCCTTCCGTCTTCCACATGTCGGTGTGCAGCGCGCCATGATCGAACGGGTTGATACCGCGGTCCATCGCTTCCTGGTTGCGATAGACCAGCAACTCCATGCCGCTTTCCTGCGCCATTCGGTCGCGTAGCTTGTACATTTCCTGGAATTTCCACGTCGTATCGACGTGCAGCAGCGGGAAGGGCGGTGGCGAAGGGTAGAACGCCTTGCGCGCCAGATGCAGCATCACGGCGCTATCCTTGCCAACGGAATAGAGCATCACCGGCTTCTCGGCCTCCGCCACAACCTCACGCAGGATGTGGATGCTCTCGGCCTCCAGCCGCTCAAGATGGGTCAGTGTCTTCGCGTCCATCATAGATCCTCGCAATCTTCTTGCGTGCAGCTTTGGCAGCAAGCAACTAACATTGGACCTCCCATATGGGAGGGTGTACGATCGACCCATGCGATTGGATGATTCCGGCCTGCTGGTGAGCCTGAACGAGGGCATGTTCCAGCAGCCTCTCTGGCATGATTTTCTCGAACGGCTGCGCAGCCGGATGCAGGTCCGTTACGCCAGCCTCGCTTTCCGTCCGATTGATGAGAAGAGCATCGTGGAGCTTTACGCCGGCCCCGCGATTCCACCGCATCTCGACCGGCTATTTGCCGAGAAATTCGCGCGCGATCCCTTACCTTATCGGGACATGCGGGAAGGACGGGTCTATTCGCTGTCCGAGCTGGTCCCGCCAGACAATGTCGAGCTGCAATCCTATCGCAACGATTTTCTACGTGGCCTGGGCGTGGAGGATATAAGATCCGTTCGGGTGACCGAAAGCAGCGGGGTGGATGCCTGGCTGAGTTGCGCGGGCCCACGCATATCGTCATCGGCGACGGCACTGCTGACCGCGCTCGCACCACATCTGCGCGCGGCGTTGCGCGGCTTCGTGGCGCTTGAGCGCGAGAAATTGCGATCGACCCTGACCTCCGAAGCCTTCGGGCGACTCAATTTCGGCTGGCTGACGCTGGACGCCCAGTGCCGCATCCTCGACATGACCGCCCATGTCGAGCAACTGTTCCAGCGCAACAGCATCCTGCGGCGAGGGCGGTACGACCGACTGACCCCGACATCGCTGGGGCTGGACCGCGAACTGACCGCGCTGGTCAAGACCTTCGCCCAGGATGCGGAGGCGCGTCCGCGCGCGATCAACCTGAGCCGCGACCCATGGATGGACATGCTGGTCGCGCCGTTCCGCGGACAGTCGATGGCGGCGGGCGGCGCTCCGGTGGCGATCGTCTATCTGAGCGGCGATCGATCGTCGCAGGCGGATCGGTGCGAGCAGTTGGTCGATCTGTTCGGATTGCTGCCCAGCGAAGCGCGGCTCGCCTGGGAAATGGGCCAAGGCATTCCAATCATGCAGGCCGCCGCCAATCTGGGGCTGACGGTCGAGACGGCGCGCAACTATTCCAAGAAAATCTACGCCAAGATGGGTGCGCGCGGTCAGGCCGAGCTGGTGCGGATCATCCTGAGCAGCGTACTGGCGATCGCCTGACGGGGGACGCTGCGACGGCGAGCTGGACAGTTGTACGCCGAACGCAGCGGACGATGATACTTAACATAATATATATTATCGTATTTCTATGTTGTAGGCGCAACTTAGAGATGGCGCTCCCCGCAAGTTAGAGATGTCGCAGCTCAGCGTGCTTCGCGGTTTCGGGTGGCATGTTCTCTCTAGGTTGGGAGGACGCGCCCAAGTCGATCGCTCCTGCCCCCAGCGACCGGGTGGTGCGGCGATCCGGTACGAAGATACCCCGCCATATCGCGCCTTTACCTTTGACTTGCCGTGTGCGTCTTTGCAGGCAAGCGCACCGGACATCCGCGTCAATATTTCGCCCTGATACTGGCGAACAGGCTGCGACCTGGTTCGGGAAAACCGTCGGTCAGCATATAATAGTCGTCGAAGAGGTTGCGTGCCCCGACGCCGATCTCGATGCCGGGACGGATGGCGTAGTCGACCCGAATAGCTGCATTGACGTAAGCGCCGGTACGGTAGTAGCGCGCGGGCTGCGTCGCTGGCGTGGCGGTGAAGATCGTCCAGCGGTTCGACGCGAGGTCGACGCTGGGCACAATGTGCAGCGCGGCGACCGGCGACCAGTCGAGATAGGCGAACCCCTTGTGCGTCGGCACGCCGGTCGGCCGGAAGAGCGCGTTTGTGGGGTCCGTCAGGTCGCGCTTGATACCAGTATAGTTGAAACCGGCGTCGAGGCCGGACGTGATCGTCGCCGATACGGACAGTTCGACGCCATAATATTCGCCTTTGCCGACATTGCGGCTCTGGGTCATGTTGCGCAACGCGCACCCCGCCGTGGGAACGGCAGGCGGCAGGGTCGATGCCGTGCAGGGATAGGCCGGCGTGAGAATGCCGAAAATGGCGTTGCGCACCCAACTGTAGAAGGCCGCGCCCTCGACGCGGATCGTGCCGTCGGTCCAGCTACCGCCGATTTCCGCATTGGTGGCGCGTTCGGACCTCAGGTCCGGGTTGGGGATCGCCTGATTGAAGCGCTGGCTGAACCGTTCGAAAATGGTCGGGAAGCGCGTGCGTGAGGACAGGCTGACGTGCAGCCGGATCGCATCGGCCGCCTGCCAGTCCAGCCGGCCCTGCGCATTCCAGGCGTCGCTGTCGCGGCGGGGATATTGATAGATGACCGATGGCCCGCCCGACGTGCCCAAGGGCGCGCCATATTCCTGCGCCTGTTCCAGATTGCGCCAGTCGAAGCTGCCGCCCAGCGTGAAGGTCAGCGCGGGCGATAGCCGGAGTTCATTTTCCAGCGCAACCGAATAGGTGTCTTCGGTCTGCGTCTGACGCGGTTCGGTCGTCCCCACCCCGGCCGTCGAGAAGCTGGTCTGGAACTCCACATGCTTGTCGTGGCGATAATGGTAGGCCAGCCGCAGCGTATCCGCGTCGGTCGCGCGGAAATCCAGTTGCAGCGATCCGCCCCACGCCTTGTCCGCATAGGGGCTGTCGAACGCGAAGGGCCGGGTCTGGCTGGATTGGGCGCGCGTGTCGAAGGACCGCAGGATCGAATCGAACTGGTTGTAATAACCGCGCGTCTTTATCGTCGCGCGATCGCCCAGCGCCGTGGTCGAAAGGAAATAGACGCTGGTGATATTCCATTGCGGCCAGTCCCAGAAACGCGGCGTCGTTATCGTGTCGCTGATGTGAAGCGGCGCGCCCTTAGACCCTTCCTGATAGGTGTAGCTCAGCGCATATTCGTCGGTCGCATTGGGGGTGAAGCCGACCTTTGCATTGACGCGCCAATCCTCCGTCCGGGAAAAGTCGCGGGCGCCGCCATCCTCCAGCGCGGGGACGCGCGGGGTGAAATCATTGGGCAGATCCCAATGATCGGTGAAACTGCGCGCATAGCTGGCCTGTGCGTACCATTTGTCATGCTTCGTGCCGATCATGGCCGACGTCGTGTAGCCGGCATAGTCGGTGTCATTGTCGAAATTGACCGACCCGCGCACGTCGATGTCGAGCGCCTTGGTCGGCTTGCGGGTGACGAGGTTGATCGCGCCGCCCATCGCGCCGGGGCCGTCAAGGACGGAGGCATAGCCTTTGGCGACCTGAACCTCGGCAATGTCGGTCGTCAGGAAGCGGCCATAGTCGAGCCGGTTGTCGGCAGGCAGATAGACGCGGATGCCGTCGATCGACAGCGGCACCTGGAACCGGTCGAAACCGCGCACGAAGACAAGACGTTCATTGCGTGTCCCCCCACTATTGCCGGCCGACACGCCGGGCATCAGATTGACCGCGTCGTCGAGCGCGTTGCGACCGAACGTGTAGATTGCTTCGGACGAAAGCGTAGCGCCGTCGATCTCGATGCCCGTCGTCCTGGGCGCCGTGACGATGATCTGACCGAGCGAGAAGCGCGTATCCGGCGCATCTGCGTCGGGCGCCGCCGTCTGGGCGCTCGCGCAGGAAAGAGCGGACGCAAACATGCCGGAGGCCAGCAAAGCGGCAAGATAGTATCGGCGCATAGACATTCCCCTGTTCACGGTCGTTCGACTCGCTATATCCGGGCGTATATAGACAAGGTTCGCGAAAGGAACCCCCATGCGCACGCCATCGATTTTTTGGACCATATCGTTGCTGGCGCTGAGTGGAGCCGTCCCTGCTGCAGCGCAAATGGTAGATACGCCCATGACCCAGAGTTGCGACGCGCCGGCCGATCTGCCCGACGCAATGGCCACCTGGCGCAATCCCGTGACGGCCAGAAGCGGTGCGGCCGCCGGGAGTGGCCCTGCGTTGGCGGCCGGGCAGGCGGTGACGATGGAATTGCTGCCGACGCCCGACGTGCGATATCCTGTCCGCCCGGCCAAACCCGGCGGGTCGGTCAGCTATGGCGGCGTGGCGCGCTTCACGGTGGACAAGGCCGGGACATGGCGGGTAGCGCTGGGATCTGGCGCCTGGGTCGATGTGGTCAAGGGCAAGGCGGCCATGACATCGGTCGCGCACGGCCATGGACCGGACTGTTCGGGCATCCGCAAGATGGTCGATTATGACCTTCAGCCCGGCGACTATGTACTGCAGGTGGCGGCGAACGGCACCGACAGCCTGCCATTGCTGGTGACGCGCCTGCCGTGAGGCCGGCGTTTCAGGCCGTAGTGCTGCTGGCGAGTGCGGTGCTGCTGCTCGGCGCCGGCACGGCGCGGTGGCATTGGCGGCTGCCCCCGGATGTCCAAGCGCCGCCAGTGCCTGCCTACAACGCAATGAGCGCGATCAAGGTCGAGCTGGGACGACGGCTGTTCTACGACGCGGACCTGTCGGCCAATGGGACGATGGCGTGCGCGGCCTGCCATGAACAGAAGCGCGGCTTTGCCGATGGCAATGCGACCCGCCCCGGCGTTCATGGCGACCCCGGCCGACGCAACGTGCCGGGGCTGGCCAATGTCGCCTGGCGACCGGTGCTGACATGGGGCGATCCGCGCGTGACGACGCTCGAAGCGCAGGCGATCATCCCGCTGCTGGGCGAGCGGCCTGTGGAAATGGGGATGAAGGCGCTGGAGGCCGAGTTGCCGCGACGATTGGGCAGGGATGCCTGCTATGTCCGCATGTTCGCCCGCGCCTTTCCCGGACGAATGGGCCGGATCGATACGGGCACGGTCAGCGCCGCCCTGGCTGCGTTTCAGCGCACGATGATTGCGCTCGACAGTCCCTGGGATCGCTATCGCGCGGGCGAGATGGATGCCCTGTCGCCGCTGGCGCGACAAGGCGCAGCCCAGTTCGCTGCGCCAGACCATGGGCCGGCATTTCGTCGCGCTGGAGGACCATGCGCTGGGCGCCAAGGCGTGGCGGGGCGCGGGCGGCCCGCTCAAGATCAGCGTCCACCCTTCGGGCGACCCGCTGTGCGAAGCCTTCCTGATTGCCGCCGGACAGGCCGGGACGCAACGGGTGGACGACATGAACGACATGCCGGCCGTGACCGAGGGCGGCATGGGCTATCAGCCGACATCCACCTATCGCGGCAAACGCTTCTCCGCCTCCCGCGCCTTTCTCAAGCCTGTGCGAGGCCGACCGAATCTGGATGTTTTGCCGCAGACCGACGCCCTGCGCATCCTGTTCGACGGGCAGCGGGCGAGCGGCATCCTGCTGCGCAACAAGGATGGCGAGCATGAGGTCGCCGCCCGGCGGGAGATCATCCTGTCCGCAGGCGCGGTGCAGAGTCCTAAGCTGCTGCAATTGTCCGGCATCGGTCCCCGCGCCCTGCTCGAATCGCTCGGCATTCCGATCGTTGTCGATGCGCCCGGCGTCGGCGCCAACCTTCGCGAACATCGCTATCTGGGCTTCAACTACCGGGTCCGGGGGAACAGCCTGAACCAAAAACTGTCCGGCCTGGGCCTCATCATGTCGGCTTTGCGCTATGCTTTCGGATCGAAAGGCCCGCTGACCCATGCGGCGCATGAAGTGGGCGGTTTCGTCAAGACCGATGCCACCCTCGACCGGCCGGACGCACAGGTTGGCATGGGCCTCTATTCCTTCCACACGGACGACAAAGGGGCGGTGGCTCTCGACCCTTATCCCGGCAGGACCGTCATCGCCTATTATATGCGGCCGGACAGCCAGGGCCATGTCCGGATAAGCTCGGCCGATCCGGATGTCCCGCCGGTCATCGACGCCAATCATCTGGCCACGGATGCCGACCGACGCCATTTCGTCGCCCTCTTCCGCTGGCTCCGCCGCCTTGCGCAACAGCCCGCGCTCAAGGACTGGATTGTCGAGGAAACGGGCAAGACCGTCGGCATAGAGGCAGACGAGGACATTCTAGCCAACGCCATAGCCCTTGGCGGAACATCCTTCCACATTTGCGGGACGTGCCGCATGGGCGCGGATGACGCCGCCGTCGTCGATCCCCAGCTTCGCGTGCGCGGCGTCACCGGTCTGCGCGTGGTCGACACCTCCATCATGCCGACCATCGTGTCGGGCAATACCAATGCGCCGGCCATGGCCATCGCACTCAACGCCGCGGACATGATTCTGCAGCCCCATCAGGAACCCGTGATATGACCGTGCCTTTCACCGCATTCGACAAGCTCTATATCGATGGCGCCTGGGTCGATGGCGGGAGCGAACGCGACGCTATCATCAATCCCGCGACCGAAGCGGTGATCGGCCACGCGCCGGTGGGCAATGCCGCCGCAGTGGAGGCAGCGATCGGGGCCGCGCGCGATGCGTTCGACACGGGCATCTGGCCGCGCATGGCCATGTCCGAACGCGCGACGTACCTGCGCCGGATGCATGGCGCGCTGGACGCCCGCAGGCAGCAGATCGCGGCGCTGATCGTCGCGGAAGTCGGCTGTTCGCAGGGCATCACCCAAGGCATGCAGGTCGCCAATCCGCTCGATCATCTGTTGGCCGCGCTCGACCATTCGACACGCGACGACAGCGTCCGCCTGCCTGTCGACATCACCCCCGATCCCTTCAATCCCACCGGGCCGAAGAAGATCGGCGGGACGACCGTGGTACGCGAGCCGGTGGGCGTCGTCGCGGCCATCACCGGCTATAATTTTCCCTTTCTCATCAATCTGGCGAAGATCGTGCCCGCGCTGCTCGCCGGCAATACGATGGTCTTGAAGCCGTCGCCCTTCACCCCCTTTTCCGCGCTGCTGTTCGGGGAGATCGCCGAGGAGATCGACCTGCCCAGGGGCGTTCTGAACGTCGTGACCGGCGGACCGGAGGTCGGCACGACCCTGACCAGCGATCCGCGCGTCGACCTCGTCACCTTCACCGGGTCCGAAGGCGTGGGCGCCGCGATCATGGCGCAGGCCGCCCCCACGCTGAAGCGCGTGCACCTGGAACTGGGCGGCAAGTCCGCGCTGATCGTCCGTCATGACGCCGACGTCGCCCGCGCCGCCGGCATGGCGGTCGCGGTCCTTTCGGTCAATGCGGGCCAGGGCTGCGCCCTGCTGACGCGCCTCGTCGTCCATAACAGCATCCGCAAGGCCTTCGTCGAAACCGCCTGCGCCATCGCCAGCCAGTTCAGGATCGGCGATCCTGCCGATCCCACCGTGGCGATGGGTCCGCTGATCCGCGAATCGCAGCGGGCAAAGGTCGAAAGGCTGATCGCCATCGGCCGCGACGAGGGCGCGCGGATCGCGCATGGCGGCGGACGTCCGGCCGGCCTCGACAAGGGCTTCTTCACCGACATCACGATCTTCGACGATGTCGACAACAAGATGACGATCGCCCAGGAAGAAGTGTTCGGCCCGGTCGGCTGCGTCATCGGTTTCGATACCGACGAAGAGGCGATCCGCATCGCCAACGACAGCCGCTATGGCCTGAACGGCGGCATCGAAACCGCCGACGCCGCCAAAGGCTATGTGATGGCGATGCAGATCCGCGCCGGCAGCGTCATGCTCAACGGCGGCACCGGGCGCATGACCTATGCGCCGATCGGGGGCTACAAGCGCTCCGGCGTCGGACGGGAATATGGTCCGGACTGGCTGCACGAATATCAAAATCAGAAGTCGGTCTTTTACCCGGTCGGTCGATAGAGAGGCGACCTAGCCGGCGGTGATGCCGCCGTCGACCGCCCAGCACGCCCCATGCACATGGCGCGCGCGATCGGAAGCGAGGAACAGCAGCGGTTCGGCCACGTCCTCGGGCGGGCATGGCGGGCGCATGCCCGTGTAGCGGGCCAGCAACCGAGGATCGGCGAAATCGGGGAAGGCCATGCCCTGCGTCATTTCCGTCCGCATCGGGCCGGGCGAGAGGATGTTGATCCGCACGGGACTGTCCATCATCTCCATCGCGAGCGAAAGCGTCAGGCCGACCAGTCCGAATTTGGAGGCGGCATAGGGCGCCAGATAGGCCTGTCCCATGAAACCGGCGGTCGAGGCGACGCAGACGATATTGCCCCTGCTCTCGATAAGGTGCGGCATGGCCGCCTGCATGAGGAAGAAGGGACCGGACAGGTTGGAGGCGATGGTCCGGTGCCATTCCTCCTCCTGAATGTCCACCAGGCGGTGGAACATGACATCGGCGGCGATATTGCACAGCACATCCAGCCGGCCGAAGGCGGTCATCGCCGCTTCGACCACCTTCACGCAGCCACGCGGCTCGCCAAGGTCACACGCCAGTTCGACAGATCGGCCTCCTGCCTCGCGGATCAGACGCCCGGTCTCTTCCAGCTTGGCCCGCCTGCGCCCGACCAGGCATAGCGCCGCGCCTTCCCGCGCGAACGCAAGGCTCGCCGCCCGGCCCAGCCCCGATCCGGCGCCAGTGACCAGTACGACCTTGCCCGCAAAGTCCATGCGCCTCCCCCTTCCCAAACCGCGGCCGGAAAAATGCCGGGCGCTGTCTTCGTCATAGCGGGGCGTGCATAGCGACCATCCTTTCGCCCGATGGGGTCGATCCCGTCACCAGCGCCGTCGCCATTGCGCACCACGCCGGCGACGCCGGATCGTCTCGTCGCGCTGCGCCGGCGTGACCAGCGGGGTGTCGCCTGGAAGATGCGCGCGCAACTCCGCCGCCGGCACGATCCTGAGCGTCGGCTCAGGCCCGGAACTCGCCCCGGTCCAGCGCAGCATCAGCGACCCTTCGTCGCGGCCGGCCGGATCGAGCCAGTTGGGCACGCCCGGATCGTCCAGGGCGATGACGGCTCGGAAGCGGCCGTCCCTGTCCAGCCGCGCCTGCGCTGCGTTGAGGCTGCTCTGATGGTTGATCCAGTCGATCGTATTCCACAGCGGATCGTTGAGCTGCACATTCCAGTAGCGCACCTGATCGGGCACCGCCGTGTCGATGATCATCGCCTCGCCGGGTTCCAGCCGGAAGATGCCCTGATAATAATGCTGCCCGGCAACGCCGCCACGACCGGCCCAGTCGTCATATTCCAGCCTGTTGACGAAGCCCCGCGCCCGCTGCCGCTGACCATAGCCCAGGGCGAATGCGGCATAGCGTTCGACGAAGGCCGACAGGCGGTCGAGCCGGTGGGCGATCTCGGCTGCTGGCACCGGGCCGGCGCCCACGCGCCGGTCGACCCTTTCGATCGCGATGCGCAGATCGCGCCCCGCGCCCCAGTCATAATAAGCATGGCGCAGGCCGATGGTGACGGCGCGCGGGTCTAGCGGGAACCAGTCGCCCGCACCATCCTTGGGCCGCTCACCGCCCAACAGGATGTCGAATGCGCCGTCCGGGCCCAATGTACAGGCATCCAGATCGATCATGCCCACAGAAGGCCCCAGATCCTCCATCGGTCCCAAGCCGCCCGCGACCAGATCGAGGAACACGAACACCCCGTCCCCGCGCGTGCCCGACAGCCTGTAGACGCCGCTGCCGTCGATCCGCGCCGCGCCATAGATGAAGTCGGGATTGACTCCGACGGTGTTGAGGATGTTGCTGACCGACGGCACGAAATCGGGATGATCGGGATCGGCGAAGGCCGTCTGATAGCCGGTGGCGAGGATGGCGAACAACAGCCGATGCGCTTCGGCTCTGGCCTGCGGGTCGCCCGGATCGGCCAGCCTGTCCAGCACGCCGTCCGCCCCCGCCATCCGGTCCAGCCAGGCACGCCATTGCGACGGTTCAGAGATAGGCATGGTAGGTCTCGATATAGTCGGCGAACCTGTCGCTGACCTTTTCGGCAGTCAGGCCATAATCGGCCAGCGTATAGCTCCGCGGTCCATGCTTGCCCGCCGGATTCTCCCGCAGCCAGCCCACTATGCCGGCTTCCGAGTCCGGTGTGAAATCCCAGCCGAAATGGTCATAGGCGGCCCGAATGGTCGAGACCGGGTCCGCGACCAGATCCTTGTAGCGCATGTCGTAGATCGGCAGATCCGTGTGCGCCTTGCGGTAATCCATGCAGCATTTCACCCCGTCCCACCAGAGTTGCAGGAACTCGGCGCCAAGCGCATGCAAGTCGAGCTGGTCGTAGGACGGCCCGCGGATGACGCTAATCAGTTGGGAAATGGAGGCGATGACGGTGGTCGGGTCGCGATGCGGCTGGATGAAGAGCGCATCGGGATAGACCCTGCGCAGCGCCGGGAGCTTGTACATATGCTCCTGGATCTTGAGCACCCAATGCCGGCCGGGATGGCGCCAGCCCAGATGCTGAAGCCACATCTTGTGGACTTCGTAGCGGAAGGTCGCGTCGATGCCCTTGAACCAGTCGTAGAAGCGCGGGAGATGCTGGAACATGCACGGATTGCTGCTCTGAAAGGCGGTCGTCATGAACGACCCGCATTCCTGAGGAATTCTGGCGCCCAGCGGATGAGCCTTCAGCAATTCGTCGGCGTCACCGCCCAGTTGCGCGCGCAGATGTTCGTCGAACCGGGCGATCCGCGGGTCGGTATCGGCGGTTGCGGCTTCGGGCGGGGGCGATGGCTCGGCCACTTCCCACATCAGCGGCGTACGGACCTGCGGGTCGCCTTCCATCAGCGCGTGCAGGAAACTGGTGCCGCACCGGGGCAGGCCCAGGATGAAGAGCGGCTGCCGGATTTCGACGTCGGCAATCTCGGGATAGCGTGCCCGGTCGTCGGCGATCGCCTTCAGCCGGGACAGGTCGTCGGCGATGATGTGCAGCGCCCGCGCATGGCCATTGGCGTTGAGCGCCCGGTCTTCCGCCATCGAGGCGAGCAGCTGCTCCAGTCCGGGCCGCACATTGTCCCGCAGATAATCGGGCAGCGGATATCGTGCCAGCAGCGCGTCCGCCTCGGGAAATCCAAATGTCATTGCCATCCTCTCTCAAGCCGGTCTGACGACCATTTTGGTCAGGATGACTGGTCCGGACACCGCTGAAAAGCGCAGGCGGCATCGATGTCGCCTATCGAAAACAGATGTCGGAAATTGCGGCTCAGTGAGTCAGAAACCGGTTACGGAACTGCTGCGGCGAACAGCCTTCCATCTGGCGGAAGGCCACGCCGAAACTTGCCGTATTGGCGAAGCCGCAGCGATAGGCGATTTCCTTGACCAGAAGCGACCGGTCCATCAGCAGATCCTTCGCCAGGGCCAGCATATGACGTCGGCAAAAGGCCGCGGGACTTTCGCCCGTCGCGGCGCGGAACAGGCGTTCATAATGCCGGACACCGACCCCTCGTTCTGCCGCCAGCTTCGCTATCTCGACCTTGCCGGGCTGTTCTCGGATATAGGCGACAAGTCTGGCCAGATAACGCTGGTCCAACGCTGGGCCGCTGGAGAAGTCCGGTCGCGTTTCCGGGCCGAATTGCTGCACGATTTCGGCCGCCAATCCATGCTGATCGAATCCAGAATAATCTGCGAACACAGCCCTGGCGCCATTATTTCCTGCTGTGCCCGCAGCAAGAGCGCCCTGATATGGGGATTGCGCATATCGATGGTATCACGCAACTGTCGGTCGGACAGTTCCATCGACAATCCGGTAAGCGCGCGAACATCTATCCGACAAAAAAGCGATCTCTGCTCGCGCTCCTTCCAATGCATCTGGAACGGCCGCGCCCAGGGATAGAAGCGCACTTCTCCCTGGGCACAAAAGTCGGCCGCGGAAGCGAGATAACGGCCCATGGAGGGAAAGCGCGTCACCTCGAAATAGCTGCACGGCGGCGTGAAGGCGATCTCCCTACGCTCCCGCCAGAAAAAGCGGCGCACTTCAAAGCGCGCACCCATCGCCGCGACGGCAGCATCGAGCGACGTCTCGAACTCCTGCGGAAATAGGAAATCCAGGCTTGCGCGATCCGGAGGACCGGAAGCCTCGAACGATTGTGTCGGCATCTCGACTTTCCCCTGCATTCGCATTCTCGATCATCCCGCTCGCGAGCCATCAATCAATCTGATTTGGCATGCAAATGCCGATCCACGACATGAGCGCAGAAATCCGTTATCCGCCCGACAACGGGTACCCATCATCGTCGCCTCAAAAAGCAGGCCGAAAAGCCGCCAATCACGCATTTGCATGACCTGACCGACAAACTGCCAAGCGCGTACCACGCCCGGTCGTGCGCCCCATCCGCCGGATATGACGCAGACTTAGCGATCGAAGTACTAAACTTCACCTTCTATGCCCTCAAGTCTTTCAGTATAGCCCAATGAGGATCGATCGACCATTAGCCTATCTGCAAGGTCGCATCCGCGCGAGAAAAAGGGGGAGGAAGGAAGAGTGAGAATAGGTGCACCCAGAGAAGTGGCGAAGGGGGAAGCGCGTGTTGCGCTGACACCTGACAGCGCCCTGCAACTGCAAAAGCTAGGCCATGAATGTTTTGTCGAGAGCGGAGCCGGCAAAGCGGCCGGCTTTGACGACGACAATTATCGCGCCGCAGGCGTGACTGTGGTTCCAACCGCTGGCGAATTGTGGGCCGCGTCGGATGTCATCGTCAAAGTGCGTCCGCCCGAAGCAGATGAGGCAGCCCGGCTCGCCGCAGGCAAGACGCTGATCTCCTTCTTCTATCCCGGCCAGCGCAGCGAAGAATTGGGCGCCATCAGCAAGACTGGCGCCAATGTCATTGCGATGGACATGGTGCCGCGCATTTCGCGCGCGCAGAAGATGGACGCACTGTCGTCCATGGCGAACATCGCCGGCTATCGCGCGGTGATCGAGGCTGGCGCCAATTTCGGCCGCTTCTTCACGGGGCAGGTAACGGCGGCGGGCAAGGTGCCGCCGGCCAGGGTGCTGGTGATCGGCGCCGGCGTCGCCGGCCTGGCCGCGATCGGCGCGGCCACATCGCTCGGCGCGATCACGCTGGCCTTCGACGTCCGGCCCGAAGTCGCCGAACAGATCGAATCGATGGGCGCGCAGTTCGTCTATCTCGACTTTTCGGAGGAACAGCAGGACGGCGCGGCGACCGGTGGCTATGCCGCCCCGTCCAGCCCCGAATTCCGCGAAGCCCAGCTCAAGAAGTTCCGTGAACTGGCGCCGACCGTCGACATCGTCATTTCCACCGCGCTTATTCCGGGGCGTGATGCGCCGGTCCTGTGGACGAAGGACATGGTCGAAGCCATGCGGCCCGGATCGGTCATCGTGGATCTGGCGGCGGAACGCGGCGGCAATTGCGAACTGACCGTCACGGACGAGAAGATCGTGTCCCCGAACGGCGTCACGATCATCGGCTATACCGACTTTCCCAGCCGGATGGCAGCGCAGTCCAGTTCGCTCTATGCCAGCAATATCCGCCACATGCTCTTTGACCTGACGCCGGGCAAGGATGGCGTGATCGTCCATAATATGGAGGATGACGTGATCCGCGGCGCGACCGTCGCCTTTGAAGGGGAGGTCAGCTTCCCGCCGCCGCCACCCAAGATCAAGGCGATCGCGGCCCAGAAGCCCAAGCCCAAGGCCGAGGAACTGACGCCCGAACAGAAACGGGCGAAGGACGTCGCCGCGTTCAAGGCGCAGACCCGGTCGCAGGTCACGACTTTGATCGTCGCCGCGATTCTATTGATCGCGGTCGGCGCCGTAGCGCCCGCCAGCTTCATGGCGCATTTCACGGTGTTCGTGCTGGCCTGTTTCGTTGGCTTCCAGGTGATCTGGAATGTCAGCCATGCGCTGCATACGCCACTGATGGCGGTGACCAACGCCATTTCCGGGATCATCGTGGTGGGGGCCATGCTCCAGGTCGTGGCATCCAATAACGTGGTGCTCGCGCTGGCGACGATCGCGATCCTGATCGCGTCGATCAACATCGTTGGCGGCTTCCTGGTCACGCGCCGTATGCTGGCCATGTTCCAGCGGTCCTAAGGGGGTAGATTTCATGTTCGATACCGGTGTGGTGTCCGCAGCCTATCTCTCGGCTGCGGTCCTTTTCATTCTGTCGCTGGGCGGCCTTTCCAATCAGGAAAGCGCCAAGCGCGCCGTATGGTACGGCATTGCCGGCATGGCTTTGGCCGTGCTGGCCACACTCTTTGGCCCTGGGGCGGCCAATTTGCCGATCGTGGCCGGCACCTTCGCCGTCGCAGCCGTTATCGGCTGGATCGTGGCGATGCGGGTCCAGATGACCGAAATGCCCCAGCTCGTCGCGGCGCTGCACAGCTTCGTCGGGCTTGCGGCCGTCTTCATCGGCTTCAACGCACATTTCGAACTGGAAACGGTGAACACGCTCGATCCGGCCGCGCGTGCAGCGCTCACCGGCTTTGCAGGCCTGCTCGCACATAAAACGCCGGTGGAAATCAACATCCTCAAGGTCGAGGAGTTTCTCGGCATCTTCATCGGTGCGGTCACCTTCACCGGATCGATCGTCGCGTTCGGCAAACTCGCGGGCAAGCTGGACGGCAAGGCGAAGAAGCTGCCCGGCGGCCATGTCCTCAACGCCACGGCGCTGCTGGCGTCGCTCGTGCTGCTGGTGATGTATGTCGGCAATATCGGCGTGGAAGGCCGCGAACTGACGGTTCTGCTCGCCATGGCGGCGCTGGCGCTGTTCATCGGCTTCCACCTCGTCATGGGCATCGGCGGCGCGGACATGCCCGTGGTCGTCTCTATGCTCAACAGCTATTCGGGCTGGGCGGCGGCGGCGATCGGCTTCACCCTGGGCAACGACCTGCTGATCGTCACCGGCGCGCTGGTCGGCTCTTCGGGCGCGATCCTCAGCTACATCATGTGCAAGGCGATGAACCGCTCCTTCGTGTCGGTGATCCTGGGCGGCTTCGGCGGCACGACGGGACCAGCGGCGGAGATCGAGGGCGAGCAGGTCGCGATCGATGCCGACGGTGTCGCCTCGGCGCTCAACGAAGCGGACAGCATCATCATCGTGCCGGGCTATGGCATGGCGGTGGCGCAGGCGCAGCAGAGCGTGAGCGAACTCACTCGCAAGCTGCGGGCAGCCGGCAAGACCGTGCGTTTCGCCATCCACCCGGTCGCAGGCCGCCTGCCGGGGCATATGAACGTGCTGCTGGCCGAAGCCAAGGTGCCGTATGACATCGTGCTGGAAATGGACGAGATCAATGACGACTTCCCCTCGACCGACGTGGTGATCGTCATCGGATCGAACGACATCGTCAATCCGGCGGCGCAGGATGATCCCAACTCGCCGATCGCCGGGATGCCGGTGCTGGAAGTGTGGAAGGCCAAGCAGGTCTTCGTTTCGAAGCGCGGACAGGGCACCGGCTATTCCGGCATCGAAAACCCGCTTTTCTACAAGGACAATACCCGTATGTTCTACGGCGACGCAAAGGTCGCGGTGGACAGTTTGTTGGGAAAATTGAGCTGAACGCCAACGGCATGATGTAAAAGGAGTGCCAGCAGGAGGCCCATACCGCCTGCTGGCCAAGATTACGCATACTGACGCCGGATTCATTGTGGCTTCAGTGGGTGTAATCCAATGCTCATGATCTGGCCCAACCGAGGGCGGATTGATTTATCAGAGCGGATCGACATTCGGTTTAACCAGATCATCAAGGCTGTGGTTGCGATCTTATGAGTCTACGCGCTTGCAAAGGCGAGTCCGGTTCCTGAAGTTGCACCGGTTACGCAAGCAGTGCCTTTGCCAATCATGCACTTGCGCGTTCGGGATCGTCCCGGTGACGCTGGGCATCGTCGCTCTTCATGTTAAGGAAGGTGATGAGCAAACGATGGAAATGGATGGCAGCGGGCGCATGTGGAGTGGCGGCCCTCGCCGGTGCAGCCTGTACGCCGCTCCTGACATTCGACGCGCTGGTGCCCAAGGATAACGATGGCGTCAGGATCGCACGGGATATTCCCTACGATCGAGGCCCTCGACAAAAACTGGACATTTATGCGCCGCGCTACAGGCGCGCCGACGCCAGACTTCCTGTCGTCCTGTTCTTCTACGGCGGTTCATGGGCCAGTGGCACAAAGGCGGGCTACGCCTTTGTGGGCCGCGCCCTGGCTGCGCAGGGTTTCCTGGTCGTCATTCCCGATTATCGAATCGGACCAGACAATCTTTATCCCGATTTTGTCGAGGACGGCGCAAGCGCAGTCCGATGGGTGATGGCGCATGGGCAGGATTATGGCGGCGCGCCGGATTCGATCATCCTATGCGGCCATTCAGCGGGCGCTTATATCGCCGCCATGCTGGCGGTCGATGATCGATGGCTGGGCGCGGATCGGAGGGCGATCAAGGGACTGGCCGGGATCGCCGGCCCCTATGATTTCGCGCCGTTCGATGTCGCAGCGAGCAAGGCCGCGTTTGGCGCATGGCCAGACCCGACGGAGACGCAGCCTGTACGCTGGGCCGGCAAGGGCGACCCTCCGACCCTGTTGTTGGTCGGCGATGCAGACGAAACCGTGCGCCCACGCAACAGCGAAGCCCTGGCCGCGAAACTAGGCGCGGCAGGCGTTCCGGTTTGGATCAAACATTATCCCGGCATAGGTCATATCGGCATGGTGACGGCGATCGCCCGGCCATTCCGCTATCGCGCGAGCGTCGTCGCGGACATCGCGCATTTCGTGAAGGATGTAACGCCTGCCCGCTGATGGGGGTGCTTATGCTTTCCAGCTCGTGGGGAATAGCCGCTTCAACGCCTCAACCTTGGGGCGGTCATTCATGACGATATAAGGATAGGTCGGGTTGCGGGCCATGAAGTCCTGGTGATGGGCTTCGGCCGGGAAGAAGCGCAGATTGCCTTCGATCCGCGTCACGATCGGCCGGGCGTAGACATGAGCGGCCGACAATTGCGCGATATAGGCGCGGGCAACCTTCTCCTGTGCGGGCGAAGCGGGAAACAGGGCCGATCGATATTGGGTTCCCCGGTCTGGCCCCTGCCGGTTGAGCAGGGTCGGGTCCGTCACGACGGAAAAGTAAATCCGCAGTAGGTCCGCATAATTTACCTGCGTCGGATCGAACACGACCCTGACGGATTCGGCGTGGCCGGTGGTGCCGGTGGACACGCTTTCATAATCAGCGGTCGACGCGTCGCCCCCGGCATAGCCCGACGTCGCGCTGACGCTTCCAAGTGCCTGGGCGAGCCATGGCTCGAACTCTACGGGGTCGCGTCCGACCAGTATGGCGTGGAAACGCCGCGCGAGGTCGGCAGATTCCGCGATTATGGGCGAGGCGGCGCGCACGGCATCGACGAACCGCGCATCGTCCTGGCAGAGTGTATCGCTGGATGTGGTGAGAAGCCTGACCGTCTGTCGCGAGGATGGTGCTTTCCAGCGTGGGTGTTTGGTGGATGGCGCTGTAGGCGGCGACAGGCCATCGCGTAATCGAGCCTTGATCCAGCGACGAAAGCTGCGCGCTTCGCCACGATAGCCGAGCCCGCACACCTCGCGGCAAAGCTGAGTGGCATTGCGGCAGCCTTCCTCCCAGCGCGAGACGAGATATGTTTCGAAGGCGTTCGCGGGGTGACGCGATGCGCGTTCCCAGGTTCCAGGATGTTTGTCGAGAAGCCACTGGCGGATTGTCTTGCGATCTCGGCCGGTTTCGTGCGCGATTGCCGAAATGGTCCAGCCTTTGTCGCGCAGGCTGACGACCGCATCGAACATCATGTTCCGCCGCGCTCGGCTTCGCCTTTGATGATCGAGCGCGTTGCCGGACATTCCCTGGGTTGCTGGTCGTTCTGGCGGTGGATCCTGAGCATCATCATTCGCCAGCGAGCGTCCAACTTCGCGAACGAGCTTATATCGCCTTTCCACGACCGAGAGCATTGCATCCGAACAATTGCGCAGTATGTGCCAGCGATCAGCAACCTGCCGAGCCAAAGGGGCACCTTCGCGCGCGCCCTTGACATAGCTGCCGGCCCGATCGCGTGCGATAATCTCTGCGCCGGGGTGGGACTTCAGCCAGTCGGCAAGGGTCTCGCTCTCCCTATCCGGCAGCAAGTCAACGACTTGGTGGGCCTCGAGATCCACCAGCACGGTGCCGTACCGCTCCCCCTTTCGCCATGCCCAATCGTCAACGCCCAGGACACGCGGCGCGCCCTGGTGGACCTGCCGATCAGCGCGAACGATCCGAAGCATCGTGTCAGCACTGACGCGCATGCCCAGCGGTTCAATGAGACGAGCACCCGCTTCGCCGCCAAGGGCTAGACCGACGGAACGCTGGACATCACGCACCCGCAGCGTGCGACGAGCGTGACGGGCGGCAACGTCCTCAGCGCGTTCGGCGAAGATACGCTGCTCACACCTCCGGTTGGCACACCGCAACCGACGAACGTGAACACAGAGTACTACCGGGCACCCCTGCCATGGGAGATCGGCGATGCGTCGCTTGTATCTGCTGTGCATCCGCGACGACACGCGTCGGCAGCTGGGACAGCGAGGCGCAGACAACCACGACCGGCAATTGATCACGATGCGCTCGGTTTCGACAATGACCTCCTCCACGATCAGCTGGCGTGGAATAAGCGGCAAGATACGCTTGGGCATGGCTCGACAGGCTCCCTCTATGGAGCCTCAATGAATCTACCAGATTCATGGTTCGTTCCCGACGCCTGCACCGAAATTGCGGGAGAGCCCAAAAGCGGTCTCTCCCGCACTTTCGGTGCAAGCTGGGCACCCGCAAAAACTGGCACGTCGATGCTTCCGTTGCGGTGATGGCGGCATGACCGGGGCACGGGGCGCTTTGGCGGGCGGCTTTTCGGTCGCCGGATGGGTGATTTCATGACCTTTCCCGGGGTCCAGGGCAGACTCATGCTGTGGCGGCGCGTCGTTCGTGGAAGATCAGGCGGTCGAAGTTGTAGGCCAGATTGGCCAGGGTGAGTTTCGCCTCGGCCCGCTTGATGCCAATCGTGCGAATGAAGAGCCCGAACCGGTTTTTCTGATGCGCAAACACATGCTCAACCCTGGCCCGGATCGTGGACTTTGCCGCATTGGCGCGAGCGGTGGCCCTGGGCATGGACTTTCCCTTGGGCTTGCGGCGGTGGATGCGACTGGTCAGCATACGATCAGCCAGCCATGTTTCGTTGGTCCTGGAGCGGTATGCAGTGTCGGCCCAGACCTCGCTGCTACTATTTTCCGCGATCACATGACGCAACATGCGCCCATCGGCATGGGCCGCCGAAGTGACCTCACCGGCGCGAATGAACCCATAGCGGCGGTCTATGCTGATATGGCTTTTATACCCGAACACCGGCAAGGCGATCATCGGCAGCGGCTTGCCATCCTTGTAGCGCACTTTCCCGCCGATCTTGAGCGTCCAGCGCGCATCTGTGTCTTTCTGTGCCGCTTTGGCCGGATCATCGGGCCAGATGTCCTGCGCCGATTTGCCATCCTTGATAGCCTGCCGCTCGCCATCGGTGTTGCGCTGCTTGGGCGCTGGCACCAGGCTGGCATCGATGATCTGGCCCGACATGGGGATGTAGCCCTTCTTGTGAAGTTGCCAGTCGAATGCCTTCATCACTCGCTTGAGCGTCCCGGTCTCCGTCATCCGGTTGCGGAAATGTCGGATGGTGTTCTCGTCGGGGGTGCGATCGCCGAGTGCAAAACCCAGAAACCGCATCCAGCTCAGCCGGTCCCGGATCATATACTCCATCCGCGCATCCGACAGATTATGCTGGGCCTGCAAAATCAAGATCTTGAACATCGCGACGGGATCGAACGGCGGACGACCGCCCTTGCCACCATCGCCATAACCCAGCCCTTCGACAAGCCTGGCCCGAAAATACTCAAAATCCACGGTCCGTTCCAGCATCTCAAGCGGATCGCCGTGACGGCTCAGCATCTCAAGGTGGTCATTAAGACTGAAAAGGGACTTCGGATCCATCGCAGATCGCCTCCAGTGGCTACCCGCTCAATGAATCATCAATGCGCCGAATCCACCAGAGTTTTTGCGGGTGTCCAGCTACGTGGCCATGACACGGGCGCGTAGCAACTCGAGGCCGGCGCGGCCGTACATGGACCGTTTGATGAGCTTGAGCTTGTTGATCTTCCCTTCTACTGGCCCAGTGCTCCAGGGTAGTGTCAATGCGGCCTGAACAGCGCCGATATCACGTTTGAGGCCACGAGCGAGGGAAGCGAGCGGGTTGGTCAGGGCTTGAGCCAGCTAATCGGCCAAAGCATCAATGTCGCGTTCCTGGATCATGGCCTGGAAACGGCGTGCAAGATCTGCCGATTTGGCAAGGTCCAGCGATGCCGTGCACAGCGCGTCCACAAAGGCTCGCTCTCTTCGTGACAGGATGCCCGCGTCCATGGTGAGCAGGCGGGCCGTTTGTCGTGACAAGGGCGGTCGCCAGGACGAACTGATTTGACAATTTTGGCGCTTGGGGCCGGTATATCTCCGCGCAGCCTGACCTTCACCCAATGACGGAAGTTTCGGGCATTGCCATGATAGCCTTGTTCGCACACCTTCCGGTAAAGTTGGGTGGCATTCCGGCATCCTTCGTGCCACGGCCGCGAAGATAGGCTTCGAACGCATCGGCTGCATTGGCCTTGTATACCTTGCGTTGCCATGATCCCGGTGCCTCGTTTTTCAGCCACTTTCGGGTGGTTTTCAGATCCACATCCAACTCGCGCTGGATCGCTAACTGGCTTCACCCTAGATGCCTCAGCTCGATAATCTTTTCGAATACAGCCCTGTGGCTCTGCCGCCGCTCTAGCCGATGCCGCACCGCCTTTTCCAGATGAAGCGCCCCTGATATGCAGTTAGCAGGCGCTGGCCCCTGCAAGGCTATGGATTTCCCGACCTCTCGCACCACCCGGTATCGACGCTCCACAACATTGAGTAATGCGTCAGAGCAATTGCAAAGCAGATGCCAGCGATCGGCGGCTTGGCGGGCAGCCGGCGCGCCTTCTCGCGCTCCGCGCGCATAGGCACTCGCGCGATCACCGGCAATGATTTCGACCCGTTCCGCAGCATTGCTCCTGAGGCAGATGCAGCCGTCATCAAGGAAGGCGGTCAAGGCCGGCCATGCCTCGATCATATAATCCATGACCTCGGCGACATCGCTGTTCTTCGAGAGCTTCGTGCGGTTCTCCCGCATCCATGTTTCCAGTTCGGCCAACAGCGGGAAGCTGAGTTCCTGGCGAAGGGCAAGACGACCCTGCGCGGACCTCCCATTGATCGCGCGTTCTAGGTCGAAAATCACGGAGACGCGGATCAGCAGCGCGTGCCGAGACTGCGACTGCACAAAACTGTCATCCTGCGCGCAAGCGGTTGCACAGGGTGCAAGACTAGACCTTTCAACCCATGCCAGCTCGAGTAATTTCCTCGGTCACCGTTTGTCGCGAACGAGCCCGATCGACAAAATTCGCTTCGTCCTCGGTCACCCACCGGGTAAATTCGGGATCGACTGCTATCCGCATCACCTCGGCCAGTGCTGCTTCATCCCTAACAGTGTAGACCGAGACCGCATCATAATCGACGCCGCCATCATCGGTGGGCGCCTGGTCGGCATCGGGGCGGCCAGCATAGAAGTTGACGGAATGTTGCAGATAATAGCGTTTTGACTCGGTGAACAAATGCCCGACCCATTTCGCTACTGTAGGAATATGGACATTCTCGTAATGCGACCGGAAATCTTCGAAGGAAACGCCTTCCTTCCGCTTCATGAACATCATCAGCTTATGCATGGCCTATACCTTTATAGAGTTGGTCGGAAACGCCGGACTATTGCTCTTGCAGCTTCAGGGCAGGCATAGCGTCCGCCAAGGCATCGGCTGCATCCTCATGCATTTCGGGCGAGGGATAATAATGGTTTGTGCTCCATTTCAGCCCCTTGGCATAATCTGCCATGCTGCCGCCGTCGACTTCCACAGGTTCGCCGGTGAAACGGCTGACGAGCGGATGATTATAATTCCGCATACTCCGGCACTCGACATAGGCGTCAAACAGCGGACGCACTTCGTCGATCGCCTTTGCATCGACGAACTGCGGGAATTTGCCAAGAATGGCCATCATATCGGATGCCGTATAATCGACCGGCACGTTCAGATCCTTGTCGGAGAAATAGAAGAGGATCTTGGGCACCGTGATTTTTTCAGCCAAGTCTTGATAGCGCTTAATCCAGTTTCGCAGACTCTCGGAAACATATTTGGGCGCGTCCGTCCTCTCTTTGTTGAAAACATGCGTCCAGGCTTCCATCGTGGACGTCTGCCTCCCTGTCTCAAGATCGAGCAGCGCCTCCACGAAGCCATAAGGGCCGTAGCGCGAATTAGGTTCGGTCCGTGCGGTCATGACCTGAACGACAGTGAAGCGACCGGCATTAACCAGATCGAGAAGGCCACGAGCCTGAAGATAGAAGCCGGCGCCGCCGCCGCCGACACTCAGATTAAGTACCGGAATACCGATCCGTTCAGCCAGAATATCCCCAAAGGTGCGCTCGACGAAGATGCCGTTGGCTTGCGCACCGCCAAGGCAGGTAAAATAATTGCCGCTGGCAATGACATCTTCTGCGAGAGCGGGACCGCGAAACTTAACGCCCGGAATGCCGTCGATTTCATAATATTGATAATCGACAACCTCATGGTCGCGCTTGCTATAGTCCAGGCTCCATTCCGCAGGATGATCATCCGGATTGAACGCATAATTTACCATGAGATATCTCCATTAGTATATTTGCGACGGCGACATATGTTCGCATGTTTAGGCCTGTTCAAATATAGTCCTTGAATGCGGTCGTGTAGCGCGAAAAGATATTGGCGATCTCAACATCGGTGCTGCCAACATCTTCCGCTGAATATTTGGCTTCGCCATGCTTGCCCTTGGGGTTATCGGCTTCCCACCCCCGGATGGCCGACAGCGCGCCAGGCGAAAGATCGATACCAGCAAAATCATATACGGTGCGCACGACCGACAGGCCATCTTTGACCACGTCGCGAAATGCCAGGTCCAATACCTGAATATGGGGATTGCGCGCCCGCCAATCCATGTGCCTGTCCATCGCGCCGGAAAGATGGCCAAGCATTTTTGAGGCGAACATGTGCCTGTTGTCGAGATCGGAAAAAATGCCCCGTGAGGCCATCACCGTGCTGGTCACCGAAGGAACACATTTGACAGGGTCCCGATGCGTGACGATGAAGCGGGGATTATCATATCGTTCGGTCAGGAAATCTTCCTGGCCCAAGTGGTTCGGGTCCTTGAACAGCCATGGCTTTGGTGGCGACCCGTTTTGCCACTGCAGATATTTGACGACCGAAACGAGATAGTCATAGGCCGGGGTCATGTCAGCCTGCGCAATCCAGGCCGCGAAAGATGGCGCGTCATACATGCCGAAAATAGCCGGATGGCGATAGGTCGCCTCCATCAAATAACATTCCTCTTCCGGTTCTTCGGCATGCAGTGGATGCCCGACGAGCATGTCGGGCGATTGCTCATACATCCAGGCCTCATAATCCCTGACATTCTGGATGCGCTGACTGACACCGCCATCGCTGACACCCGGCACGCGGGCAAATTTCATCGTCTGCCAGAATTTGAGCGTCTGGAAGTTGCCTGTGGAGCCAAGCATGCGGTGAAGCTTGGTGCTGCCGGTGCGCGGGAGGGATAATATGATCAGCGGTGAGCGAATCTGCTCTCGCGCGATCTCGGGGTGCGCGGCCAAGTCTGCCGCAAACCAGAGGCGCTGGGTCAGCAGGTCGACGAATTTTTCGCGCAATTGCGCCCGGCAATCTTCCCGGATCGCGGATTCGCGATCGATTGCTTCGACCAGCAAACAAAAACCGTCGCGAAAATCATCAGGACCAAAATCGCTCAATCCCGTCCGCGCAGACGCAATCTGTAACAATTCCGACGCTTTCATGGCATCTTTCCCGTGCAGCTTGCTACGGCACGCGCAGCCGTGCAATTTAGTTTGTTCATACTAGATACTGACCAACAAGCCCTCGTCAAGTTGTTACTATTTGCTCGGCTGCTCAGTGAGTGAACATCACATAAATGTTCACTCCGTGCATTTTTGTCACAATAAGCGTGCATTGATCGCCACAGCATAAGCGAGCCTTGAATCACGCGCAATTCTTTAATAGTATATAGGCCCTTGATACCTCAGAAGGCGCCGTCCAAGGTGCACAGGGGTGAGCGGAAGATAAAATCAGTGCCGTCATCAAAGTTGGCATATAATTTTAGGGGAGAGTATGATGCGGAAAATTGGACCATTATCAGTTGCGTTGAGCGCCCTGCTTGTGCAGGTTGCCCATGCACAGACGCCAGCGAACCGCGCCGACCCAACGGCGGAATCGACCACCGACATTATCGTCACGGCGCAGCGGAAGTCTGAAAGCCTGCAAAACACGCCGATCGCCGTGACCGCGGTGACGGCCGATACCGTTCAGACGCTTGGCCTGACCCGTGCCGTCGATGTCGCCTCGATCACGCCCGGTGCCAATTTCACCACGGCCCAAGGCTTTTTCGCACCGCATATCCGCGGGATCGGTTCTGATTTCGTGTCAGTAGGCATCGAAACGCCCGTCGCCATTTACGAAGACGGCGCCTATCTTACGCGAACCCTGTCCGTGAATGAGATAGTCGACAATTTCGATATCGGCAGCATCCAGGTGTTGCGCGGGCCACAGGGTACGCTCTATGGCCGGAACGCCACCGGCGGCGTGATCATTATCAACAGCGCCGATCCCACAGACAAGTTCGAAGCCCGCGTGCGCGGCGAGTGGGGCAATCTGGAGCATCGCTCATTGTCCGGCATGCTCAACATGCCGCTCGGTGAAGATCTCGCCCTGCGTGTCACGGGCGGATACAAGCATGACGGCGGCTTCGTCCGCAATCTCAACACCGGTGACAAGAATGCAGGCGGATCCCGCACATATAATGTTCGCGGCAAGCTGCGCTGGCAGCCCGGCAACGCCGACATCATCCTGGGCGCGCAGTTCTACGACACTAAGGCCTATCTGGGTTCGATCGCGGCACTGGAGCGCCGCGACGATACCTGTCTCGCCTGCAACCTCGCGCCTGGGGCACTCAAGCCCAATGTCGGCTATTATGATACCGAGGGCATCACCACTATTCAGCCGTTGAGAACCAAATATTACGGTGCCAATCTGAACATGGCATTCGACATGGGCAGCTTCACCCTGTCGAGCATCACGACCTTCCGTCAGCAAAAAACCGCCGACAGCGCCTCGGATCAGGATTTGACGCCGCTGCCTTTGTTCGAATTCTCAGTGCCCAGGTCCGGCGGCAAATCCTATACGCAGGACCTGCAGGTGTCCTCCACGCTGGATGGCCGGTTCAACTATTTGTTCGGCCTGAGCTATCTGTACGACAAGGGCTATTTTAATCCCGCGTTCCTCGGCAACTTCTTCGGGGGCAGCTTCGATCCCGATACGGCCGCTGGTTTCAAGAACACAGCGACCACCCAATCCTACGCCGCCTTCCTCGAAGGCTATTACGACCTGACCGACCAGTTGAAGGTTACCGTTGGCGGGCGTTACACCTATGAGGAACGCAGCGGGACAGGCGAAACCAACGCCGCGCTCGCCGCCGCGTTCGGCATTCCGAATGCGTTCAGCTTCAAACTGCGGACGTCACAGCGCGCGTTCACTCCGCGGTTCGTGCTGGCATGGGATAACGGGCCGACCAATGTTTATTACAGCTTTACGCGCGGCTTCAAGGCGGGCGGCTTCCCCGGACCCTATGCCGCGCCCGTCGCCCCCGTTCAGCCCGAAAAGATCTTCAGCCACGAGATCGGCATCAAGCAGTCGATGGCTGACAACCGCATTCGTGTGAACGCCGCGATCTTCTATGCCAAGAACAAGAACCAGCAGGTCCAGACGCTCGATCTGAACTCAGGCGGCACGCTCACCGGCAATGCGGGCGCGATGGAGAATTACGGTGTCGAGGTCGAGGCGCAGTTCACCCCGCTCGACGGGTTCAACCTGGGTCTGACGGGTGCGTGGCAGCATGCCCGTTACGAATCCTTCCCCAACGCGTCGCTCGTTTGCTATGATCCGACGCTGAACACCCCGGCTGCCCCTGCCGCCACCATCTTCCCGTGCGCGATCGATCTGTCCGGAACCAAACCACCATTCGCGCCGACCTGGTCGGGATCGGCCAATGCCAGCTATAATTTCGCGATCGGATCATGGACCGCCCAACTATCCGGCCTGGCTACCTATCGTTCAGCAATCGACTTCCTGCCGGGCGCTGGTGGTGAACTTCGAGCAGATCGAGACAATAAGCTGATCGTTGTCAATGCGTCGGGCTATATCAGCCCTCCCGGTGAAAATCTGCGGGTGGGCTTTTTCGCCAATAACGTTTTCGACAAAAAATACCCCTCTTATGTTCAGACCGGTCAACCTTATGGCGTTTACAAGAATGTGGCGAGGCCGCGTACCTATGGCCTGCGCGTGGAATATATTTTCTAGACATCAACACTGTCGGGATCTGATATCTCGGTAGACCTCAAACCCACGGCACCGGCCGTGTCCCGTTACGTGGTGTAACAGCGTCACCGTTGGGGCGTGAAGCGGAGGGAGCGTAGCGACCGGAGCTTCATGCCCCAACGGTGGCATGGCTTCTGTCTAGGCGGCCATCGCCAATCTTCGGTAGAGTTCGGGTTGCGAAACCAATGAACCTATCGGAGACGACGATGACCACAGACAGAATGGCCCTTATTGAGCTGGTTGAAAAGGGCGCTGATGCGGATCTCGTTCGCGAGATGTTGGCATTTGCCGCTGAGCGAATGATGGAAGCTGAAGTGCAGGTGATGACTGGCGCCGCGCATGGCGCTCGCGACCCTGCCGGGCGACAGGTCCAGAGCAACGGCTATCGAGAGCGTTCCTGGGAGACCAGGGCCGGCCACATCGAACTGGAGATCCCGCGGCTACGCAAGGGATCGTATTTCCCATCCTTCCTTGAACCCCGTCGGACTGCCGAGAAGGCGCTGACGGCGGTGATCCAGGAAGCCTATGTCCAGGACATGTCGACGCGATCGGTCGATAATCTCGTGAAGGCCATGGGCGCTACGGGCATCTCCAAGAGCGCCGTCAGCCGACTGATCCAAGAGATCGACGAACGGGTTAACGCTTTCCTCAACAGGCCAATCGAGGGCGAATTTCCTTATCTGTGGCTCGATGCGACCTACATCAAATCGCGCCAGGGTGGCCGGATTGTGTCGACCGCGACGATAAT
>NZ_JAIQXR010000029.1:0-51587 GCF_020166615.1 Sphingobium sp. 3R8 | reverse complement strand
GATGGAGCGCCTTGCCAGCGAGCTGCACATGCTGGCCTCTGACATGCGCGAGCCATCGCGTTCGCACGATCGGGTCGAGCGGATCATCGATGATGGCGAGCGGATAGCAGCGCAGGTCCGGGCGTTGGTGCGTGGGCGCTGATGGCTAGGACCCGACCGAAGTTATGCTCACGGCGTCGTGCAGCAATGATACAACAGATTATATCTTATGGCCGACTTCCAGATGAAATTCGTTCATCTCGGTATCAAGTGTCATTACAATGACAGGCTTCTTCGTATAGGCATGGTCAAATAAGAATGAGGTAAGATAGGAGGCGATCTTTACTGCATCAGGGTTCTGTTTCATGCCCGGGTTGATCGAAATCTGTAGACCAAGCTGCGGTTTCGTCCACATTGCTTGACTACAATTGTCATGGTTTGTCCAACCCGCGGCCTTGAATACCGAATTGAAATCGAGAGCTAAGCGATGAGCCTCTGGATCGTTCATGGCGCTAGTAATTCTCCCTTGCCTTGGCCCGATCTTATGTAAGAGAGCAATTAGTTCAGCCGCTTGAGCCTGGGAGAGTCTCCTCGGCTTCATTTCACGCTCTATGCGAAGGCGCTCGAGGCGTTCCCGCTCAAGTTCGAGTTGGAGCTTGGTATTGTTGGTCTTCAGCTCTTGCGTGCGTTCGGCAGCATCAGCCTTGTAACGATCAAGTGCATCATCCTTGATCTTACCTACGGTCGATTGAAGCCGAATTTGCGCCCAACCTGCACCCATGGCTAGGACGGCGCAGACGGCTGATCCTACCATCGCCCAAATGCGGATCTCATTCACCCATCGCAGGGCATCTGATGGAGATAGGCCAAACATGCAAATTACCCTTTCTCGGCTTGTTTCCACGGCCCTCTGCGCATTCGCTACCGGAGCCATCTCGATGCTAGCGCTGGTTAACATCGTCATCGAATCGAGTTGCTGATGACGGCCACGCTGCCACGATCGTGATCAAATGCCCAGCCGTCCGCCTTCCCTCAAGCAGAAGCCCCGCGCCAAGCCCAAAGCGTGGGCCAGCACACGCAAGAGTCGGCAGGAGCGTGGCTATGGCCGCGAGCATGGCCTGATGCGAGCCGTGGTTTTGAGGGAAGAGCCGCTGTGTCGACCGTGCCAGGCGCGCGGACGCATCACGCCATCGACCATTGCCGATCACATCAAGCCGCTGAGTGAAGGTGGCACCGGCGATCGAGAGAACTATCAGGGCATATGCAAGCCCTGCCATGATGCCAAGACGGCACAGGAAGCGGCGCGGGCCAGAGGTGTAAAGGCACCTCGCCATCGCCGTACAATCGGGCCGGACGGCTGGCCCAAAGACTGAAGGATTTCGACCCGATCGCAGCGTTGGCGCGCGCGACCGGGTCTCACCCCAGACGATCATGGAAGGATCGCTATGGCTTCATCCGCTATAGCCGATGCCACTTGCGTATGCGAGTGCTGCGGCCAATCGTTCAAGCCTCGCCGCGCCGGCAACAAGGATAGCAATCGGTGCTGCTCCCGTGCCTGCGGTTTCGACGTGCTGCGCAGGGATCGGAAGGCGGCTAGCGACAAGCGGGCTGCTTTGCTCCAGGCCCAGCGCCACGCCGCACGGCAACATGTGTGCTTGAACTGCAGCGTGGCATTCGAGGCTCAGCCTTCGGCGAAGTATTGCAGCCCGTCCTGTGCAAGCCAGCACCACAACAAGATGAAGGTGGGACGAAAGGTTGAGAGGGCGTGCGGCGAGTGCCAGCGTTGCTTCGTGCCCACCTATGGAGACAAGCGACGGGCCTTCTGTTCTGATACCTGTGCGGCTCGCAACAATCACAGGATCAGCAAAGGCAAGGCGCGAGCCGCTCGGTTCGGTGCTGAATCTGAGGCGATCAACCCGATGAAGATCATGGAGCGGGATGGCTGGCGTTGTCATATCTGCGGCGGCCACGCACCGAGGGAGCTACGTGGCACGTTCGCGGCAGACGCGCCGGAGGTCGACCACATCATCCCACTGGCGCGCGGCGGTCATCACATCGAGAGCAACGTGGCCTGCGCTCACAGGCGTTGCAACATCGAAAAGGGCGACGGATTGGCCCGCGACGATGATGAGCCTGCCCGACGTTGGGTCCATGGGTAGGGGGTATCCCAAAGTTGGGGCGTTTCAGCCCAAGGACCGATGCCCCCCAAAACTTCACGCAAAACCACATTGATTGTCTGAGAGGGCCAATATGGCGACCCGAGGGGCGAAGCCCAAACCGGTGAAGCTACGGCTTGTTGATGGCACTCATCGCGGCACGCGGCACGGCGACAACGAGAAAGCGAAGGAGGCTGTTGAAGCAGCCGCCGCGACTTTCGGCAAGCTGAAAAAGCCGACCAGCCTGAAGGGCGAGGCGGCGGCGGCCTGGAAAAAATATATCGATCCGGCCGGCTGGCTCGACGCATCGCGCGAGCCTGCGGCCATCGCCTTCTGCGAACTGTGGAAGGAATTTATGTTCAACCCGACCGGATTCCCGGCGTCGAAGCACGGCCAGTTGCGCGCCTACATGAGCGAGCTTGGCTTGACCGACGAGCGCAATCGCGGGGACGTCGATGACGGCAAGGACAAGGACGAGTTCTTCGGGGACTGACCGGGCCACCGCATACGCCAAGTCCGTCGTCGCCGGCAAAGTCGTTGCTGGCCCGCACGTCCGCAATGCCTGCCGCCGCCATCTGGACGATCTCAAAAAGGGCAAGCAGCGCGGCATCTATTATGATCCGGCAGACGCGGCCAAGGCGATCCGGTTCTTCGAAGAGCGACTGAAGCTCAGCGACGGCCAATTTGAAGGCACACCGTTCAAGCTGCATCCCAGCCAGGCGTTCAAGACGGGCAGCATCTTCGGCTGGAAGCGCGCAGACGGCACGCGCAGATTCCGCCGCGCCTATATCGAGGAAGGCAAGGGAAACGGCAAATCGCCCTGGGTGGCTGGTGTCGGCCTCTACGGGCTGACCGCCGACAAAGAGCCGGGCGCGGAAATCTACGCAGCGGCATCGAAGAAGGATCAGGCGCAAGTCCTGTTCCGCGATGCCATTAAGATGTTCAAGAGCTCGCCCACGCTCAAGGCCCGGCTGACGGCCAGCGGCGGCGACGGCAAGGAGCATAATCTAGCTTATCTGGCGAAGTCTCCTTCTTCCGGCCGATCAGCCGGGAGGCAGGCCGCACCGGGTCCGGCCCTCGCCCGCACTTCGCGCTGGGCGACGAGATCCACGAAATGACCGAGCGGTCCACCGTGGAGATGCTGGAGCGCGGTTTCAAATTCCGGCGCCAGCCGCTGCTGGTGATGATCACGAATAGCGGCAGCGATCGGAACAGCTTCTGCTGGGAGCAGCACGAACACGCCATCCGCGTCGCGGCCGGCAACCCTGAAGCGAAGGATGAAGACCCGCATTACCTGGGCGAAGCGCTGGACGATAACACGTTCAGCTTCGTCTGCTCGCTCGATCATGGCGATGATCCTCTCAATGATCCGTCATGCTGGCCCAAGGCCAATCCGCTGCTGGGCGTCACCATCACCGAGGAATATCTCGCTGATGTGGTGAAGCAGGCGAAGCAGATGCCCGGCGCTATGAACGGCATCCTGCGCCTGCACTTCTGCGTCTGGACCGATGCTGAAACGGCATGGATGACGCGGGCCGTGCTGGAGCCTTGCCTTGCCGACTTTGATCCGGCGGAGCATCACGGCAAGCGCGCGTTTGGCGGCATCGACCTGTCGCAGAATAAAGACATCACGGCCAAGGCTATGGTCGTCCAGAGCGGCGTTGTCCAAGACGGCGAACATGCCGGCAAGCCGACATATGACGGCTGGATAGATGCATGGACGCCCGGCGATACGGTGCAGGCCCGCGAGCTGCGCGACAAGCTGCCCTACGCCCGCTGGATCAGGGAAGGTCATTTGCAGGCGCCCAAGGGCGCGAGCATCAGCTTCCGCCATGTTGCCCAGGCGCTGGCGGAAGATGCTCATGACTTCGATCTGGCCTGCGTCGCCTATGACCGATACGCCTTCAAGCGCGGCCTTGAACCCGAGTGCAACGAGCTTGGCCTCGACATTGATTTTGTCGAGCATCCCCAGGGCGGGACAAAAAAGGGCAAGCCTTCAGCATCGATGATCGAGGCGGCAGAGGCCGTCGATCGTGAGCCTGAAGGACTATGGATGCCCGCCAGCGTCCGGCAGTTCGAAGAGTTGCTGCTGGAACGGCGCATCCGCCTCAAGATCAACCCTGTCCTCATTTCCGCCATGATGAGCGCCGTCACCGATGAAGATCGCTGGGGCAACTATTGGCTGGCCAAGGAGCGCGCCGTGAACAAGATCGACGCCGCTGTAGCGATCTGCATGGCCGTAGGTGCCGCCCTCGCCTGTGAGGATATCGCGCCCTTCGCCTCGGTATATGAGGAGCGCGGGCTGCTCGAAATTGATCTGGACGAAATCTGATGGGGCGATTCCGCAACGCCGCCTTGGCGCTATTCGCGCCATCCGCCGGCGACATGGAAAGCCGCTATGGCGAAGGGGGCAGTGTCGGCTCCAGCGACGGCTGGTTCATCCGCATGTTCGGCGGCGGAAAGACCAGCGCCGGCACCGCGGTCAATGAATATTCGGCGCTCTATCTTCCTGTTGTCTATGCCTGCCTCAACCGGATCGGCAACCCGCTCGCCAACTTCCCGCTGGAGATCAGGCAGCGCGATGGCCTGGGCGGGTCGACCAAGGTCACCGAGCATCCGATGTCACAACGCATCGGGCTTCGTCCGAATGATTATATGTCGTCGCGGTCGCTCCGTAAAACCACCCAGGGCCACGCCCTGCTGTGGGGCAACGGCTATCAGGAGATCGAGCGTAATCAGCGCGGCGAGGCAGTAGGCCTCTGGCCTCTCCTGCCCGACCGCACCCGTCCGCACCGGGTTGACGGCGTGCTGGAATATCGCACCAACATCGACGGCCGGACCTTTCGCCTCGACCATGGTGATGTTGCTCACGTCATGGACCTAAGCCATGATGGCTATATCGGCTATTCGCAGGTGGCCATCGCGCGCGAAGCCATGGGCATGGCCAAGGCGCTGGAAGAGTTCGGCGGCAAATTCTTCGCCAACGACATGAAGTCGGGCGGCTTCCTCATGCATCCGGGGCGATTGAGCGGCAACGCGCGGTCCAACATCAAAGGCCCGGACAACAAGGCCAATCCCGAACGTCCAGAAGCCGCGCTGGAAAAGCAGGGCGGCCTGGATAATGCCCACCGCGTCAAAGTCCTCGAAGAGGGGATGAAGTTTATCCAGACGACGATTCCGCCGGAGGATGCGCAGTTCCTGGGAACGCGCGAGTTCCAGATCGCGGAAATCGCCCGCATGTACGATGTCCCGCTCGTGATGCTGCAAAGCCATGAGAAGTCGACCAGTTGGGGCAGCGGCATCGAGCAGTTGATGCTGGGCTTCATTCGCCAAACGGTCCTGCCTTGGGTGGAAGCGACAGAGCAGGAATATAACTGGAAACTGTTCACGGAAGCCCAGCGCGACGCGGGGATGTTCGTCAAGTTCAACATGAATGCCCTGTTGCGCGGCGACATGGCCGCGCGCGCTGTCTTCTATAAGCAGATGTTCGAATTGGGCATGACCATCAATCAGATCCTCGCGCTGGAGGATATGAACGGCATCGGCGCTGACGGCGATGTCAACTTCGTCTCCAACAATGTCCAGACGCTGGAGCGCGCCATCAAGGGCGAGCCATCCACAACCCAGGGCGAGCCGCCGGTCGCCGTGGTGGAAGAGGAAACCCCCGCATGAAATATCCCCACATCCTTGCCGCCTTCGCGTCCGAATATTGGGCGATGGAAGAGGCCAAGCTGATGGCGATCGTCGGCCTTCTCGCTATGCAGGCGGACGGCATCAAGTTCGACGCGGAAGAGATCGAGGCGCGCATTGCCCCGCAGACGGCCGCCGCCGTCGCGCGCAAGGAAGGCGCAGTCGCGATCGTGCCGCTACGCGGCGTTATCTCGCCGCGCGCCAGTGCGGTCGCCAATAGCTCGACGGGTGGCGGCGCGACGGCCGAGGGTTTTGCCAGTTCGATCGAGCGCATGGCGGAAGACGATGGCGTGAAAGCGATCATTGTCGACGCAGACACGCCCGGCGGCAACGTCGTCGGGATCGATGAAGCAGCCGCCGCTGTCTATGCGGTGCGCGGCGTGAAGCCCATTGTGGTGCAGGTCAGTGGAACGCTTGCCAGTGCAGGCTACTGGATCGGCGCGAGTGCAGACGAGATCGTCGCCACGCCGAGTTCCAGCCTTGGCGCGATCGGCGTCCGCACCGCCTATGATGATATTACCGCCGCGCTGGAAAAGCAGGGCATCACCCGCGAGATCATCAGCGCCGGCAAGTTCAAGGGCGAAGGTCTCCTTGGCCCCCTTTCGGACGAAACGCGCGGCTACATGCAGGGGCGGGTTGAAGAATTTTACGGCATGTTCGTTGAGCGTGTCGCGCAAGGGCGTGGCGTGACCGCGGCGACTGTCCGCGATGGCTTTGGCCAGGGTCGGATGCTCAGCGCTGCTGGCGCGGTACGCGAAGGCATGGCCGATCGCGTCGCCACCATGAAAGAAACCCTCGCCCGCTTTGGCGCCGGTCCTGCGCAGCCGCAGGGCCGCAAGCTGGCGCCGGGCCGCGAGCGCCGCGCTTTGGCGCTGATCTAACACCCCTCCCTTTTGGGGCCTCTTCCCGTTCGCGTGCCGGCGCGGACGTCGATCTGCCATATCCGGCTTCATCAGGAGAAATCAGCCATGACGCTGAAGGAACTGCGCGACAAGCGCATCAAGCTGGTCGCGGAGCTTCGCGGCATCATCGACGCGGCCGAAACCGAAGACCGGGATCTGACCGCCGAAGAGCAGACGTCCTATGACGCCCAGAAGGCGGAACTGGACGCGCTCGACAAGCGCATCGAGCGTATGTCGGGCGTGGAAGCGGCGGAAACCGCCGGTGGCCAGGTGGTCCGCGCTGCTGCGCGCGGCGGCAATGTGTCGGTACCGGAAGGCCCTCACGGTCGCACCGAGTTCGAATCGATGGGCGAGTTTCTGAGCGCCGTTCGGTTCAACCCCAACGACCAGCGCCTCAACTTCGTGGAGAATGTCGCGGCCGGTGCAGACGGCCAGATGGATGCCTCGCTGCGCATGGACAATGATACCCAGGGCGGTTTCATGGTTCCTCCGCAGTTGCGCCAGACCATCCTGAGCGTTGAGCCGCAGGATGCGCTGGTGCGTCCGCGCGCCAACGTCATCCCCGCCGGATCACCGCCCGACGCGGCAATCACCATGCCCGCACTCGATCAGAGCGGCGCGAACCCGAAGAATATGTTCGGCGGGGTCGAGTTCAAGTGGATCGCGGAAGGCGAGGAAAAGCCGGAAACGGACGCGAAGCTCAAAAGCATCACCCTGTCGCCGCATGAAATCGCGGGCTTCGTCACCATCACCGACAAGCTGCTGCGCAACTGGCAGGCAAGCGGTGCCTTCATCGAAAACCTTTTCCGCGGCGCCTACTCAGCGGCGGAAGATTATGCCTTCATCCGTGGTACCGGCATCGGCCAGCCGCTGGGCGCGATCAACTCCGGGGCGATGAAGTTCATCAACCGCACGACGGCCAACCATGTCGTCTATGCTGACCTGCTCAACATGGTGTCGCGCTTCCTGATGCGCGGCGGCCAGTCGCCGGTATGGTCCATGCCGCAGTCGTCGCTGGTGGACATCGCCACCATGACCGATCCGGAAGGCCATTACATCTGGAAGCCGGGCGCGGTCGATGGTTTCGCCGGCACCCTGTTGGGCTATCCCGTCCGCTGGAACAACCGCGCGCCGGGCCTGGGCGTCAAGGGCGACATCACCCTTGTCGACTGGTCACAGTATCTGATCAAGGACGGCAGCGGCCCGTTCGTGGCGACGTCGGAGCATGTGAAGTTCACCTCCAACCAGACCGTGATCAAGTTCTTCTCGAACGTCGATGGTGCGCCCTGGCTCACCGCGCCGATCGTGGAAGAGAACGGCTGGGAAGTATCGCCCTTCGTCGGCCTCGACGTCCCCGCCTGATCGTGACCGGCCCGGCGTTCGGCCGGGCTGGCACCCTCCTGAACGAAAGGAACCACGCAGATGCGTGATCTTGCAAATCATTTGGAGGTCCGCCGCGCGATCAGCCCGGCCGCCGCCACCACCGACAACACCGCCTATGTCTCGCAGATCATCGACCTGGCAGGCTTCTCACAGCTCGTGTTCGCAATCCTGCTTGGTTCGTTGGCCGACGCCGATGCAACCTTCGCCGTGCTGGTCGAGCATGGCGATGCCTCCAATCTCAGCGACGCGGTCGCTGTGCCGGACGCCAGCCTGACCGGCAGCGAGGCATCTGCCGGGTTCGATTTCAGCGCCGACAATAAGGTTCGCAAGATCGGCTATGTCGGGTCGAAGCGCTACGTCCGACTGACGGTCACCCCGGCGAATAACACCGGTAACGTCTTCCTGTCGGCCATCGCGATCCTGTCTGGCGGGCGTTACGGCCCGACCTCCGCGCAGTCGGCATAACTCTCCACCTGGGCGGGTTAAGGCCCGCCCAATTTTGAGGAGGATGTCATGTCCTACAAGGTTAAAGCCGAATGCATCGACGTGCGCGACGGCAAGCGCTACTTCGCCGGCGAAGATTTCCCCGATCCGACCGACGATCAGATCAAGAGGCTGACCGGCGCTGGATGCATTGAAGAGGAAAAGGCTAAGGCCGCCGCTCCCCAAGCCAAGCCATCTGCTCCATCGAAGCCTGCCAAGGACGCCTGATGCGCGTCACTGTCATCACTCCTCCCGAACCGGTGGTGACGCCGCAAGAGGCGGCAGTCCATCTGCGCCTCGGCGACAGCTTTGATGAACGCTCCTATCTTGAGGACATCATCGCTGCCGCCACGCAGCATATCGACGGCCCGGCCGGTTGGCTGGGCCGCGCGATCGGCGTGCAGACGCTTGAAACCTATCTGCCTTCGTTCGGCGTCACCAGCATCGTCCTGCCCTATCCGCCCGCCATCGAAATCGTATCGATCGACTATGTCGACAACAGCGGCGCCGCAATCACGCTGGACCCTGCCGATTATGAACTGCGCACCCTCTTGCGCCCCGCCTGGCCGAAGTCGTGGCCCTCGGCTCAGTGGCAGGGTTGCGACGGCGAGACTGTCCGCATCCGCTACCGCGCCGGCTATGAAACGATCCCCGCGCCGATCAGGGCCGCCATCCTGCTGATGGTGGGCGACCTGTTCGAGTTCCGCGAGACGGTGCAGTCCGGCGGCTCGGTCGTGTCGATCCCGATGTCCACCACGGTCGAAAACCTGCTCTCCCCTTTCCGCGTCTGGGGCTGACCCCGCGCATCGAACCAACGGAGTTTCGCTATGTCCCTCGTCGGCCAGATCCTCGTAAACCTGAAGGCGACCCTCGCCGGCACCGTCGACATCGGCAGCGTGTCGCACGACATCGACAAGAAGTTCGTGCAGGCCATCGCTGACGGCGTTGGCGCTGGGCAGGCAAACCAGATGTGGGCGGACAATCGCACCATCGCCGCGTCCGCCTCGGAAAACCTCGATCTTGCCGGATCGCTGGCGAACGCCTTGGGGGCAACCCTGACCTTCACGTCGATCAAGGCAATCCTGATCATCGCGGCGGCGGCCAATGCGAACAACGTCGTGGTGGGCGGCGCGGCCTCGAACGCCTTCGCGCTGTTCGGCGATCCGACCGACACGATTGCCATCCGCCCCGGCGGCTGCCTGCTGATCACTGATTTCAACGCGAACGGTTATGCCGTGACGGCGGCGACCGGGGATATTCTGAAGGTCGCCAACAGCGGGTCGGGCACGACGGTTACCTACGATATCGTCATCATCGGCGAAGTCTGATGTCGGCCTCCCGTCGCAAATGGAAGCTGGCGTTCCAGAAGCGAACGGTGACCGCCAACGATTATAACGAAGAGGTCGAGGTCTGGAAGACGGTGTTCCATGAATATGGGGCGATCTACTATGGCAGCGGCAACGAACAGCGCATCGCGGCGCAGACGCAAGGCGATCAGGCCGCATCGTTCGAGGTTCCGCGCAACAGCTGCACCAGCGCCATAACCGTCGCCGACTTCCGCATCCTCTATGGCGGCGGGGTCTGGGATATTCGTTCCTTCACCGACGTCGATTTCAACAAGGATGTGCGCATCAACGCGGTGCGGGCGGTGGCCTGATGGATGTCGACGTCGCCATGCTGGCGCGGTTCACCGCCAGCTCGCCTCTTCAGGCTCTCATCGCAGGGCGGGCCTATTGGGGCGAGCGCCCGCAAAATGTGCAGGGTGATTGCCTGACCATGCAGCAGATCGACAATGGGCGCCTCTACACCCACGACGGCGCATCCGATCTCAATATCGCGCCGTTCCAGATCAATTGCTGGGGATCGAACTATCAGGCGGCCAGGGCCCTGTCCCGGCTCGTGATAGCCGCGATCGAGCCGCCTGCCACGGTCGGGAATGTCCGCTTCGATCAGTCATTCCTGACGAACGACATCCCGGCGCCTGTCGAAGACCTGCCCGGCGGCGGGAAGGTTCACCGCCGCATCCTTGAATTTTCGATCTACTGGAAGGAGTAAACCATGGCCAAGGGCAATTTTGGCGTCCAGTTCTGGCTCTGGAACGGGACGGCGCTGACGAAGCTTGCCGGGGTGACGTCGGTCAAGCCGGCGGAACCGGAGCGCGGCACCTATCGCACCACGACGCACGACACCACGGGCGGCGCGCATACCTATCAGGGCGAGGCGCTGGTGGAGCCTGGCGCGCTGACGGTCGTGATGGACTATGAGTCTGGATCGCCCACCGACCTGCTGCTGCTCGCAGCGCTGGCGGACCCCGATCCCCGCGCCTACCGGATCATCTATCCGGGCGGCGTGCGCAAGGTCGACGGCTTCACCATCCTGACCCGCTATGGCAGCCCGGAGATGGGGCTTGAGGGCAAGCAGGAATCGACGCTGACCTTCCAGGCGTCGGGCGCCGGGACGCAGGCGGCGAACCCGTAATGGCGGCGAACCCTTTCTTGGGCGAAACCGTCATGGTCGACGGCGAGGCGGAATATACCCTCGTCTTCGACGTGCCCGCCGCCATCTTCGCCGAAGGTGTCTGTCGCAAGACGACCGACGAGATGATCGGCGATATCGAGGCGGGGTGGAGCTTCACGTCCATGCGCGCCGTTCTCTATGGCGCGTTGCAGGCGAAGCACCAGACGCCGCTTCCACAGGTCGACGGCATTATCCAGCGGCAGGGTCCGGCAGCGATCAAGGCCGTGCTGATCCCGCTGCTCGCCAACTGCTTCGGACTGGAGCCGGCAGGCAAGGATGACGACGCGGACCCTCCGAAGGGAGAGGACGGCGATGGGACTGGCTCCGCCTCTTCTCCCTCTGGTGCGAAGCCGGGTTCGAGCCGCAAAGCTTCTGGTCACAAACCCCGCGGCTAGTGCGCGCGGCGCTCGACGGATATGGCGAGCGGATCAAGCGGGACTATGAATATCGGGTAGAGCAGGCCCACCACACTGCGCGCTGGGCATCCTTCACCAAGACGCTGGAACCGCTCGCCAAGGTGCTGGCGCCGATCCCACCGTCAGAAGAGCAGGCGGCCGATAGGGACTGGCACGCCATGAAGGTGTGGGCCATTGCAGCGGGGGCTACGGTGTCCGAGGGTTAGGGCTGACCTTCATCATTGCGCGGTGAGAACGATCCTCTTCGTCTCCCCACCCTCAACCCGAACCCTCTGGATCAGCAGCCCGCCCTCGACCCTCGTAAAATATCGGGTAGGGACGCCCCAGGTAACTTGCGATTGCACGTAATATTCGCCGTCGGCCAGATCGTTAAATTCAAAATCTCCTTGAGCGTCGCACGTCACGCTTTTGGCGATAGCTGAATATTCCGGCCGGGCGGGCGCAACACTTCTGTCGGTTCGTGATGGATGAAATCCGCCAAGTTCCGTTCCGTAAATAATACGGACCCGATCGGCGCCGTAGCGCGTGACGGGAATAAGATTAGCGGTGAAGCCCGCGCAAGTCCGAACATCCCCGCCGACGGTCCTGAGCAACGCATTGCCTGCGATTTTATTGGCGCCAGGGATTGAAGCCCAAGACGCTTCGGCAGGATCGAATGCGACTTGAGAATCGGGCTCCATTGCTGGCTTTTTTGCCACAGCGCCGGTCGCCATCAAGGCAACGGCCAAGGCGGCACAGAAATATTTCATGTTCCCTCCTATCAGTCCGAGGCACCTTCTATGCCAAATGTCACCCGTCGCCAACTGGAGGGCATGGCCGACCTAAAGGCGACACTGGAGGGGCTTGGCACCGAAGTTGCGACAAAGGTTGGCGTCAAAGCCAACCGTGATGCAGCCAAAGAGTTTCAGGATCATCTTGCGCAGACCGCCCCGCACGATGCCATCGAAAGCAAAGGCAATCGCCGTTACGGGACGCTCCGCGAGAACATCAAGCTGCGTCGCCAGAAAGCCCAGAAGCAAGGGCATATCATCCATATCGTCAGCATCGGCCGGGCGTTCTGGGGCTTTTTCCAAGAGTTTGGCACCGTGAACATGGCGGCGCGCCCGTGGATGCGTCCGGCCATAGAAGCGTGGAATGACGCTCTTGTCGACGTGCAACTCAAGCGGTTGCGCGAAGGCATCGAGGCCACGGTGAAGCGTCTGGCCCGTAACCGCAGGAAGGGATAAGCATGGCAAAAGCCGGTAGCCTCTACACCTCGCTGACGCTGGAAAGCAGCCAGTTTGTCGTCGGCCTGAAGAAGTCGGTCGATCAGGCTGCCAAGTCGGGCGCGGCAATTGAGCAGCATTTGAACCGCGCGCGCAGTGCTGCGACTGCCATGGTCGGCTTCTGGACCGGCTCTGAGATTGTCGCGGCGGCAAAGCGGGCACTGGACTACGCTTCGTCCTTGGGTGAGGTGTCGCAGCAGCTTGGCGTCACCGCTACGGAACTGCAAGAATATCGGTATGTTGCGACGCAGGTTGGCATCTCTCAGGAAGAGATGGACAAGAGCCTTGCCAAGCTGACCCGCACGATCGGCGACGCGAAATCTGGCGCAAAGGCTCAGGTTTCTTCCTTTCGTGAACTCGGCGTCGCTATCGAGGATTCGAATGGTCGAGTCTACACGGCCGGTGAGTTAATTCCCAAGATCGCGGACGCCCTCGAAAAGGTCAAAGACCCTGCTACTCGCGCTCGCATAGAAGTGGACCTGTTCGGAAAATCTGGCCAGCGGCTGGATACCATGCTCGCTGGAGGGAGCAACGCCGTCAACGAACTGAGGGATGCAGCCCATAAGCTCGGCGTAGTGCTGTCGGAAGAGCAAATCCAAAAAGCGGATGAGACTGCGGACAAGCTCGCCGAACTGAAGATGGTTCTGGAAAGTCGGGTGGCAGGTGTTGTTACCGACAATGCCAGTGCGATCATCGCCTTGGCGAATGCCGTTGGATATTTAACCGGCAAGCTCGGGGCTGCCGTCCAGGCTTATGTTAGGTTCAAGGCTGAACAGGGCATCCAGCTAGAGCAGGGCAAGCTGGAGGGCATCGCTGGATATTTCACCGATGACAAGGAAAAGGCGGTCGCACGGGGCCGGATCAAGCAGTATCGTGATCTGCTGATCGCCAATGGCGGTAGCGTGACCGATCCGACATATTTGAGGGAGAGGTCGCTTCGCGATGCCCGCAACCTTTTTGGATATACGCCACCCCCGAAAGCAGTCGGCGACGGTGCCCTTCCCACCTCAACCGCGAGCCCTTCCCGCAAAAAGACCGGCGGCGCGTCCGGCCCGTCTGCCGAGGAAATTCAGGAGCAGTATCGCAACCAGCTTCGATCGATCGTCGGCCAGACTCTGTCGGCCAACGCCTCTATGGCGACGACGGCCCAGGAGCGGGCGGAGATCGCGCACCGGCAGTTGAATGACGATCTGCGCGGCCAGCGCGAGGAAATCGACGCGAACAAGAATTTCAGCAAGGCGCAGAAGGATCGGCTGAAGGAAGAGCTGGGCTATCAGGAACAGGCCGAGCGCGCCCGCATCGATGCCGAGATGAATGACCAGCTTATCGATGAAGAGATCGACGCCCGGCGCGAGGCGGTGCAGCGGGAAATCCAGTCGCTCGGCATCAAGGAAGCCATCGCCACTACCGAGGCGGAGCGTCGACGCCTGCAACTCCAGATCCTCGACAAGGAACTGGAACTGGACCGCCTCAGCGCCGATGGCGTTTTGCGCAAGACGCTGACCAATGATGCCGAGAAGGCGCTGGCCCAGGCCAAGCTCGACAATCTCGCAACCGAGAAGGCCCAAGGCACGCTGGCGATCAACCAGCGCACCATGGGTCCGCTCGAAAGCTACATGAAATCGATCCCCAAGACGGCGGATGAGATCAACCAGGCCTATGAGAATATCGCCGTCAACGGCATCCAGCATATGAATGACGCGCTGGCCGAATCGTCGGCCCGCGTGCTGCGGCTCAAGGGCTTTGCCGGGCAGCTATTCAACCAGATGATTTCCGACCTGATCCGGTTCCAGTTGCAGCAGGCCACGGCTGGCAGCGGCGGCTTTTTGGGCGGGCTGATCAAACTCGGCGGCAGCGTTCTGGGGCTTGGCGGCTCATCGCTAGGCGGGGTAAGCGCAAGCTCCCTTTCCTATCTGGATGGCCAAGCCGCTGGGCTGGGCGTTCCACGCAACCTCGCCACTTTCAATCAAGGCGGTAGCTTCCGCATTAAAGGCCGCCCCGGCATCGACCAGAATGTCATGTCCATCAACGGCTCGCGCGTCGCGCGCGTCGGCGATGGTGAGATCGTGAACATTGAGCGGGCTGGGAATGACAATGGCGGTCATATTGCGATGATCGTCCCCTCTCCCCTTTTCAGCGTCGTGATGCAGCGGGAGGCTGCCGGCGTAGCAGGGCCGATGGCTTCGCAAGCGGCGGTGTCGGGTTCGACCGGCGCGCAGGTCGCTATCGCGCGGGCAGGATCGAAGCGTATCCCATGATCATCCTTCCAACCTCGCCCGGCACGATCGATGCCATCCCCCGCGTGCTGGACTTCGGCGCCGTGCTGGAGCCCGGTTCCGGCGCGCGCACCCAGCGCCTCAATCGCATGGGAAATCGATACGGCGTAGCGTTCCAGTTGCCTCCGCTCAAGAATAAGGACGAAGGTCGCGTTTGGGTAAACCGGCTTGTTCGAGGGCAGCAAGAAGGTGCGCGCATCCGCTATCCGCTGCTCGACTTCAATCCGGGAACGCCAGGGGCTTTCGTGGTCAATGGCTCTGGTCAGGCCGGGAAGCTGCTCAACGTCAGGGGTGGCACGCCGGGATACCAGTTCAAGGAGGGTCAGCCCTTCAACGTCATCGTCGGCGGAGAATATTTCCTGGACTTCATTGCGGCGGATGTGACCGCGAACGGGAGCGGCAACGCCACGATAACTCTGTCGCAGATGCTGCGCGTCGAGCCCACGGACGGCGCTGCCCTGGCTATCGCCGAGCCCATGATTGAGGGCTGGGTTATGGGCGAGGCGGTCTCATGGAGGATCGCGGTCGAGCGAACGATAGGCATCTCTTTCGAGATCCACGAAGCCGCATAATCGGGTGATCTGATAATGTTCACGAGCCGGGTCTTAACCTTGGTGGCGCTGATGGAGATCACGCTACCAAGCCGCACCGTGCGCCTGTGCGATGGCGGTTATGTCTATTGGGGCACGGATAAATATTCCTGCTTTGATGTGGATTTCGGGACGGTCAAATCCGCCGAGACATTTGAGGAAAAGACGGGAGACGAGGCGCCGGGCGGCAAGCTGACGTTCCTGCCGCCGAGTACCGCCGCCGCAACATCCCTCTCGAACCCGGCTTATCAAGGGTGCCGTATGCGCTTCTGGCTGGGTGAGGTCGACCCCATGACGGGCCACATTATCGGCACGCCGGAACTGACCGCAGACCTCGCCATAGACACGGTTTCCCTCAAGTCAGGGAAGGGTGTCCGAGAAGTCGATATCGAATTTGAGAGCAGCGCGAAGCGCCTGTTCCTCGTCATGCGCGGCCAGGCGCTGAACGACCGCTTCCATCAACAGTGTTTTCCGGGAGAGCTTGGTATGGCGAATGCTACCGGAATGCCGCGCTCGACCGCTTGGGGTGCGGCGAACCCGACATGAACGACATGCTGCGCCGGCAGGCTGCGCTGGAACAGACGGTCGCGAAATATCGCGGTCGGTCTCTGGACTTCAAGACCGCAGACTGCGTCCGCATGGCGCGGTTCCATCTGTTGAAGATGGGCCACAAGCCCCCGGCGCTACCACGCTACCAGTCCGCGGTGGGCGCCGTCCGCGCGATGAAAGCGGCGGGTGGACTGGTCGCTGTATTTGACAGCATCCTGCCGCGGATTGCGCCGGCCATGATGCTCGATGGCGACATCGCCGTGGTCGCTGGAGAAGGCGGCGACGCGGCCCTGATCCGTGCCGGATACAAATTCATGGGCTGGCATCAGGACCATGATCAAGCCGTCAACATGACGGTCGATCTGGCCAACGTCACGGCAGCTTGGCGGGCCTGACATGAAGACCCTTCGAACAATCGCCATCGTAGCAGGCGCGATAGCCTTGGTCGCGACTGGCGTGGGGTTGGCCGCGGGCGCGTTTGCCCCCGCGATGGCAGGCGCCACGACGGTCGCTGGCGTGTCCACAGCGACGATCGCCACCGTCGCATCTGTTGCGTCTGTCGTGTCGGCAGCCGCCTCTATCGGCGCTCAATTGCTCCAGAAGAAGCCGGGCGCTCTCGGCAATGTCAACTCGGTCACGATCGGTGCGAACAGCCCGGTGCCGTGCGGGCTGGGGCGCAGCTTCTCGCCTGGCACCCAGCTTCACGATGTGGGCTACGGCGGCAAGGTCGGTAAAACAAAGAACCCGTATCTCAGCAAGGTCTTCGTATATTCTGTTTCGACCGCGTTCGCGATCGAGCAAATATTGATGGACTGGAATGCCATCAACATGGCCGGCAATAGCGCGCTCGGCTACTATAATAGCTGGCTCTATATTGATCAGCAACTTGGACTGCGCCCGGAGCCCACCGCGCTGGCTGGCCCGTGGGGGTCAATGCCAGATTGGAGCCCAGCGCATAAGCTGAGCAATTATGCGGCGGCGATGTGGAGCTATCGCTTCGATCGCGACAATAAGCGGTGGGCCAACGGCGTTCCGGTTCATGGCGTCGTAGGCAAATGGTCCAAGGTCTATGACTGGCGGCAGGACGACACATTCCCCGGCGGCGCCGGGTCGCACCGCTGGGCTTCGGAAGATACGTTTGAATATGACCCAAACGTCGCCCTGAACGCGGTCACCTATGCACGGGGTCGATATAATACTGGCGTGTCGACCGGCATTCGCATGGCGGGCGGCGGCTATGGCTATGATGATATCGACTGGCCCGCCTGGACGGCGTTCGCCAATGTCTGCGACGCAAATGGCTGGGAGGTCAACGGCTTCGTCTATGACGGGCCTGGTCTCAGCATCTGGGACAATCTCAAACGCATCTGCGCTGCCGGCGCGGCCATTCCCGTTATCAGTGGCGGCCTGCTGTCGGTGCGTTTCCAGTCGCCGAAGGTGGCCCTCGACACAGTGACGCCCGATGACTTCGCCGATGGTGAGCGGGTTGCCCCAGGGATGCGGACGTGGCGTGATCGCATCAACACGATGGTCCCGAAATATCGGTCGGAGGCCAACAAGTGGGAATATGTCCAGTCTGCCGCCATATCCTTCGAGTCATATATCACTCTGGATGGTGAGCCGAAGGAAGAGGAATATCTGTGCGAGCTGGTGACTGACAAGGATCAGGCGGCGCAGCTTACGGCATATGAACTTTTCAACCGGCGCGAACTGACCGGATGGACCTATCCTCTCAAGCCACGTCTCTGGGAATACAAGCTGGGCGAGGCTCTGCATGTGATCGACCCGGACAATGGCGTGGACCATCTTTGCGTCATCGCGGCGATCGATCGGGATGTCGCCCGCGGCGTGGTGACGCTGACCTTCGAAACCGAGGCGACCGCCAAACACGCGCTGGCCCTGACAATGACCGGCACCGCGCCGCCGCCCCCGACGCTGGCGCCGCCAGGCGCTGGCGATGGTATCGCGTGGGACGGTGAGATCACTGCCGACCTGACGGGCCTGACCGTCGATCTGACAACCCGCACAGTGGACGAAACCTGATGGCTCAGCAGACGATCAATACCGGCACGATCGCCGATGACGGCACGGGCGACACCCTGCGGGCCGCCATGATGAAGGCAGACGCCAATTTCAGCGAACTCTATCCGCTGCTCGTCGCCGCTCTGACGTCGATCGCGGCACTGACCCCGGCCGCCAACAAGTTGCCCTACTTCACGGGAAGCGGCGCGGCCGGACTCGCTGATTTTACCGCTGCCGGTCGCGCGCTGCTGGACGATGCCGACGCCGCCGCCATGCGGTCGACGCTCGGGCTGGTGATCGGCACCGACGTTCAGGCTTATGACGCGGACCTCACCGCCATTGCCGCGCTCACGACCACCACATGGGGCCGCGCGCTGATGACCCTCGCCGATGCCCCGGCTCTGCGGGCGCTGCTCGGGTGTGGCTATGTCATCCACCAGTCTGGCGTTGAATCTAAGGTGACGGGCACGCTCACCGAAACGACGTTGGCGACCTTTACCATCCCTGCGAACAGCATCGGCCCCAACGGATCGGCGGATTTCCTCAATACCTGGGGATATTTAAACAGTGCGAACACGAAAAATCTGCGCATTCGGATCAACGGAACGCAAGTGCTGGCGATCACGCCCACCACGACCGCGGGCGGACAGGTGCTTTTCTCTATCGCCAACCGGGGCGCCGCCAATTCTCAGGTTGCCAACGCCACCGGATTTAACGGCATTGGCACGGGGACGGGTGCTGAGCAGACATTTGCGTTCGATACCACTGCTGACCTGACCGTCACCATAACCGGCCAGCTCACCAGCACTTCCGCAGGCGAGGAAATCCGCCTCGCCCGTCGCCGGTGCATCATCTACCCCGGCGCCTGACGCCCACCCGTCACCTCTCGCAACAGGATTGATCTTATGAACCCTGCGGGCCTTCGCCCGCCGGCGCACCTATGCGTCGGCGACTGCCTCCCTGTGTCGGGAGGTGCGGCATGACGATGTTTCGGGCGCTCGCCCCCGCTCTCACCGTATGGGCGGCCAATCCGCGCGTGCTGCGCGTCGTGCTTCTCGACGCCGAGGGCCAGCCGCAGGATTTGACCGGCAGGACGGCGACGCTTTCCATCCGACGCTCTGCGATGCTGGAGCCACGCCTGACTGTGCAGAGCATTCTGTCGGCCGATGGGCTGGCCTGGCTGTTCCTGCTGACGGCCGACCAGTGCGACCAGATCTATGCCGACAGGGCATATAGCCTCGACTATGACGTGATCGAAACCCAGGCTGGCGGATCGCTGCGCTGGACCGGGCATATCGATCCGCAGCCCGCGTCGCAGCTTCCGGGCGGCGGCGCTGAGCCGGTGGTGGTGGATTTGCCCACCGTTGATCTCGTGTCGGAGATCGACACGCTGGCGGTCAGCGAGCGTGGCGCGGCCGGGTTCGGTGTCGAGAAGCGGCTGAAGGATCTCGGCGATATCCCGGAGGCCGACCCGGCGTTGATGCGGGACAAGATCCGCGAGTGGGGCGGCGAAGGTGGTGCGCCGTTCGCGCAGGCGGCGGAGGTGTCTGCCGGGGAGGCCGATGCGGCGAAGGGGGCCGCGCTGGAATCTCAGAGCGCCGCCGATATCTCAGCCAATCGGGCGCAGCTTGCGGAAGCGGGCGCGATCGGCGGCGGCAACCTGTACGGCAGCATCACTGCCGGGCTTGCCGCGACCGCCGATGGCAAGACATTCAATGTCGCGCCGCCTGGCGCGTTCGCGGTGGCGGTCTTCCAGCGTGTCGGCGCGTCGGCCGTCCCGACGGGCAACGAAATCCCGACCAAGCGCGCGATCGACCGTGCAACTGGCCGGAGCCGCAACAGCAGTTCGACCGGCGTCGTGATCGGCGTCCGCAACGCGATCACCGGCAGGTCGACGGGCATCACGTTGGACGGAAACATCCGCTTCTTCTATGCCTATTCCTATCGCAACTATGGCCGGAACGGCACCGGCAAATATATCCCGCTCATCAATCTCGCGGGTACGAAAGCATCGCTGCTGTCATCTGATCGCCGCGGCCGGATGGTGGCAGCGGGCTACACGACATATGTCGGCAAAGACCGCAACAGATCGCGCCGCTACATTTCCGGCCTCGGCGACATGGACGGCCAGATGGCCGTTGCGTTCGATCGTGTACGCAAGCGGCTAAGACTGGCTGATATCGAAATTCCGGTGCCGGTGCGGGACCGCAACTCGGCGCGCGTCCACGACATCATCCCGATCGTGCGGGGTAAAGATAAGCGCATTCTGTTCGGCCCGCAGCCTGACGGGATGCATGTGATTTTCTCGCAGGCAACGATCGACCGCTACAATATCGGTGGCGGTGGCGGCGGATCGTCCGAATATCGTCCGACCAGCGAGTTCCTAGGGTCGCATGGTGAGGTGTTCTTTGTCCAGGGCGGCGCTGATTACCTCTATGCGCGGATGCGGACGAGCGACGGCTTTGTCGGTGATTTCAAACAGATTCCGGCATCGACTGCCGCCATCCCTCTTCTGGGCGAGCCGCTGCGCTACATCCTGGTCTGGGGTCAAAGCCAAGCTGGCTCTGGTTCCGGACCCGCTGGCACCCCACCGATCACCGGCATTATAGGCGACCCCTATATTTTCACCACCGACGCCAATGACTATGCCAGTGGCACGCCGGCGCGCACTGAATCAGCGGACCCCTATCTTGTGTCTGCGTTTGAACCTCGGATCGCCAATCAGGCCCAGGCACCGGCTGCGATGGCGGCGCTTGCGCTTGCCAAACTGGACATTCGCGCCCACCGCCGACAGCCCGGAACCGTTATATCGACGGCTTGGCAGGGCGGCCAACCCATCGGGGAATTTTTCCCAGACGCCCCCAACTGGCCGCTTTTTGCAAATGCCCGCGTGCAGGCTGCCAATGTGAAGAACGCGGCTCCGAAATATGGGCGCAGCGTCGATTACACCATCCTGTTCATTCAGGGCGAAAATGCGTCGGCCACGCCATCTTACCTCTCGCGCCTCAACGACCTGATCGACACCGTTCTGCCGCAGCTCGGTACGGCAGCGGGCGTCGCAGGCAGTCCGCATTTCCTGATGATGCAGACGCATACGAACGGCGGGCAATCGGAGCAGGGATCGGGGCTGGCGCACGTCGCCGTGGCCCGCGCCCGCCTCGGCGCTGGCGTGACGCTTGCCGGGCCGATGTACCAGCAGCCGGTATGGGATGCGACGCATAGCGATAACATTGGCCGCATCATGGGCGGCGACACGGCGGCGCTGGCCTACGAGTGGGCGAGGATCAAGGGGCAAACCTTCAAGCCGCTTTGGCCTGTGACTGGCGGTGTCACGCGCGTCGGGGCCGTCATCACGATCCCGATGGAATTGCCCCTCGGCACGACCGCACTCAGCATCGATACCGATTGGGTCGCGGCCATCGACAAATATGGCTTCAAATTTACCGATGACAGCGGATCGACGCCGGCGATCAGCTCCGTCGCGATCAGCGGCACGAGCATCATCGTCACCCTCGCCAGCACGCCCACCGGGGCGAACAAGCGCATTCGCTACGCGCTGGACGACATGACGCCCGTCACCGGCTGGGCCAGCACGCGCGGCCAGATCTACGCCGATAGCGGCGTCCCTGCCCTTGCCGCTGCCTATGGCGGCCCCGCCACCATCCGCCACTACTCCGTCCGCTTTGAGGAGATTGTCCCATGACCTTCGTGATCGATACCCCGTTCGACCTTCCCGACGCCCCCAAGGATGAGAGCTATGAGGAGGTCGTTCGCGGCCTCCCCGGCATCAAGCACTGGTTCCAGGTCGATGCCGATCTGGTGCAGTTGACCGTCGGCAACGTCGCGATCTGGCGGGACAAGCTGGCCACCAATGCCGTGTTCACGCAGGGAACCGTGGGACAGCAGGCGCCTTTCGTGCCCGGCGCGTTCGGGGATTGGCCGGGCATCGATCTCGACGGCATCGATGACGAGTATCTCCTGTCGCCCACGGACATCGACACGAACGCGCCCTTCACCTGGATCGTCATTTTCAAGGGCGCTGCCGGCCCCTCGTCGCAGCAGCTCCTGTCCAACTATGTGGCCCCGAACGACGGGACGCTTCTGTCCATCAACACGGGCGGCTTCGTGCGCGCCCAACATGGCAATGGCGGTGTGACGGACACCGAAGTCATGGTCAGCCAGACGACGATCGCCCTGTTCAGCGTGTCGAGCAGCCTGATCAAGCTCCGGGTGAACGGCAAGCCGACCCTGACCGCCGCGACCGACAACAACGGATCGACGTCAACCCTGCGCCTGGGACGCCTGAACAGCGGCGGGTCGCAGCCGGCAGGCAGCGTTTATGCCGAGGTCATCCTGTGTCAGGCCGACCTCTTTACCGATCTCGACCTCATCAAGAATCTCGAGGCATTCGCATCGCTTGGCTACGGCGTCGCGCTGCCCTGAGGCCAGCCACCACGACGCAATGGCAATCAAGCAGTGCAGGCGGGAGCGCACCTCATGAACCATGACGACCTGATGGTGCGGTATGTCTACATTCCGCTTGCCGCACTGGCCGGGGCCGTTTCGTCGCTTGGCGCCCGCCGCTGGCGAACGATGACCAAGGCCAAGATGGCGATGACCGTCCTGATGGGCGCGACCTTCGCCATCTTCGTCACGCCCTGGGCGGCGCATGAATTTATCGGCGTCAGGGAGGACGATGCACGCGGCACGGTCGCCCTGACCTATCTGTTCGCCATCGGGGCGCACGTCCTGCTCCCTTGGCTCATCCAGAAGCTGGAGCGGCTTATCGGCGCAGGAGACACGCAATGATCGCCTGGGACATCCTCAACTCGCTGGCGAGGGTGGCGATCACGCTGATCCTCGTCTGGAAGCTGGTCCGCTTTCAGGGCCTGTTCAACGCCTGGGAGCGGACGGGCATGGGCATTGCGGCCGGATGCTCGCTGCTGACCGTGACCGTCATCTGGCAGGGACAGCGCAGCCCGTTCGACGGCTGGGCGACGACACTCTTCTCGATCGGCGTGCTGCTCTACTTCATCGGCCGCATGACCCGCCACTGGCGGCACGAGCGCGCCAACCAGTTGCAACTGAAACAAGGGAGGCTGCGGTGACCGAAAAGATCACCCGTCGCACGGCGCTGGAACTGATCGGCCATGAAGCGATCGTCTTGGAGTGGTACAAGGACAGCAAGGGCATCGGCACATGGGGCATTGGTGTCACGTCCGCGTCCGGCCATAACGTCGAACGCTACAAGGATAAGCCGCAGACGGTCGCCCGCTGCATCGAGATTTTCCTATGGCTCCTCGAAACCAAATATGCGCCTGATGTCCGCGCGGCTTTCAGGACGGAACTGACCGAGGCGCAGTTCGCGGCGGCCCTGTCGTTCCACTATAACACCGGCGCTATCAAGACGGCGTCGTGGGTGCGGCTATTCAACGAGGGCAAGGTGACCGCCGCGCGCTCCAACTTCATGTCGTGGCGGTATCCGGCCGAAATCCTGTCCCGCCGGGAGAAGGAATGTCGCCTTTTCTTCGACGGCAAATGGTCGAACGACGGCAAGGTCATCATCTATCCGGTGCTGAAGCCGTCCTATCAGCCTGCCTTCCGCAAGGCGTCGCGGGTCGATATCACTCATGATCTAGGCGATTTGCCATGACGCTCTGGGAATATCTCGATCGCGTCGGCGAGCGCCGCGCGCGGCTCGCGCTGGGCCGCCCCATCAATTTGCGGATGCTGGCCAATGTGATCGGGGTGGCGCTGATCAGCGGCTTCCTGGGCGCGTTGTTCGCCCTGTTCATCATTCCGATCCCCAAGGGCAATGAGCAGATCGTGACCTATATGATCGGCCAGCTTTCCGGCTTTGCCGGTGGCATCGTCGCCTATCACTATACGCAGAAGGCGGGTGATGCCGAGCTGGACGCGAAGCGGACTGCGACGACGAGCAAGCTTGCGGATGCCGTGATTGCGGTGTCCGGGGCAAACTCGCCCGGCGCTGCTGGCGTCGCGGCCGATCAGGTCGCGGATGCAGCCGTCACCGCGGCCGATGCCATCAAGGGCAAAAGCTGATGGGAATCGGCAAGATCGCGCGCGGGCTGGGCAAGGTCGGGATGCTGGTCGAGGGAGTCGGCTATCTCGTCGCCACCGGGCGCGCGCTGGTGAAGGCAATCAAGGGTGACCCCGACAAACCGAATGGGTCACGCTCTGATTCGCCGGGATCGGGCGACCAATAAATTACCAATTTACGCCGTTCAAGATGGTGACCCTGACATGACATCCAACAGCGTGGGGGCGGCAGGGGGCCATGCCAGAGTCGACAGGATGAGTAACTGACAATCGCGCCGGCAGCAAATGCGGTGCCGACCTTGCGGCGGCCCGCAAAGAAAGTGACCCCGACGCCGTGGGGGGTGCGCCGGGGTCGATCGAAGTTGTCCCAAGCCTCGGGGGGAAGCGGAGACATCCGACAGGAAGCACGCCAAGATATTAAGAATGGATTAAAAAGCCCCGCCTTCTAAACAAGAAGGCGGGGAGCAGGGTTGCTGCCGTCAGGAACGGTGACGGTGCCACCTGCTTTACGCCGATTGCGATCTTTAGTTCCAACACGACGCAGGCTCGACCGATATCCGCCATTTTCGGTTACCGCGGCGCGGGCAGCAATGGCATTGTCCTGCCAGTGGACTACTCCAGCCGCACATAACGCCACGGCCCATATAAAGATTGTAGCCCGGACCGTCATTGTCGCCTCCAGATGGTGGCCTACGCATAAGGGATACAGAGGTGCGGCGCCATCATGACGTCCGTCCCGATTTGGGATTTGGTATTCCAGTTACCTCGGGCTGAATTTGCCGCGGTGGCCGACGATGCCCCCTCGCACGGTCGCGTCCCCTAGCTCAATTTCTTCGGCGAACCGCATTCCTGCGAGGCCGTTTTCGGTCCAAGCGACCGTCGCGACAATCTCCTCAAGCCGACCGATATCGAGCATTAATGTTTGGCCAACCCGCAGATGTTCTGCGCCATCAACGCAAACTCCCCCGGAAGAGATGTTTCGCACTCGGTGGCGAGAGGGTTCACCGTGCTCAAAGCCGGATGCACTTGCGAGTAAGAATACGCTGACACGCGGCCTGACCCTACGATTTACATGCGACGACATCACTCGATCTAAATACATTAAGTTTACTAAAAGATGTAGATGGCCGTAACCAGCAGCAGGGTTGCAGGTCAGCGCCGATCTTTGCGGCTTACGACGGCCATCCTGCCGCGCGCTGCCGCGGCGCGTCGAGTTGCATTAAACTCCGTCTCCTCATCCATTGGCGACAAGTCCTGATCAGCCCAGAGCGATCAATTCTCAAACTCACGAGCAAACATCACAATCACGATTCGATCTGGCTTTGGGCGGCGGTTTATCTGATCGTCGCAACATCGCCTCATCACCGTGACGAACCGCGCGACTGGCCGCCTGCGACCCACAAATGGTCACAAAGCTTGAGAAGGAAAGCAAAATTGGGAGCAGTCGTCCTGCGTCGGCATGTCGTCGGCGAGGAGATTATCGATGATTGGAACAGAGCAGCAGCGCCTGAGCCTATACGAAGATGGCCTAAACGACGGGCAGATCGCGACGAGAATTGGTGTCGGTCGTTCCGCAATCGCCAACTGGCGTCGCTGCCGGGGCTTAGAAGCGAACGTCAAACGCATAGCAGGGACAAGCTTGTCACCCGTTCGGCGTTTGCTCCTCGACATGGGATGGGGGGCGAGAAGCATCGCCCGCCAAGAGGGGGTCAATCTAAAGACGGTACGAGATTGGCGTAAGCGTCACGGATATACGGCTACCGGCGTGGGCAATAGCATCAGCAAGCAACGTGGGGCAGAGCAGCTCCGCAACCTCCAGCGCCGAGTAGTCCGAGCGGTGGGAACGAAGCTGCCGTTCGACATTGCCGCCGATGCCGCGGCGGCCTTAATGCTCGCAGTAATTGAGGGCGAGGTGCCCCTTGATCAGATCGAGAGCCAGGGACGGGTATACGGCAATCGCGCCTTGGGCGAATATGCCAATGCGTTTAAGCAGCAGTCGCTGGACGAGGAAATCCCTGGCACCGACGGATTGCGCGGCGTGGACCTTTTGGTGGACGACTCCTCCTCAGCCTGGCTGGAGGAAATGGGCGCCACCTGCCATTGAGATATCGACCGGCGGACGCACTAGCTTGTGTGTTCCGCCGGCTTTCAATCGATGGCGCGATCAATAAGGAATTGGATCAACAGTAAAGGCATTTGCCATCTGACCGGGCAGCATCTGAGCTGAACGGCCACTTACAAGTATCGATCCCAGCAAAGCCGCCGCAGTGTTGCCTTTGCCCTCCTGACGGTGAACGCCTCGCAGTGCATAGGCGCGACCGCGAATGGTAACACTTTCGAACTTCACTTCGAACTTGCCCGACTTGCCCCCGATCGCCTTGCCGGTCTTCCACGTAATGGAACCAACGACCTGCGATCCGCGTGGAATGGCAGTCACGCCGTTTTCGACAACGTCGTTCACTGTCGAAAAAGAAACTTTATCTCCTACCTCAACCTTCTTGGAAGTGATTTCTTCATTTGGTGTGACCGTGATCATGGTCGAAGCTGGCAGCTCTTTTGCCTGAACCTGGGCAACTGCCTCGGATTGCGCATAGCTTGCTGATGCGACGACCAAAGCAGCCGCGCAGATCAATACTCGAATCATGTACCCCCCCAATCGAAAACTCGTAAGGCGCGACCCTTGCGCGCATTATGCAGCGGGCCAGCTAGTTCGTCCACATGGAAACCTCAACACGATGAACGAGCCGATAGGCGCCGTCATCCGGGCGACCTTCGACGGCAGCACGCCTGTCCTGCCGGAGAAGCCGACACCCGCGCCGCCACCGCACAGCCACGATGACGGATTTGACGACGACTGGCCGCCTCGCCCGCCCAAGGATGATTTCAGCGATATATAATCGTCACTGCTTACTGAGCGGCCTGCCTGTTCGATAGTCCATAAGCTGATCGACCTTGGCGGCGATCTGTTGCCACGCTTGCACGCCGTCCATGTCTCCGGCTGCTGCCAATTCGCCTAAGCGGCTGGCGACATGCCGCGGAGCCTTAGCGCCATGCTGCTCGATAGTCTTTTGGGCGTAGGCCCAGATTTCCCAATCTGACAACTTATCGACCTATGCGCTTCTGGACGATGTCGCTGGCCGCAGACAGCTTGACCTCTTCCTCATAGGCCCGACGACCTTCGTCTTCGGAGGCGTAGGCAGGACTTTCAGGAGTACGGAGCGATTTTAGCACGAACGCGCTATTGAGCACCTCACCGTCTTGGACAAGGTCGGTTCGCCACAGTTCAACCCCTTCGCTCATGGCCAGCAATGTCTTTTGGGTCGCCATAATATATCCCCTCCTATTCGCTCAGCCAAGCGTTTTCGGCCTCATCCAGCCCTTCGAAATACTCAGGCCCAACGCCCGCCTCCTGCAGCCGCACACGCAATTCTTCTGGCGTGCCACTGCTCCGCAGTCCGGGGGTGGATCTAACTAAGGCAGCAAGCACGCCGACCCAATCGTCTCGGCTGACCTGCCGCTGAAGCCATAGCATGAAGCTGTCGTTCGGCTCATCTGTCTGCATCCGCGAATCCCTGATGGTTCAGATTTGAGCTATTCTACCATTATCGACGCGGGCCTTCGATGATTTCTATCGCCCCTTTCATTCGTGCGGGGAGCATCAATTCAGTTCCTTGGGGTCGCTCGGCTTGCCCAGCAGCAACTGCTGGACGCGATCAGCGATGGCCAGCCAGGTCATCACACCTTCGTGGTCACCGGCTTCGGTTAAGGCCTGGACGCGATCCACCAGAAACTCGCCGACATCATCACCCTCGGCGTCCATGACCTTCGCGGCCACAGCCCATAGCTCCCAGTCGGTCAATGCCGGCATTTCCTACTCGCTCAGCCATTCGATCTCGGCATCGTCCAGCGCCTCGAAGTGATCGCCCTCGGCACCAGCCTCCTGCAACCGCTTGCGCAGTTCCTCCGGCGTCGATACTGCCCGGAACCGCGAATCGGCCTTCGCCTGGACAGCCAGCGTGCCGATCCAGTCCTCCCGTTTGATCTGTTTCAGCAGCCACGCCCCGAAGGCGTCACCCTGTTCGTTCGCCTTCATCGTGCCCCCCCCCATCAGAAAGGCAGGGGCGATTTGCCTGCCTGCGGTGCAAAATCTGCGGCCTCTCTGAAAGTTTCGAGATAGGGAAGCGGCATAGCGCTGGCAACGAACGCGAGCCCGCGCGCGCCTTGCGTCCATGCAACTAATGGCATCGACACCGGGAAAGCCGGCAGGAGAGATAGGTAGGGGCCAGAGGCAATGTCGCCATCGTATCCCAACGTCCCCTCGGCGAGCTTCCGTCCGTTGTAGAGCAATCTGTCAACCTCCGCTCGAAAGGATGGTCCGTGGTGATGACGCTCGACATCCCATCCGCTTTCATGCCTAGGAAAAATGTCGTCTGGCTGCACTTTTGAAAGATCGTACCAGCCAAACCAGTGTTCCGCGGGGGGCATTATGTAGACAAAAAGGCCCTGCTGGACCTCATCGGCATTTTCAGTCTGATCGTCCGTCATTTTCGAGGCCCCGTTTCACGCGCTGAGATTCGCGCCAGTCTAATACCTCGCATTCACTCCACCGACTTGCAAAGCCTCCAGGCTTAAATTGCTGTGGAAAAGACCCCCGATTGATAAGGCGATAGATCATCGCCTTACTTAGACCAGTCAGATCCTGAACCTCAGCCATCTTTATGAGACGATCTACAGCGCTCATCGGCGCGGCCCATCCAACAGTGCCCCAGCGTTCGCCATTCCTTCCATCAGCAGATTCGCCCACTCCTGCGCCAGCTCGCGACGGCGCGTCATGTGCTGCGCGCGATTATATGCCGCCTCAACCTTGTTGCCGGGGACATGGGCCAGCATCAGGTCGATGATCGCACGATCCGGCCGATGCCGCTCATTCATGATCGTGCTGAACGCCGCGCGCCAGCCGTGGGGTACATGCCGTCCATGATACCCCACGCGATTATAGAGGTAGCCGATCGCGTTCTCACTCAATGGGCGGTGCGCATGGCGCTGGCCGGGAAACACCAGCGAGCCGCGCCCGGTCAGGCGGCGAACCTCCCGCAACACGTCGACGGCCTGCCAGGACAGCGGGACGATATGTTCGAAGCTTTCCTCGTCCTTACGATCGAGGACGAGCTTCATGCGGGCGGCCGGCACGCGCCACACCGGCATGCCGGGCCCGATCGCGTCACCTCCCCAGTCGATACCCTCAAACTCATCCCACGATACCCCGCGCACGACGGCCGGGCGGACCGCAGTGAGCGCCAGAAGGCGCGAAGCCATCTTCGTCACCGGGGATGCACCGGACGCCTCGGCGGCGATCAGGACGCTCCGCAGGCTTTCGATATCGACCAGCGCCGGCTGTTTGCCCTTCTTGGGTAGCGGCTTGAGCGCCTTGGTGACGATCGCCGCCGGATCATTCGATGCGAACCCTTCCGATATGGCATATGCGAAAACCGCCGATATGCGCTGGCGAAGGCGGCGGGCTGTCTCGATCGACCCCCGCGCTTCTACCTTGCGCAGCGTGGCCAGCACTGCCGGCGCGTCGATCTCGTCAAGCGCCCGATCGCCCAGGTCCGGGAACACGTCGCGGGACAGGCTGGTGATGACATCATCTGCATGAACCGGCGCCCAGCGCGGGGACTGCAACCCGTGCCATGTCCTCGCAAGCTGCTCGAATGAAAGCTTGCGGGCGCGCTCCAGCCGCTCGGCATCCTTTGTGGCCTTGGACTTGGCTCGTGCGCCAGACGGATCTTCATTGTCGCGCAACTGGCGGCGCGCGTCGTCGCGTCTCTGCCTTGCCTCCGACAACGGAACCTCCGGGTAGGGTCCAAATGTCAGCAGCTTCTCTTTATTCTGGAACCGGAACTTCATGCGCCAGGAGCGCAGACCGGTGGGGGCGACGTAAAGATATAGCCCTCCGGAATCCGAGAGCTTATATGGCTTGTCTCTGGGCGCCGCCTTTCGCGCCTGTGCGTCGGTGAGCATTCGATACCCCTACCCTGCGAGCAATACCCCACATCATGCCCCCTGATACCCCGCGATTAGGCGGAGACAGATGAGAGAACATGAGGGAGAACATAGCATGAAGGCGCACGGAAATCAGCCCCTTTGAGAGGGGATGAAATTGCTTGCATGGGGGTTATTGGCGGAGAGGGTGGGATTCGAACCCACGGTACCCTCTCGGGCACGCCGCATTTCGAGTGCGGTGCATTCGACCACTCTGCCACCTCTCCGCAGAAGGTCCGGCCTGCGCCGTCCCGGTCGAGGGGCGGCCATTAGCGAATGAAATCGCGCTTGCCAAGCGGCCTTTCCGGTATTTTTCTTGTGTCCGCCGGGCAGCATCCTAAATTGGGGGAATGAAAGACACGATTCAGATTTTCGCCGCCGGCGTCACCGCCCCGCCGATCGTCCATGCCCGCTTCAATATCGGCGATGTGGTCAAGCATCGCATGTTCGGCTTTCGCGGCGTCGTGTTCGATATCGATCCGGTCTTCGCCAATAGCGAGGAATGGTATGAAGCGATTCCTGAAACCGCGCGGCCAGACAAGGACCAGCCCTTCTATCACCTGCTCGCCGAAAATGGCGAATCCAGCTATGTTGCCTATGTCAGCCAGCAGAATCTGGTCACCGACGACAGCGACGAGCCGGTCGATCATCCCGCCATCACTGGCATGTTCGGCCCCTATGCGGACGGCAAATATCACCTGCGCCCGCTCCACCGCCACTAAGGTGCTGGACATCGGCCCGGGCATCGGATTGCCGGCCGCGGGCCTGCGCCGCACGGCGGTGACGCTGTTGCTCGCCTGCGCGCTGGCGGCTCCTGCCGCGGCCGTGCCGCCGCCAGCCCCCGCCCGCGCCGCCCCCGGCCCTGGCCCCAATGCCGACCCGACCTTCCCCTTCTCCAATGAGGTGGAGGCCTTCGCCAAAGCCAACAGCGCCGGTCCCCCGATGCGCGACGCCACGCTCTTCCTGGGCAGCTCCAGCATCCGACTGTGGGACATAGCGGGCAGCTTCACCGACATCGGCACCGTCAATCGCGGATTCGGCGGCGCGACCACGGCCCATGTCCTCCATTATTACAAGCGGCTGCTCCCGCCCGTCCCGCCGCGCTCGGTAGTCGTCTATGTGGGCGAGAATGATCTGGCCGCCGGCACGACGCCTGACGCCGTATCGCGCGACATCCTGACCCTGCTCAAGCGGCTGCGCGCCGATTATCCCCGCGCCGCCATCGTCTGGCTCTCGCTCAAGCCCAGCCCGATCCGCTGGACGCTCTGGCCCAAGATGGCGCAGGTCAACGCCGCCATCGCAGCACGCGCCAGAGCGGAGAAATTTGACTATCTCGACGTCGGCACCGCCTTGCTGGCGCGCGACGGCCTGCCCGACGCCTCGCTCTTCCGCCCCGACGGACTGCACATGAATGCGCGCGGCTATCAGCGCTGGACGGGACTGGTGGACGCCTATCTCGACCATGCCCGGCCGGTCGGCACGAGTGGCGGCAAAACTTCCTGAACAGCGCCGCCTTTTTGCTCTGTCCTCATGCCCATCGCGGGTCCATAGTCGGTTGCATATCACTTTCCGATTGATCCACAGCCAAGCAACATTATTACCAGCCGGATCAAGGACGCCAGAAAAAGCCAAGGGGACATGCGGGTGACGACGGATAGCAAGGCAACGCCGATGGCGGAGCTGACGATCAGGGGCGTGATCCTCGGCGCGCTCATCACCCTCATCTTCACCGCGGCGAACGTCTATCTGGGCCTCAAGATCGGCCTGACCTTCGCCACCTCCATCCCCGCGGCGGTCATCTCCATGGCGGTGCTGCGGCTGTTTGCGACCGGCACGATCCTGGAAAACAATATCGTCCAGACCATCGCGTCCGCCGCCGGCACGCTCTCGGCGATCATCTTCGTGCTGCCTGGCCTGGTCATCATCGGCTGGTGGCAGGGCTTCCCCTATTGGCTGTCGGCCTGCACCATCGCGCTGGGCGGCATATTGGGCGTCATGTATTCGGTGCCGCTGCGCCGCGCGCTCGTCACCGGCTCCGACCTGCCCTATCCCGAAGGCGTCGCCGCCGCCGAAGTGCTGAAGGTCGGCGCGGGTTCGCGCGAGGGGCTGGAGGAAAACCGCCGCGGCCTGGCTGCGATCGTCGCCAGCGCGATCGCCGCCGCCAGCTTCTCGATCATCGCCAAGACGAAGATCCTGGCCGAAGAAGCCGCCACCTTCTTCAAATTCGGCGCGGGCGCGACGTCGGTCTCCACCAGCTTTTCGATGGCGCTGATCGGCGTCGGCCATCTCGTCGGCCTGTCGGTCGGCGTCGCCATGTTCATCGGCCTGCTCATCAGCTGGGTCGGCATCGTGCCCTATCTGACCACGCCTGTTCCCGCCGGCGCGGACCTGGCCGACCTCGTCGGCACCACCTTCCGCATGAAGGCGCGCTTCATCGGCGCGGGCACGATCGGCGTCGCGGCGATCTGGACCCTGCTCAAGATCCTCGGCCCCATCGTCAGCGGCATCCGCTCCGCACTGGTCGCCAACGCCACGCGCAAGGCAGGCAACGCCGCCGACCTCGACATTACCGAGCGCGACCTGCCTATCTCCATCGTCGGCGGCACCATCCTGGCTGCGCTGGTGCCGATCGGCTTCCTGCTCTGGGTCTTCGCGCAGGGCGGCCCGATCGCCGCCAACCCCGTGCCCGTCATCGGCCTGACCCTGGCCTATGTGCTGGTCGCGGGCATCGTGATCGCGTCGGTCTGCGGCTATATGGCGGGCCTGATCGGCGCGTCGAACAGCCCGATTTCGGGCGTCGGCATCCTCGCCGTGCTGGGCGCGTCGCTGATGCTGGCCGCCATCTACGGATCGGGCGGCGGCGATCCCAAGCAGACGCAGGCGCTGATCGCCTATGCCCTGTTCACGACGGCGATCGTGTTCGGCATCGCGACCATCTCCAACGACAATCTGCAAGACCTCAAGACCGGCCAGCTGGTCGGCGCGACGCCGTGGAAGCAGCAGATCGCGCTGATCCTGGGCGTGCTGTTCGGCGCGCTGGTGATCCCGCCGGTGCTGGACCTGCTCAACAGCGCCTTCGGCTTTGCCGGCGCGCCCGGCGCCGGGCCGAATGCCCTGCCCGCGCCGCAGGCGGCGCTCATCTCCGCGCTGGCCAAGGGCGTGCTGGGCGGCGATCTCGACTGGGGGCTGATCGGCATCGGCGCAGGGATCGGCGCTGTCGTGGTGCTGGTCGACGAACTGCTCGGCCGCGCCGGCAAGCTGCGCCTGCCCCCGCTCGCGGTCGGCATGGGCATCTACCTGCCGATGGCGCTGACCCTGCTGATCCCGGTCGGCGCAGTGATCGGCCATTTCTACAACCGCTGGTCGCTGCGCCAGTCGAACCCGGAATTTGCCGAACGCATGGGCGTGCTGATGGCGACCGGCTTCATCGTCGGCGAAAGCCTGTTCGGCGTCGCTTTCGCGGGCATCGTCGCCAGCACCGACAGTGATGCGCCGCTGGCGCTGGTGGCGGAAAATCCCTGGGCCGTGCCGCTCGCGATCCTGATCTTCGCCGGGGTTATCGCAGCGCTCTACGCCAAGCTCAAAAACTGGGCCAGCAGCCCGCTCAGCTAAGCCTTTCCCGCTCACCTGTCCCAAAGGGAAGCGGAAAAGCGCCGCCATTTATGCGTTTGTACCTGTCCGATGGGACAGGAGGACGCATCATGAAACCGGATCGGGATGTCGATCGCGTCACGCTGGATGATGAAGCGGCGCTGCTTTACTGGACCTGCCGCTTCGACGTGTCGCCCGATGAACTGGAGGAGGCCGTCGACATCGTCGGCGACAGCGTCGATGCGGTCGCGGCCTATCTCAACGTGGGTAAGGGCCGGGAACGGGAATAGCCTCCGACCTTCGGACGCCCGCCCGATCCGGGCCGCGCGCTTTTTCCCCGTCTAATATCTGCGATATTCACGGATCTGTCACGGCTCTGGAATGAAGTCGTAACATCAATCTCCCACTGCGCGCCTCAACGACTGGCAGGCGGAACGACGCCGCATTGCCGCGCCAACAGGGAGAATATCGATGAACCACCTACTTCGCGGCGCGAGCCGCGCAGCCATCATGCTCGCGCTCGCGACCCCCGCAGCGGCTTTTGCCGGCACCATCGCCGGCACCGTGTCCGACGGCACCGGCACGCGCGCGCTACAATCGACGCAACTGCGCATCGTGGAAACCGGCCGCATCGCCGAAGCGGGCCGTGACGGCAGCTATCGCTTTCCCGATGTCGCGCCCGGCACCTACACGATCGAGGCCCGCTATGTCGGCGCCGATCCGGTCCGCACCACCGTCATCGTGCCCGCCAGCGGCGATGTCGATGCCGACATCCGGATCGGATCGAATATCGACGCGTCGATCATCGTCGTCGGCCAGGTCGCCAACCAGGCCTCGACGCTGTCCCGTCAGCGCGCCGCCGACGGTGTCGAAAGCGTCCTGACCCGCGACGCCATCGGCCAGTTTCCCGACCAGAATGTCGCCGAATCGATCCGCCGCCTGCCCGGCGTCAACATCCTGAACGACCAGGGTGAGGGCCGCTTCGTTTCGGTCCGCGGCCTCGATCCCGAACTCAACGCCGCCTCGATCAACGGCACGCGCATCCCCGCACCGGAAAGCGACGTCCGCTCGGTCGCGCTCGACGTCATCCCGTCGGAACTGATCGAATCGATCGAAATCAAGAAGTCGCTGACGCCGGACATGGACGCCGACACCATCGGCGCGTCGATCGAGATCAACACCACCAGCGCCTTTGACCGCAAGAAGGATCTTTACACAGTCAAGCTGGAAGGCAGCTATAACGACTATGCCGATGCGCTGACGCCCAAGGGCAGCTTCGACTTTTCGACCCGCATCACCGACCGGTTCGGCATCGCCGGTGGCGTCAGCTACTATAAGCGCAAGTTCCAGACCGACAATATCGAGGCGGCCGACTGGAACCAGACCGACGACGGCACCGCCTATGCCGAAGAAGTCCAGTATCGCGACTATGACGTGCAGCGCAAGCGCCTCGGTGGTTCGCTCAGCCTCGACTGGCTCGCGACGGACACGACCAAACTTTATGCGCGCGGCATCTACAGCCAGTTCGACGACCAGGAATATCGCGGCGACGTGACCCTGATCATGAGCGAGCCTCCCGCATCGGCTTCGGGCGATACCGTCCAGTTCAGCGACGAGGACGGCCGCATCGAAGTACGCCGCCGCATGAAGGATCGGTTCGAGCGCCAGCGGATCAAGTCGCTGACCCTGGGCGGCGTCACCGAAACCGGCCCGTGGAAGGCCACCTATGCCGGCAGCTGGTCCGAATCGAGCGAGCGCGAGAATGGCTCGATTGATCCCACCCGTTTCCGCGCCCGTTTCGACGGGGACGGCGTCGACGTGAATTTCGACTATTCCAACCCGATGAAGCCGACCTTCACGGTCAGCGGCAACACCGCCGATTTCTACGACCCCGAAAGCTATGGTTTCAACGAACTGGAGCGCACCACGCTGTCCAATTCGAAGGACCGCGAATATATGATCAAGGGTGACATTTCGCGCGCCTTTGCAAGCGATGGCGGCACCTTCACGGTGCAGACGGGCATGAAGGCGCGCTGGCGCAAGAAGAGCTACGACCTTCAGGCCGACGTCTATGACGACTATGACGGCGACTACACGCTCGCCGACGTGCTGGGCGGCCAGACCTACCGCATCCAGGACATCCTGCCCCTGCCCAGCCACACCGGCCCGACCGACTTCTTCTACGACAACATCGCCAATTTCGAACGCAACGAGCTGGACTCCACCCTCAATTCGGCGACGTCGGATTATTCGGTGAAGGAAGACATCCTCGCGACCTACCTGCTGGGCCGCTGGGACAGCGAGACGCTGCGCGTCATCGGTGGCGTCCGCATGGAGCAGACCCGCAACGACATCCGCGCCTTCCTGACCGAAACGGACTCGGACGAGAATGTCACGATCACGCCCAACCGCTTCATCCGCAACTACACCAACTGGCTGCCCAGCCTGACGGTCCGCTACGAACCCGTCCGCAACCTCGTCTTCCGCGCGGGCGGCTACAAGAGCCTCGTGCGTCCCAAGCTGTCCAACCTCGCGCCGCGCTTCGACATCAACGAGGATCGCGAGGCGACCTTCGGCAACCCGAACCTCAAACCCTATCAGGCGTGGAACGCCGACCTGTCGGCCGAATGGTATTTCGGCACCAATGCAGCGTTGACCGCCGGCTTCTTCTGGAAGTCGGTCAAGGACTTCGTGGTCGAACAGCGGATCACCGATCCGGGCACGATCATGGGCGTCGATTATGAGGAACTGACCACCTACATCAATGGCGACAAGGCGAAGATCAAGGGACTGGAACTGTCCTACAGCCAGGTGTTCAGCTTCCTGCCCGCGCCGTTCGACGGCCTGCTGCTCAACGCCAACTATACCTATACCGACGCCAAGGGCACGGTGCCGACCGACGGCGACATCAGCGATCCGCGCAAAATCCCGCTGATGTCCTCGTCCAAGAACACCTTCAACCTGGTGCTGGGCTACGAAAAGGGTCCGGTCTCGCTGCGCGCGGCCGGCACCTATCGCGACAAATATCTGGACGAACTGGGCAGCGAAGCCGATCAGGACCGCTATGTCGACAATCACTTCCAGCTCGACCTGAGCGCCAAATACCGGGTCGCGCCGGGCGTGCGCGTGTTCGCCGAGTGGATCAACGCCACCAACGAACCCTATTTCGCCTATCAGAACTACGCCGGGTCGAAGCGCATCCTGCAATATGAAGAATATAACTGGACCGCGAAGTTCGGCGTCACCGCCAGCTTCTGATCCGCCCCTTGTTCCCCTCTGCCGGCCGGGTTCCCTTACCCGGCCGGCTTTTTGCTTTTACCGGAGTCCAGGCCATGATCCGCCTCGCCCTCATCGCTCTGCTGGCCGGCACGGCGCCCGCCGATGCCCAGACACCGACGCCACCCGTCCCGCGCTCGACCGGCACGCCCTATGCCGCGCGCAGCCTGCCCGACCGCATCATCCTGACGCCCGCCGCCGATCCGGCCCGCGGCATGGCGGTGGCCTATCGCACCGACGCCGCCCAGTCGCCCAGCGAAGCGCAGATCGCCATCGCGGTCGACGGCCCGACGCTGGAGGAAAAGGCGCAGACCGTTACCGGCCGCGCCGGGACGGCAAAGGAGAGCGCCAACGGCCCGGCCCTCTATCATCAGATTCGCTTCGACAATCTGACTCCCGACACCGTCTATGCCTATCGGTTGAAGGGCAGCGCGGGCTGGAGCGAATGGCTGCAATTCCGCACCGCTTCGGCAGAGGCGAAGCCCTTCCGTTTCCTCTATCTGGGCGATATTCAGAACGGCATATTGACCTATGCCAGCCGCGTCATTCGTCAGGCCTTCCACGCCAATGGCGGGATCGAACTGGTCGCCCATGCCGGCGATCTCGCAGCGCAGCGCGACGATCTCGACCATGACGACGAATGGGGCGAATGGAACCAGGCGGGCGGCTATAACTGGTCGATCGTCCCGCAACTGCCCGCTACCGGCAATCATGAATATGTCGACGTGGCGCTGCCGGACGGCACGGAAAGCCGCCGGCTCGGCCCCTATTTCCCGCTCCAGTTCGCCCTACCCGACAATGGCGTGCCGGGCCTGAAGACGACCTATTTCGTGGACTATCAGGGCGTACGCTTCATCATCCTCGACGGCACCTCGGCGATCGATCTCGGCACCATGGCGCAGCAGACCCAATGGCTCGACGCCACGCTGGCATCCAGCAAGGCGACATGGAATATCGTGCTGTTCCACCAGCCCGTCTTCACCTGCGCCCGGCCGCAGGACACGGCGGAGATCAAGGCCGCGTGGAAGCCGGTGTTCGACAAGCGCAAGGTCGATCTGGTGCTGCAAGGCCATGACCATTGCTACAGCCGCCTGACCTCCGAAGCGGGACGCGAAGCCTCCGCCACGGCGCGCAGAAATGGCGCGATCCAGGGGCCGGTTTATCTCGTCTCGGTCACCGGCGCCAAAATGTACGGCCTCAACGACCGCGCCCGCACCCAGCCCGACAGGACTGCCGAAGCGACCGAACTCTATCAGGTCGTGGATGTGGCCAATGACGGCGGTATCGACCGGCTCACATTTCGCACCTTCACCGCATCGGGCAAGCTCTATGACGGCTTCGACCTGGAAAAGCGGGCGGACGGCAATCACCTGACCGACACGACCGAGCCGACTATCGCCCAGCGTACTTGCACCGGCCTGATCGGCCCGGACGGCGGCAAATGCGTCGCCCGCGGCAAATAAGAGGAACCCGCATGATCCGTTTGACCCTTGGCCTCACCAGCCTTCTCGCCCTCGCCGCCTGCGCCACGACGGAAACCGAAGTCCCCGTCGCGACCCGCATCGCCAACACCACGCCGGCGGTGAACGTCACCGCGCGCGGCGAAACCACCCCGGTCGGCACGGCCAATGCCGACGCGGCCGACGATCCGGCGATCTGGCGCAATGCCGCCGACCCGGCGCAGAGCCTGATCGTGGGGACCGACAAGAAGGCCGGGCTGTACGTCTATGGCCTCGACGGCAAGACCCGCGATTTCCTGAACGCGGGCCGGGTCAACAATGTCGATCTGCGCGACGGCGTGACGATCGGCGGCCAGCCCGGCATCCTCGTCGTCGCGTCCGACCGCAGCGATGTCGCCCACGCGAAGCTCGCGCTCTTCCGCCTCGACCCCGCCACGGCCAAGCTCACGGCGCTGGGCAAGGTCGATGCCGGGACCGGCGAGGCCTATGGCGTCTGCCTGTCGCGTGAAGGCGCGGCGACCTACGGCTTCATCGTGCTGAAGGACGGCACCATCCATCAGGTCGCGCTCGACGCATCGGGCGCGATGCCGACCGGCACGATCGTCCGCACCATGAAGCTCGGCACCCAGTCGGAAGGCTGCGCCGTCGATGATCGCACCGGCACCCTCTATGTGGCGGAGGAGGATGTCGGCCTGTGGCGCTTCGACGCGCGCGCCGCCGGATCGCCCACGCCGACGAAGATCGCCGCGGCCGACGGGAAGAATCTGGTCATGGATGCCGAAGGCGTCGCCATCGCGCCGATCGGCGCGAAGGACGGCTATGTCCTCGTGTCCAGCCAGGGCGACAATGCCTATGTCGTCTACCGGATCAGCGACGACTCCTATGTCGGTCGCTTCCGCGTGGTGGACGGCGCCATCGGCGGATCGGAGGAAACCGACGGCATCGACCTGATGCTCGGCGATTTCGGCCCGGCCTATCCCGGCGGGCTGTTCGTGGCGCAGGACGGCCACAATGCGACCGCCGCCCAGAATTTCAAACTGGTCGCCTGGGACGACATCGGCAAGGCGCTGGGGCTGCCACGCTGACTTCCCACTAAAGGTGGATTGCCCTCTCCGCGGCGCCGGGCGACAAGGCCCCAAAGCGCCGGGGAGAGGGCATGACCATCAAGGAACTATATGACGCGAAGCGGATGTCGGCGCAGCAGGCCGTCGCGCTGATCCCGGATGGCGCGCAGATCGCTGCCGGCCTCGCCGTCAGTTTCCCGCCCGCGCTGGCGGCGGCGCTGGCCGATCGGGTGCGCGCCGGCGCGCTGCGCGACGCCACCCTCTACGCCATGCTCGCGCCCGCAGCGTCCGCCGCCGCGATCCTCGCACCGGACCTCGCCGACCGCATCCGCCGGATCAGCCTGTTCCATGGCGGCGTGGAGCGCGCCAACGACGCGCTGTTGGCGACCGAATCCGACCCCAGCTCCGGTCCCCTGGCTGAATTGCTGCCGGTCCCGTTCCACCAGATACCCCGCGCCCTGACCGAGCATATCGGCGTGGACAGCTTCATCACCACCGTCTCGCCGATGGATGCGAATGGCTATTTCAGCCTCGGCACCGACACCGACTATGCGCTGGCGGTCGCGCGCAGCGGCACGCGGCTGGTCGTGGAGGTCAACCCCGCCATGCCCTATGTCCATGGCGACTGCCTGATCCATGTGTCGGACGTCGCTGCGCTGGTCGAACATCATGTCCCGCTCTGCCAGACCCCGTCCCTCCCCCGCAACGCCACGGACGACGCGATCGGCGCGATCATCGCCGCCATGGTGGAGGATGGCGCCTGCCTGCAAATGGGCATCGGCGCGGTGCCCGACGCGGTCTGCGCCGCGCTGATGAGCCATCGGCGCCTGGGCATCCACACCGAACTCCTCTCGCCCGGCCTCGTCAGCCTGATCCAGGCAGGCGTGGTCGACAACAGCGCCAAGAGCCTGCACCCCGGCAAATCGGTCTTCACCTTCGCCATGGGCGACCAGCCGCTCTACGATTTCCTGCACGACAATCCGACGCTCGACGCCCGGCCTGTCGAATATGTGAACGCGCCGCATGTCATCGCGCAGAATGACGCCATGCTTTCGGTCAACGCCACGCTGCAACTGGACCTGTCGGGCGCCTGCAATTCGGAATTCGTGAACGGCCGCCAATATAGCGGGACCGGCGGCCAGCTCGATTTCGTGCGCGGCGCCTATGCGTCGAAGGGCGGCCGGTCGATCATCGCCTGCCATGCGACCGCCGCGAAAGGCACGATATCGCGCATCGTCCCCTGGCTCGACGGCCCGGTCACGACGCCGCGCACCGATACCCATATCATCGTCACCGAATTCGGCTCCGCCGACATGAAGGGCAAGAGCCTGGCCGATCGCGCCCGCGCGCTCATCGCCATCGCCCACCCCGCCTTCCGCGACGATCTGGAACGCGCCGCGCGCGAACGGCGAATCCTCTGAATCAAAAAGGGCGGTGGATCGCGCCACCGCCCTTCCTGCTTATTTCCTGCCCGCGAACCAGGCGGTGAGCGGCGCCTGCAACCGGCCCCGCGTCTCGATCCGCGTCTTGATCGCGGAAATGGCGCGATCCACCACCTTGCGCGATTCGGGCGTCAGATATTGGGTGGCATAGGCGTCCAGCTTGGTCGCCATCGCCGGGTCGGCCGACCCGCCACCGAGGCGCGCCAGCGCCTGGCTGCGCGCCGAGACGTCGATCAGCGCCTCATATTGCGCGCGATGCGCCAGCACATAATCGACCGCCATCATCGGATGCTCGTAACCGACCGCGCTGATGATCGCCGCGCTCGTCGTCTTGCCCGGCTCGTCGGTCAAAGCGAGGTCCAGCGCCTGCGCCGCCAGCTTCTCGTCCTTCGCGCCGCCCAGCAGCGCATAGGTGCTGCTCTTCTCCAGGTCGGTCGTCGCGCCCTTGGCCATGGCGCGCAGCTTGTCCCAGGTCGCCTGATCGGCATTTTTGGCGATGATCGACAGCCAGGTGTTGCGCAGCGGCCCGTCGAGCAAGGCAGGCTGGGCAAAGCGGCGATTGGCCTCCGCCACCACCGTCTTGTCGCCCATATCGCCCAGCGTCGCCACCAGCGCCTGACGCAGCACCGGCGCCTGTGCCGCTTCGCCCGGCTTCACGTCATAGCCGATATCCGCCAGCACCGGCCCCAGCTTGGCCGAGCCATAGGCCGCCACCTTCGCCTGCGCCGCCTTGTCGCTTTCCAGCATGTCATAAGCGCTGCTGATATATTCCGGGACTTCCGCCAGCACGGCGGGGCTGGCGGTCGCGGGCACCGCGTCCACCAGGTCCATCGCCAGCCCGATCGGCTGATACCCGCCCAAACCAAGCTGGAAGTTGTCCGCAAGCAAGCCGGTCTGGTCGATGCTGGCCAGCCTGGTGAAATCCTTCGCCAGCGCCTTCACATTGGCCGCCGGATAGAGCGAGCGATAATAGCCCGTCTGCCCCGCATTGACGACATAGGCGCCGCAGCCCGGCAGCGTCACCGTGCCCTTGCCCTGCAAAATCAGACGCTGCGCTTCGCCGCCGATGGTCTGCGCCTTGACCGGCACGTTCCAGCGCAGCGGCGTCTTGCTCTTCTGATCGCGGCTGAACTCGCCCTGGCTCAGCGTCAGGACGGTCGATCCGCCCTTGCAGACCGCGCTGTCGACGGTGACCAGCGGAATGCCCGGCTGCGACGTAAAGTCATGCGCGATCGAAACCAGCCCCGTGGCGCCCGCGCCCTCGACCGATTTCCACAGGTCGTCGGTCACGGTGTTTCCGTAGGCGTGCGCCTTCATATAGGCTTGGATGCCCGCTTTCCATGCATCCTCGCCGGCATAGCCTTCCAGCATGGTGATGACCGCCTCACCCTTCTGATAGGTGATGGCGTCGAACGCCTGGTTCACCTGATCGACGGTGGTGATCTTCTGCACCACGGCATGGGTGGTGGCGAGCGAATCGAGGCTCATCGCCGCCTCGCGCCCGTCCACGCGGGTCAGCAGCATTTCCCAGTCGGGTTGCAGCTTGTCGGTCACCTTGGTCGCCATCCAGCTGGCGAACCCCTCGTTCAGCCACAGATCGTCCCACCAGGCCATGGTGACGAGGTCGCCGAACCACTGGTGCGCCATTTCATGCGCGACGGTTTCATAGATGCGGCGCTTGGTCGCTTCCGACGTGAAGCGCGGATCGACCAGCAAGGCGCGCTCGAAGGTGAAGATCGCGCCCCAATTCTCCATCGCGCTGAAGAACTGGCTCTGGCCTGGTCCCGCGACATTATCCAGCTTGGGCAGCGGATAGGGGACGCCGAAATAATCGTTATAATAGGGCAGGATGCTGGCCGACGCGTCGAGCGCCAGTTGCGCCTTGCCCGTATTGCCCTTGCCGGTGATGACGCCGACTTCGGTATTGCCCGCCATCTTGGTGGCGCGGTCGAGTTCGCCCAGGCCGAAGAACAGCAGATAGGAGGACATTTTGGGGCTGGTGCCGAACGTCACCAGCTTCTTGCCGCCGCCCAGATCCTTGCTCGTCTTGAGCGGCATGTTGCCGACCGCCAGTTGATCGGCGGGAACGACCGCGGACAGGTCGAACGTCGCCTTGTAGCTCGGCTCGTCCCAGCTCGGCACGAAGCGGCGCGCATCGGGCGCTTCGAACTGGGTGAAGAGCGCGCGCTTCGCCGCGCCCGCATTGTCGGTATAGTCGAGCGCGAACAGGCCGTTCGCCTGCTGGTTGATCACGCCGGCATAGACGATGTCGAGCTTGTAGCTGCCCGGCTGGACCGGCTTGCCGAAATCCAGGCTGACGGTCTGCGCGTCCGCGTCGACCTTGGCAGTGCCCTTGATCGCCTTGCCCTTTGCCGGCGTCAGCATGACGGACGAAACGGTCAGGTCGGCGGCGTTCAGCACCAGCGCTGGCAGCGCGGTCGCGACGCTGACATCGATCGTCACCTTGCCGCTGAACTTCAGGTTCGCCGCATCGGGCGTCACTTGAATCGCATAATGGCTGGGCGCGGCGCCGCGCGGCAATTGCGTGGTGATCCCGGCGGCCGGGCCGGTGGGCATGGAACCGGGCGTTGGCGCGCTTTGCGCCAGGGCGGGGGCCGCAATGGCGACAGGCGCAGCCGCGATCAGCAGCGGCAGGATGGTCTTGAGGGGCATAGGATGAAGACTCCGACACGTCTTGGGAGCGCATGAAATCATGTCTCACGCGCAATAAACGCGGGATCGGCCGTTTCGCTGCATCGGTCAAGCGATGGCGTACGGCCGGCATGTCGTTGGTCGAACCCTGTTGCCCGTTTGTCAAACAGGGCCGACCCGCCCCATCTCCGTTCGGGATTTACCCCCGCCCGCGATAGCCCGGCACATCCTGCGCCGGCAGCCACAGGCCCGCCGGCGGCTCGCCCGATTGCCAGAAGACGTCGATCGGGATGCCGCCGCGCGGATACCAGTATCCGCCGATGCGCAGCCAGATCGGGTCCATCTCGGCGAACAACCGCTCGCCGATGCCCACGGTGCAATCCTCGTGAAAGGCGGCGTGGTTGCGGAACGCGCCCAGGAACAGCTTGAGCGATTTCGATTCGACGATCGTCGCGCCCGGCGCATAATCGATCACCAGATGGGCGAAATCGGGCTGGCCGGTCACCGGGCAGAGCGAGGTGAATTCGGGCGCGGTGAAGCGTACCAGATAGGGTTTGCCGGGGCGTGGATTGGGCACATAATCCAGCACGGCCGCTTCCGGGCTGGCGGGAAGGGCGCTGCTCTGCCCCAGATGCAGGGGCGCGGTGGGAAGGTCGGTCATGCCCGGCCATCTACGCGATTGCACGCCTGATGTCATCGGCCTGCATTGTTCACTTGCGGTTCAGCCATTCTTGTGCCTTGGCAGGGCCATGGGGTCTCATATTCGTCCGTTGCCGTTCGCGGCGCCGCTGCTGGCAATTACCACACTTTCCGCCGCGCCCGTCCATGCCCAGCAGGCGGCGGACACCGCCCCCGGCTTCCAGCTACCGCCCGCCAATACGACGCCCGCGCCCAATCCCAACCGGCAAGGCCCGGAACTGAACGTCTATCGCGATCCCGTCACGCCCAGCGTTACGCCCCCGGTCGTAGCACCCACGGTGACGCCGCCGCCCGTCACGGTGCAGCCGACGCCGCAGCCCAGCCGACCGCGCCCTGCCCCACCCGCAACGCCGTCGGAAACGCCCCGCGCGCCGCGTCCCACCGATCGCGCGACGCCGCCGCCCGCGCAGCCGAAGCGCCAGCCCGAAGCCGCACCCGCCGCCGCCACGCCGGCGCAGCCCGCGCCCGACGACGCCCCGGCCAACGCCAGCGCCGCGGGCGCGCCAACGCTCCAGCCGCCGCCCACGCCCGCGACCAATGCCACGGACAGTCCGGAACCGGCCGCCGCGCCCGCTTCGGCGGCGGAAGACGCCAGCCCCCTGTCCCTGCCCTGGATCATCGGCGGCGTACTCGCCCTGGCCGTGCTGGCCGCCGCCTTTCTGCTACGCCGCCGCCGTCCGACCGCGGAACCGCTGGCCGAACCGGCTGCGGAACCCTTAGCCGATCCAGTCGCCCCGCCCGCCGCGCCACCACCGCCTGCCGACACCGTGCGACTCACCCCCGCCGCCCCCGCCACCGCGCGCGCACCCGCGTCCGCCCCGGCCGAGCGTCCCTGGCTCGACATGGACATGACCGTGTCGCAGGCGCGCTATTCGCTGATGGGCGTCACGATCAGCTACAGCCTGATCCTGCACAATCGCGGCGACCGCCCGGCGCAGGACGTGCTTGTGCGCGGCATATTGGGCAATGGCGGCGCGCAGCAGCAGGCCCTGCTCAACGGCTTCTTCACCGGCGACGACGGCCTGCCGCTGCATAGCGCCGTATCGATCGCATCGGACGAAACGCTCCAGCTTGCGGGCGAGCTGCGCCTGTCGCCCGACCAGATCGTGCCGGTGACGATGGGCCAGCGCAGCCTGCTGATCCCGCTGGCCGCCTTCGACGCCGCCTATCGCTGGGGGCCGCAGGATGGCGATCCGGTCGAACAGGGCCGCACCGCCCGCGCCTTCATCGTCGGGCAGGAGCAGGAGCCGCCGGCCGAGCGCCTCGCCCCGCTCCGCCTGGACCAGGGGCCGCGCCAATATCGCCGCCCCGCCGCCCGCGCCGCGGCGGAACTTACGCCGGCCTGATACGCGCAACGCCCTTTAATCCCTTGCCGTCCCGCTCTAAGACAGGCGCGAACAAGGGCCGAAGGACGCCGCATGACCATTTTCCTGTCCACCGCAGACCTCGCCGCCCAGCTTGGCCAGCCCGACCTCGTCATCCTCGACGCCAGCCTGTTCCTGCCCGGCACCCCCCGCGACCCGCGCGCCGAATATGAAGCCGCCCATATCCCCGGCGCGGTCTTTCTCGACCTGCCGACCCTCAACGATCCGGCCGACCCGACCCCCGGCATGTTGCCGCCCGACAATCTCATGACGCAGCGTGTCCAGGCGCTGGGAATCCGTCCCGACAGCCGCATCATCGTCTATGACAACAGCCCCACCCACAGCGCCGCGCGCGGCTGGTGGATGATGCGCCTTTACGGTCTGGGCCAATCCGCAATGATCCTCGACGGCGGCCTGCCCAAATGGCTGGCGGAGGGACGCCCGACGCAGAGCGGCGCGGCAACGCCCGCTCCCGGCACCGCTATCGCCCGTCGCGCAGCCGGTCAGGTCCGCACCAAGGCGGAGCTGATCGCCAATGTCGCGAGCGGCGCGGAACAGGTGCTGGACGCGCGCGGCGCAGGCCGCTTCACCGGGCAAGAGGCCGAACCGCGCCCCGGCATGGCGTCGGGCCATATCCCCGGATCGCGCAATCTCCCCTCCTCCGCCCTGTTCAACCCGGACAACAGCATGAAGGCGGGCGAAGACCTGCGCGCGCTGTTCGAGGGCGCAGGCATCGACCCGGCCGCTCCTGTCATCACCACCTGCGGCAGCGGCGTCACCGCCGCGATCCTGCTCGCGGGCCTCGAAACGCTCGGCAACGACGCCGTCACCCTCTATGACGGGAGCTGGTCGGAATGGGGCTTCGACCCGGTCACGCCCAAGGCGACGGGCGCAGCATGAGCGAAGACGCATCCGGCAAGGATGGGCGCAGGCCCCTCACCAAACTCGCGCAGGCCGGCCGCAAGCCCGAATGGACCGGGATGCCCGGCCAGCCCGGCGCAATTGTCAGCCCACCTGTCTGGCGCGCCTCGACCATCCTCTATGACGATGTCGCCCATCTGCGCAAAGCCGCGGGCAGCAGCACCCACGAACGCCTCTTCTACGGGCGCAAGGGCACGCCGACCGCCTGGTCCCTTGCCGACGCGCTCACCGAGATGGAGCCGGGCGCGGAAGGCACGATGCTCTACCCATCAGGCGTCGCGGCGATCGCCTGCGCGCTGATGGCCGTCCTCAAGCCCGGCGACCGACTGCTGATGGTGGACAGCGCCTATGACCCGACCCGCAATTTCTGCACCCAATTGCTCGATAATTACGGTATCGAAACGATCTATTATGATCCCGCAACCGTCTCGCTCGATGTCTATCTTGCAGGCGGCCCGATCCGCGCCCTGTTCCTCGAAAGCCCCGGCAGCCTGACCTTCGAGGTGCAGGACGTGCCCATGCTGACCGCCTGGGCGAAGGCGAACGGCATCGTCACCCTGCTCGACAATACCTGGGCGACGCCGCTCTATTTCCCCGCGCTCAGCCATGGGGTCGATATCTCGATCCTCGCCTGCACCAAATATATCGTCGGCCATAGCGACGTGATGATGGGCAGCGTGACCGCGACCGCCGACTGGTTCGCCAGGATTCGCCAGACCGCCTATCTCTTCGGCCAGATGGTCAGCCCCGACGACGCCTGGCTCGCCAGTCGCGGCCTGCGCACGCTGGGCGTCCGGCTGCAACAGCATCAGGACAGCGCGCTCGCCATCGCCCATTGGCTGAAAGACCAGCCCGATGTCGCCCGCGTCCTCCATCCTGCGCTCCCCGACTGCCCCGGCCACGCCCTGTGGCAGCGGGATTTCAGCGGTTCGACCGGCCTCTTCACCTTCATCCTCGATGGCGGCGACGAGGCCGCCCGCGCCGCCCTGATCGACGGCCTCGCCCATTTCGGCATCGGCTATAGCTGGGGCGGCTTCGAAAGCCTGGCCCTGCCCGTCGATCCCGCCCGCTATCGCAGCGCGACGATATGGAACGCCGAAGGCCCGGCGGTCCGCCTCCATATCGGCTTGGAAGACCCGGCCGACCTGATCGCGGACCTCGACGCCGGCCTCGCCCGCTTCCGGGCGATACGGGATGCCGGCTAGAAAATGACCCCGCCGATGACCCCTGGCGCCACCCATTTGCTGGCGCTCTTGCCCGGCGACCCGGACATCGTCCACCCGATGGTCGCGCTGCTACTCGCCATTTTGCTCTATGCCGCCGCCTGGGCCATCGGCCGCGCCCTCGCCCCGCGCCTGCGTCATCGCCTGCCGCCGCTGGGCGACGCGCTGGCCGGCCATGTCCGCGCTATCCTGCGCCATGGCGTCGCCGCATTGCTGCTGGCGCTGACGCTCGTTCTCTGGCCGACCGGATCGCTCGCCCATCTCGTCGTCGGCACGGCGCTGGGCGGGGCGGTGGCGCTGCTCGCCACCCACATCCTGCGCGGCCTCGCCATACCCTGCTGGGCGGTCGCGCCGCTCGCGCTCATCCTCTTCATCCTGATCGTGTCCGGCAGCAGCGGCGGCATCGTCCCGGTGGGCGAGATGCTCGATCGCATCGGCTTCACCCTGGGCAAGCGCCGCATCACCCTGCTCGGTCTGCTCTCGATCGCCGCCACCTGCGTCGCGCTCTTCGCCGCCGTGCGCCTGACCAATCGCCTCATCGGTCGATCGATCCAGAAGACCGACGGTTTCGATCCGACGCAGAAGCTGCTGGCGCAAAAGCTCGCGGCCATCGCGGTGATCGTCGCCGCCTTCTTCATCGGCGTCGATCTGCTGTCGATCGACCTGACCGCCTTTGCCGTTTTCTCCGGCGCGCTGGGCCTCGCCATCGGTTTCGGCCTGCAAAAGACCTTCGGCAATCTGATCGCCGGCATCATCCTGCTGATGGACCGCTCGATCAAGCCGGGCGACGTCATCGTCGTGGGCGACAGTTTCGGCTGGGTGAACAAGATCGGCGTGCGCGCCGTCTCCGTCATCACCCGCGACGGCAAGGAACATCTGATTCCCAACGAGAATCTGATGACGCAGGAGGTCGAGAACTGGTCCTATTCCGACCGCAACGTCCGCGTCCGCATCCCTGTCGGCATCGCCTTCGACTCGGACCTCAAGCTCGCCCAGCAATTGATGCTCCAGGCCGCGCAGGACAGCCCGCGCGTGCTGCGCAATCCCAAGCCCAATGTCTGGCTCACCAGTTTCGGGGAAAGCCGCGTCGAACATGACATATTGGTGTGGATCAGCGACCCCGAAGGCGGCGTGGGCAATGTGAAGTCGGACGTGCTGGGCCGCGTCTGGCAGCTGTTCCGCGACAATGGCATCGCCATTCCCTACCCGCAGCGCGTCATCCACCACGCGCCCGACACAGGGCGACCATAAGCGGCTACCCCCAGCAATTGCGCGCTTCTGACCTGCTCGGCGGGCTTGATCGCGCGTGGCCCTAACGGAATTTTGTTGCAGTCCAGCAACATTAGGGCAGCAAAAGACATTGGCGAGCAATAAAATCTTGTGCAGCGCAATGAGGACAGGCATTTCCACACATGTTGAGGCAGCCGGCCCATCCCGAGCGGGGGAAGCATAGAGGCGGGCGCCTGGACGCAGGCGGGACGATCGCAGAACCATCAAGGGGATTAATATGCGTAAGTCCATTCTCGGCCTCTCGGCCCCCGTCTTTTTCGGCGCTCTTGTCGGCGCGCTCGCCGCCGTTTCGGCGCCTGCCATGGCCCAGGACGAGCCCACGCCCGAGATCACCGTCACCGGCAACGCGGCCGTCGTCACCGACTATCGCTTCCGCGGCATTTCGCAGACCAACAAGAAGTTCGCGCTGCAGGGCGGCATCACCGTCAGCCACGCTTCGGGCTTCTACGCGTCGGTCTGGGGCAGCTCGATCGACGATTATGTCGCGGCCGGCTCCGACCAGGAACTCGACCTGATCGGCGGCTATACGACCACGGTCGGCGCCGCCACGATCGACGTCGGCGTGCTCTATTATTACTATCCGGGCAATGCCGGTCTCAACACCGACTTCGTCGAGCCCTATGCCTCGGTCAAGGGCACCTTCGGCCCCGCCACAGCCAAGCTGACCGTCAACTACGCCCCCAAGGCGAAGGCGCTGTCCGTCGGCAACGGCAAGGAAGACAATCTCTACGTCGCGGGCGACCTGTCGGCCTCGATCCCCAACACCCCGCTGGGCGTGTCGGCGCATCTGGCGCATAGCTTCGGCCCCAGCTACCTGACCATCGGCAAGGGCTATACCGATTGGAATATCGGCGCGACCTACACCTGGCAGCATCTGACCTTTGGCGTCTCCTATGTCGACACCGACAAGTCGCTCTACTCGCCGGCGGGCCACAATATCAGCAAGGCCGGCGTCGTCGGCACGCTGACCGCGGCCTTCTGATCCGACACGCCTTTCGGGGGTGAACCGGGCCGCGACCGCGCCAGCGATCGCGGCCCTTTTCGCGTGCGCGACACAGGCTGCGAATCCGTCCGGGCCGAACGGGGCGACATGGTGTCGCTCGAACGAACGGATGAAGGACGGCGCTCATGGATCATTACGGGGTCGCCACCGCCCCCCGCCGCCCCTATATTGCCCTGATGTCGCCCCTCACCCTCCTGCTCCTCGTCCTCGCCACGATCGCCGCGATGGAGGGGTTCGCCTATGTCATGCACCGCTGGGTGATGCACGGCCCCGGCTGGTTCCTCCACGCCAGCCATCACAGCGCGCGTACCGGCTTTTGGGAAGCGAACGACCTCTATTTCGTGATCTTCGCCCTGCCCTCCATCCTGCTGCTGCTCGGTGGCGTGCAATGGGGCTGGGGCAGTTGGGCGACCGCGGTCGGCGCGGGCATCGCCGCCTATGGCGCCATCTATCTGGGCTTTCACGACATCATCGTGCATCAGCGGGTGAAGCACCGCTATGTCGCGCGCTCGCGCTACATGAAGCGCATCGTCCAGGCCCACCGCCTGCACCATGCGGTTGAAACGAAACATGGCACGGTCAGCTTCGGCTTCCTGATCGCTCCGCATCCGACCGCGCTGAAACAAGCATTGGCACAGCGCGGCCGCCAGGGCGTGCGCGCGGCGAAGGGGCTGGAGGATGCGGGCGCGGTGGACTGATTTGGGTGGTTAGGGACTGTCGGGTTCTGAAGTGGCAACCCGCTATTGCGGACGTTGCATATCGAAGGCGTTTTCGGATAGCTCGAACTATGAAGCCTCCCAAGAACGTCCGCCGCCGTGAAGGCGATCTCCTTGCAATTGATCTCGACGATGGCCGACGTTCATATGCTCAGGTCGCGGCTGAACCACTGATCGTGTTTTTCAAAGGCTGCTTTGCGAATAATCTGACACCTGAGGAGATTGTGGTTCTGCCCATCCTGTTCCGCCTGTGGGTAGCAAACCATGCGATCACGCGGGGGCGTTGGTCGGTGGTCGAGAAAGCAGCGCTTGCGCCAGAGAACCAAGAAGAGCCGTTCTTCTATAAGCAGGACGCGATCACGGGCCGTCTGGCGCTCTATCACTCTTCCTTCGCGCGAACGAACTGGGAGCGAGCCGCGCCCCTCGCGGAATGCGAAGGCTTAGAATGCGCGGCCGTTTGGGAGCCGGAACACGTTGAAGATCGGCTGCGGGACCATTGTGAGGGAAGGCCCAACAGGTGGACCAAGAGTCTTCAAATCAACGTAGCGGCGATCCC